>NZ_JANQIH010000267.1 GCF_028282265.1 Allomuricauda sp.
GCTTCAGATTATGTATTGGTACTCATCGATGGGGTTCCCGTTGTGGGTAGAAGTTCGGGAAATCTCGATTTGAGCCGCTTTGCCATTGGAAACATCAAACAGATAGAGGTGGTCAAAGGACCATCCTCAAGTTTATTTGGTTCCGAAGCTTTAGGTGGCGTGATTAATATCATCACCGAAAAACCCAAATCTGATAAAATTACGGGGCAGGTGGCACATCGTGCAGCCACCTTCAACAACCAAAACACAACAATAAGCCTAAATCAACGGAAAGATAAACTGGGGTACTCTGTTTTCGTGGACCGTTTGAGCACTGATGGTTACGATTTGGCTTTGGGTGATGAGGGACAGACCATCAACCCTTTTTTCAATTATACCCTTAATGGAAGGGTGTTCTATGACGCTTCGGATAAACTGCGGTTTTTTGCTTCCGGCCGTTATTTTCTGCAGGAATTTGATATTCCGTCCGGTACCAGCGAGGAACGCGATGGCAATGCCCATTTGAGAATAGACCATAAACCATCGGAAAAATCGCAATTTGAATACGAGTTTTACTATACCAACTATATCACCAACGAACAGACCGTAGACCCTGTCAACGACGAGATTTTACTGGATAATGATTTTGACCAAAAACTGTTTCGACCCGAGATTCGTTTTAATCATTCCTTCTCTCCAGAAAATACATTGACCGTAGGCGGGGGTTATAATTTTGAGACCTTGGACCGCTCGCTTTTTGCCGACCAGGTCACTTTTGACTCCCAATACGTGTTTGCTCAATACGATTTTAAACCTCTCGAAAAACTAAATGTCATTGCTGGTGCACGTTTCGACAATCACAGCGAATACAATTCCCAATTAAGTCCCAAGCTTTCCGCTCGATATGATTTTAATGACAACTGGGCCTTAAAAGGTTCGGTCGGTAGCGGATTCAAGGCCCCTGATTTCAGGCAATTGTATCTCGACTTTACCAACGCCGCAGGTGGAGGCTATTCCGTATTTGGAAAGGAAGTTGAAGCCCAAGGCATTCAGCGTCTTCAGGAGAATGATGAAATCGCTAACCTTTTGGTAGACGTGAACGACCTCGGAGATAGACTCGATGCCGAAAGCTCGGTTGGATATAATCTAGGTGTCGGGTACAAAAAAGGGAAGCTAAAGGCTGACCTCAACTTCTTCCGAAATGATTTCCAAAACCTCATCGACATTCAGATTCTGGCCTCAAAAACCAACGGACAAAATGTCTTCGGGTACATCAATCGTGAAGAGGTGTATACCCAAGGAATGGAATTGGACCTTCAATACAAACTTTTTGAGAATCTGAATCTATCCGCAGGATACCAACTATTATACGCTTTCGATAAAGCCAAAGAAGAAGCTGTGGCCAACGGAGAGGTTTTCGCAAGAGACCCCGAAACTTTGGAAACCGTCCGTTTAACCGAGGACGACTACTTCGGATTGGAAAACCGTTCACGACATACTCTAAACTTCAAAGCCTTTTATGAGGTACCCGAATGGGATGCCAATGCCAACTTGAGAGTAGTGTATCGAAGTCGATTTGGTCTGACCGACCGCAATGGTAACGACCTATTGGACGAGTTCGACAATTCCTTTGTGGATGGCTTCGCCTTAGTGAACCTGTCCTTTGGAAAAACCCTTTTTAAGCATTATCAACTTCAAGTGGGTGCCAACAACCTTCTGGATTTTAAAGGCAGCAATCCTCTGGCAGCACAGGACAACGAGGTACTGGTTAACCCCGGCATACAATTTTTTACGCGACTTAATATTCAATTTTAATAAACCCTTTTATGAAAACCCTATTTAAACTATCAAGCCTTTTTCTATTGCTAGTGGCCTTTGTTGCCTGTAGTGATGATGATAACGATGAAGTGACCACCCAGTTCGCCATAACTTCAATCACGCCTGAATCTGGACCTGTAGGAACTGAAATTACCGTTCGGGGCTCCAATTTCCCCTCAGACGTATCCGCAATTAACCTTACCATAGGTGGTGTGCCTGCTACGATTACCTCTGCTACAAGTACCCAAATCGTAACATCGGTTCCGGCCGGAGCTACCTCAGGTACAGTGAGTGTTACCATTGATGGAGTTTCCCAAAGCACCCCGACCAGTTTCACGGTTTTGTCTGACTTGGTGTCAGGTACTGTGGAAAACCTCTTTGCCCCACAGACCGGAGGACAAGGGGAAGAAGGTGAAATTTCAGGTGAGTTTACCAAGTTCAGTTTTGCGACCGGAGCGGAAACCACTAGCGATACGGATTGGGATATCGCCTTTAGAGGAACTACCATCGCAGTTAACGGAGGTGTAGCCACAGGCACCAATGACGAACCTACCCGAAACGGAGATGCCGCAGCCGTGATAGTGGAGGGGATTTTTTCTGAGATAAATTCAGCTGATGGACTTACGTTTGCCCAAGATGCCGACGCAGCTTTTGCCATTCCTACGGGAAGCAACAATGGGTGGTACAACTATAACTTCATGACCAACTTGATCACCCCAATCCCAGGAGTCATTTTGGTATTTCGTACCCATGACGGTCTATTTGCCAAGGTCGAAATCTTGAGCTATTATGAAGATGCTCCCGCCAACCCTGATGGCTTCAACGACCCTTCACGATACTACACCTTCAATTATGTCTTTAATCCCAATGAAGGTGAAACTTCTTTAGCTTCCAATTAATATGAAAGTACTACCGATATTATTTATTGTTCTTCGACTAGTTTTGGGTGGCTTTATGATCTATGGAGGCATCCAGAAATTTCAAAAACCGATTCCGGCACCTATTGAAGTGGTGGAAAAGGCCGAGAAATTTAAGGATCCGGCCAAAGTCAGTACCCTTCAAAAAATATTGTATATCAGCGGCGCCAAGCAGACCGGGTATTTTTGGCAGCTTTTGGGCATCTGTGAACTATTGTTCGGACTGTTATTGGTAATCCAGTATACCAGTTTTGTGGGGGCATTGTTTTTGTTGCCCATCACATTGCATATTTTCCTGTTCCACCTGTTTTTGGAGTCCGATGAAATGTCTGAGCTGATACAGACCGGTGCCTTGTTTGCCATTAACATCGCATTGGTGCTCAAAGAACGCAGTAAATGGAACCATTTGCTATGGATAAAACCCATTTAAGGGTTTTGAGTTTGTTAGTCTGTGTGAAAGGGGGGATTTTATCCTCCCTTTTTTTATTAAAAGCAAAATTGTAAGCCTTGGACATTTTATTGCCCTAGCCACTTTATTAAAAAAACACTTCAATAATCCCCTATTTTCGTAAAGCTGTTCAAAACCGTACGACAGTTTTATGCAAACACCCTTTTGAAACCACCCAAGCACATACTTCCTACTATTGTCATTGCGCAATTTTTTTGCACATCGCTATGGTTTGCCGGAAATGGCGTGTTGACCAGCCTTATTGCCGAATTGGAAGTAGGTACCAGTTTGGGTAATATCACCGCAGCTGTACAATTTGGGTTTATCATTGGTACCCTACTCTTTGCTATGCTTACGTTAACCGACCGTTTTTCACCTTCCAAGGTTTTTTTATGGTGTGCCATTTTGGGAGCCTTGAGCAATCTGGCTTTGGTTTGGGAAGGCAGTGGATGGAGCCACATTTTGGTGTCGCGCTTTGCCACGGGTTTCTTTTTGGCGGGTATTTATCCCGTAGGGATGAAAATCGCAGCGGACTATTTTGACAAAGGTCTGGGCAAATCCTTGGGGTATCTGGTGGGCGCTTTGGTCGTGGGTACGGCCCTGCCCCATTTTCTAAAATGGTTGACTGCCCTTTTCCCATGGCAATATGTGATTTATGCCACCTCAGCCCTGGCAGTTATCGGCGGATTCCTAATGGTTATTTTGGTCCCCGATGGCCCCTTTCGGAAACCGAGTCAACATCTGGACCTTACCGCCTGCTTTTCCATTTTTAAAAAGAAGGATTTTAGGGCGGCTGCCTTTGGGTATTTTGGGCATATGTGGGAGCTCTACACCTTTTGGGCCTTTGTTCCCGTGC
>NZ_JANQIH010000286.1 GCF_028282265.1 Allomuricauda sp.
ACGCCTATACCAAAAGACGTCCCTGACCCTTTTTATCGCTTCAGGAATTCTGTTCATTCTGATTATTCTCAATTTGGAGGACTTGTATCTGTTGTTACCTGAAAATTATCGGCAGGGTTTTTACATTGTCTTTTTAATTGGGTTAGCCAAGGTTTTTGATTCATTGTTGGGAAACAATAATTCCATTTTGTACAATTCAAAATATTATAAAACAATACTATTGTTCGGAGTTGGATTGGCGGTGTTAACGATAGTCCTGAATTTTGTCTTGATTCCGATTTATGGTTTGGAGGGAGCCGCCTTGGCTAGTTTTATCTCCATTTTTTTATTCAATCTTACCAAATTGGCGTTTGTAAAATTGAAGTTTGGTTTTTTCCCTTTTTCCCATGCAACCTTCAAAGTATTTGCCACCTTGGCCTTTTTGGGTGTATTGTTCAGTGTTCTGAACTTTCCTTTCCATCCTATTGCGAACATCATTTTGAAATCAGCCATTATTTCGGTGATGTACCTCGGCATTCTACATCGATTTGAGATTTCTGAAGATGTTTCCGGAATTCTTTCGCGATGGTTAAAAAAACAAGATTAACCTTTCTCGGATTCAAGTGGGACTACTAAATGGTTTTCTGCAGAATCAAAAAACCCCGCAGCGGATAAATCCAAACTGCGGGGTAAACAACTAACCAACCTAAAACTATCTTTATCTGCTTCTTGAGGTTCTACCTCTAGAGCTTTTATTGTTACTTTTTCTCGAAGCTGTGTTTCCAGAGCTTCTTTTCACCGTAGTAGAAGAACTCCTTTTCACAGTTCTGTTTGTTGAGTTTCCCCTACTAGCTACCGACCTTTTTGTGGTCTGTGGCTTCCTGTACGACCTTGAAGTTGTACTTTTGGTAACCGTTCTACTCCTTGGGGAAGTGGTCACTTCACGCTTGGTAACACTTCTACTATTCGGTGTTCGGGTCACTTCACGTTTTGTGACCGTTCTACTCTGCGCATTCCCTCTTCTATAGTTACTTCGTTCAATAGATCTTCCACCTTCAGAGTTTCTTCGAACCGAAGAGTTCGAACGATTTACATTGTTATTATTACTTCTTCTATTTGTACGTTCACTTACAGACCTTCTGGTCGTAGTATTTCTTTCTACATTGCTAACTCTATTCGCATTAGATCGGGTAATTGACCTTTCTACAGTTCTATTAGATCTACCAATATCATTTCGCCTAGAGTTATTGTTCCTTACGGCTACCCTTCTATCATTCCTATAGATGTTGGCCCTTCGTACACCTCTATCGTTTCTATGGGTCTGACCGATTCTGGCATAAGCCCTCCTTACGTTATTCCTATAAGGTCTATGGAAGGTATATCGCACAGGGCGGTAAAATCTTCTATAGGGTCGCGTGTATACATTACAGAATCCTATGGCAGGTCTAACGAACCATCTATGGAACGGTCTATACACATAATGTCTGTTATATATGTTAATGAACCCGGTGTAATGACTAAATACTCCACCATTATAAAAGACATTAAGTCCTCCAAGTCGTCTAACCAGACCATTTCTATACCAAACATCCACACTTCCGATCTGGCTAACACGTCCCCAATTATCATAGAATATAGGGATGTTCTCTACTTGAATTACCGCACCGAAGTCATCATACTGAACAAAAGGGTTATAGTTGAATCCAGAGTTGAAAGTGATTCCTACATTGCCAATACGTGCACCAACGCCCACATTGACCTGATTATTAATAAAGAAATCAAACTCACCATCTGGGTATACTGAAAAAGTAATTCCGTTTTCCACAAAGATGAATGAGTTACCATATCGATAAGTGGCGGCAGCGAATGAATCTTCGGCCATTGTTGCTGCATTGGAATTTGTAGCCCCAAACATAACAGCTGCTAAAATGAGTACTAACTTTTTCATATCCTACTGTTTTAAGTTCCTGAATGCAACTATCTGCATTCTGATAGTTAGTAACCAAACAGCGTGCCAAAAAAATCAGTAAATATTTAACTAAATGTAAATCAGGTATTTAAAAACTAATTATTTGATAATAAACATTGATCTTCTATTGAGTTGGTGATCTTTATCTGAACAACGTACCCCATTGGAGCAACGATTCAGCAATTTGGTTTCACCATAACCTTTTGCACTTAATCTAATAGGATTTATGCCATTGTCCACCAACCATATCAACGTAGCCCTTGCTCGTTTTTCGGATAATCTTAGATTGAATTCATCGCTAGATCTCGAATCTGTATGGGATTCAATATGAATGGAAAGTTTTGGGTATTGTTTCATGGCCTCAAGAATTTTTGCCAGTTCCACCTCGGCGTCCTTGCGAATTTGGTGTTTACCATAGTCAAAATAGATGGGTTGAAGGTCAAGTTTGCATCCCAGATCATTGGGAGGACATCCTGAAGGTGTGAGTTGTAAGTCCACATTTTCTCGGGCGTTATCCCCTGAGATGACTATGGTTTTTTCAGTGGGTTCATACTTTAGCTTTTTGAACTCCCCACGGACTCTATACTGCCGGTTACATTCCAAATCATCATCAAAACGATAGAGGCCATCGACATTGGAAGTAGTCCAAGCCACAGTTTTGTTATTGTCATCCAATAGCGTTACCCTTGCGTCTGGAAGAGGTAGGTAGGTTTCAGCGTCTGAAATAATACCCTCCAAAATTTGAATAGCACAGGCCTCCCTTACTTTATAAATGTCATCAGAAGCACTGCCTTTTTCACCCTCACGGTTGGAAGATAGGAATCCCACTTGTCGTTTATCGTCGAAAATAAAACCAAAATCATCGTAATTAGAGTTGATGGGTTGTTTGAGATTGGTGACATCGCTATATCTTCCATCCTCATTTAAGGAAACACCAAATATGTCTAATCCTCCCAAGCCAAGATGCCCATCACTGGCAAAGTACAAGATGTTTTCACTACTTATGTAAGGAAATGTTTCCCTGGCCTCGGTATTGATCTCGGGTCCAAGGTTAATAGGTTTCCCGTAGGAACCATTGACCTCGATATCCACATACCATAGGTCAGATTCTCCATAACCCCCATCTCTATCCGATGAGAAGTAAAGGCGCCTTTCATCTGGACTCAAAGTAGGATGCGCAGTAGAAAAGGCATCATTGTTAAAAGGCAATTCCTTTACATTGGTCCAAGAGCCCTTCTCAGTTATTTGGGCCTTGTAGATTTTAAGGGTAACCTCCCTTTTTTTATTTCTTCCTTTTTTGCCATACAAAAAGTTGTTCCGGGTGAAATACACTGTTTTTCCATCCTTTGTGAATACTGGTGTTGATTCATGATACGGTGTGTTTATGTCTCCTTTCAGTGCAGAGGGGTTACGAAGGTTGTAGTCTTCATCCAGTTCGGCTTCATAAAGATCTAGATATTTCATTCCTGTCCACTCATGGATTTTTCCTCCCTTGGTATTTTTGGATGACGAGGCGTAAACTAATTTGTCATCATAAAATGCAGGCCCAAAATCAGAGCTTTCCATACCATTAGTAATATTAACGACCTTGTATTTATCGGAGGTAATTTTGACCAACTTGTCCAATGCTGGGTAATCCTGCATAAAGTTGTTGGCAATATTTGAGGTAGCCGATAGCGATGAGAACTGGCCCATCATTTTTTTTGATTCGTGATATTCGCCGATGCTTTTATAGCATTGGGCTGCTCTATAGTAGTACTCCGGTTCTGCATTGTTCGGATAGGTTTCAATCAATCTTTTGTACCATTGTGCTGCTTCGGTATATTCCCCATTAAAGTAGTAGGTGTCTCCCAAGTTCTTAAAAACTTGAGGAGATTGGTACCCGCTTTTGACCACTTTCAAATAAATATCCCGCGCATCAATATAGGCATAGGCCTCAAAAACTTCATCGGCCTTTTTAATGTTACTCTTCTGGGCTTGCAGATTTAATGTGAAACACATGATTTCCAATGCGAATATGAGCGGTCTTATTTTCATCTTCATCATTTTAAAAGAAGCGGGGCGTCAATACCCGGTCGAGCCGGTTAAATACATCAAATCTTAGAAAAACTTCATAGGAACCATTGCTGTAGTCTTCAATGGCTGTGGACTGATAGTCGTAGGCAACTCCTGCAAAGAAGGATTTTGAGATTTGAAATCCAACCAAGCCACTAATTGAGGCATTCCATCGGTACGATGCACCTAAAGTGAGCTTGTCATATACCAAGAAATTGGCAGATGCATCCCATTGCAATGGAGCGCCACTCACAAATTTGACCAAGGTGGCGGGCTTAAATTTTAGGTTAGGACTTAAGTTGAATACGTATCCCATAATATAGAAATAGTGCAGTCTTTCAATAGCAATGTTCTCAACATCCTCATTTTCCAATGAACTTTCATCAAAGTGTTTGAAGTTTAAGAAATTGGGTACGGAAACGCCAGCATAGAATTTTTCGGTCCTAAAGTAGATCCCGGCCCCAACTTGTAGGTTCAATCTTTGATCCACATTGTTCTGAAAAAATGGATCGTTGGGGTCAGATAGATTAAGTCTACTGTAATCGACATCAAGAAGATCTACCCCGGCTTTTATACCAAAAGACAGTTTACTGATGGTGTAGGGAGCCATATTGATGGAGTAGGAGTAATCTACCACAGCGTTGGATTCAATCGCAGGACCAATCTGGTCGTGCACTATGGATAACCCAAGTCCCATATTTCTATATAGGCCCGTTGGGAAGTTCATAGTAAATGTTCCGGTTTGAGGCGATCCATCAAGATTGACCCATTGGGTACGTCCCAGTACCCCAAAACTCAGAACTTCCCTAGACCCAGCATACGCCGGATTTATGATTTGGGTATTGTACATGTATTGGGTATACTGGGGATCTTGTTGACTCCAGATGTTTTGACCTATCAACAGTAATAAAACAGAGCAGACCCATTTGATTTTTTTCTTTTTAAAGTTCATTTTTTTGGTTGTTGTGCCCAGTTGGTTGGTAATTAATCCCTGCTTAAATACAAGTATCCTGAATAGAC
>NZ_JANQIH010000291.1 GCF_028282265.1 Allomuricauda sp.
AATCTATTAATAATGATATCGGGTTTCAAGTTTCGAATTGCCCAAACCACATCACCCAACACCTTGTCTTTATCCCATATTTTATGTGTTTCGCTAGGATGTTTCGAATATCCAAAATCATTGGCGCGGGTAAACCATTGCTCACCTCCATCAACCCTTCGAGCGGCCAAAAGCTCTTGAGTACGCAACACCCCCAATAATTCACGAAGTTCTGAACCAATGAGGTTTTGCCCTCCGTCTCCTCTAGTCAATGAAAGGTAAACAGTTCGAGCTTTATCGTGATTGGACAAATACGAAATCAACCGAGTATTTTCATCATCAGGATGAGCGGCCACATATAAGGCAGTGCCCAAAAAGTTCAACTTTTTAACGCTATGATGAATTTCGGTAGAAGTAGGTTTTTGGGGTTTTTGCGCAAAGGAATTCGATACGATTAAAAGAACGGTCAATGTTTTGACCCAAAAGCTGTGCATCGGCAAGTTTTTAGCGGTTGGCCAAATATAGAAAGATTCAATACAGACCGAATGGTTTTTAGAACATCTTTAACAAGGGGAGATTTTGCCAAAAACCGTTGGAATGAAGAAACCTAAAGCCCTAGACTATCCCGAAGTACTTCGTCATCATTCCCGTTTTGCCCCCAGTAAGCAGTTCTAAGTGATTGCATTTTTTTTGCCGTGGTGGTCATCAGTTTTGCATTTGGACCAAACCCACTTTGGAATTCTTCGGACCAACTTTCTATGGTATATGGGAAAGCTGAGTTAAAGGTAATACGAAGTGTCCGCTCAAGCTCGGGATAGTTTATGGAATACGTGCTTATACCATTTTCTTCTGAAAGAGAGGCCGATACATCGTAAGCTTTAATCTCTACATGTCGCAAACGAATGTATTCCAACGAGGGAATCATTTTAAAATCTCCTATCGGAAGGTCACTGGGATTGATACGTACTTTGTTCCAAATCTCATTCTCAAGAATCTCCTTGCCTAGGCTGAAGTTCTGGTCAGCTTCCGATTCAAAATAAGAATGCGACATAAACTCAAATTCATCACGATTATTGATTTGGGAGTAAACATGTCCACACCATTCCTGCATAGACAGACTCGTTTTAATGGCATGTTGGTTGTCGTACACCGGATAAAAAGTACTCGACATTACAGAATAAGGATAAATGCCGGTTAAATACTTTTTAGTGGCGTTCAACTTAAGAACAGGAACGTTGCTGGAATTGTTTTGATCTGCTTTCACCTGTTTTTCCGGCAGAAAAGGCTCCGTTACATAGATTAGCACCGAAGTACCCTTTCTCAACTCGCCATACCTTGCCTGCTCCAACTCATAAGAAGTAATCTCGGCATTTCCCGCGTACCAATATTTTTTGAACTCTTGTGATAATGGCTTTTTGGGCAGAGTGGGTTGGGCCATCTCTACTGCGATTTCATCATTTAAGGCGATTTCTTCTCCAGAGTCTTCAACTTTTCCTTTGCAGGAAGCTAAGATGATGAATGCGGAAAGCACGGGAAGAAAGAAAGTGAATGGTTTTTTCATGAGAAGGAGATTTCTGTAAAATTACATAACAGGTTTCAGGAAACCATGTCCATTAACGTTTTGTAAACGAGATGCGTAGGCAATCCTACTACATTGGTATAGGAGCCCTTTATTTCGGAGATTCCAATCATACCCAACCATTCCTGTATGCCATAAGCTCCAGCTTTGTCAAAGGGTTTGCAGGTTTCAATGTAATATTGGATTTCTTCTTCAGAAAAAACTTTGAATTTCACCCATGTGGTCGCCGAAACGGTCTTTTGATTTGATGAGGTTGTTAGGCATACCGATGTTATTACTTCGTGCCAATCACCGGAAAGTATTTTAAGCATTTCGGTAGCTTCTTTCTCATCTTCCGCTTTGGCCAAGGAGATATTTTTATGCCAGACAACGGTATCGGATGTCAGTAAGATGTCATTATCTTCTAATTCTGGGATGAAGGGCGTTGCTTTTAGCACGGCAAGGTATCTTGAGATTTCCTCACCTTTCAAATGAGCTGGGTAGATTTCTTCAACTGATTTTTTTCGCACCTCGAACTGGAGACCCATATCTTCCAAAAACTTCTTTCGTCTTGGGGAACCTGAACCCAATATAAGTCTAAAACTCTCCAATTTTTGCGCTAAAAGAGGGGCTTTAGTCATTTTTGGCGCTGAAGTTGTCGTTCCAATGCCCTCGAACCTTGAGAACCTGCTCAATAATGTCACGAACGCATCCATCTCCTCCATTTTTGTGCGAGACATAATCTGAAATTGCCTTTACTTCGGCCACTGCATTTTGTGGTGAAGCAGCAAGTGCAACCATTTTCATGGGCGGAATATCGGGAAGATCATCCCCCATATAAAGCACATGGGTCGGGTCAATATTATGGACATCAAGATATTCTTCCAATGGTTCCTGCTTGTGGTGGGCACCTAAATAAATATCTGTGACTCCAAGACCTTGCAGTCGTTCTTTTACCCCAGGATTAGTCCCGCCAGAGATTATACAAATATTATATCCTTTTTGTAGGGCGGTCTTTAAGGCATAGCCATCCTTCACGTTCATTTTTCGTAACATTTCGCCTTTGGTGGTGACCAAAATAGATCCGTCGGTTAAGACGCCATCCACATCAAAAATAAAGGTGGTAATATCGTTGAGCAGTTCTTTATAGTTCTTTTTCATAGGTTTCTAGTATCGCTTGGCTGATTTTGGTGTAAAGTTCGGTTTGTTTTTCGTTTTCCAACAATTTTAAATGAGCTTCTATTGTTTTTGTATCGCCTCTTCGTGCTGGTCCGGTTTGGGCATCAAAAGGGGATAGGTCCATAATCTTTTGTGCGGTTTCCTGTATCAAAGGTTTTAAAATATTGAATGACATTCCTTCTTTTTCGCAAATATCTTCTCCAATATGATAGAGATGGTTGGCGAAGTTGTTGACAAAAACAGCCGCTAAATGAAGTTTTTTCCGCTGCTCTGAACTGATTTCAACAACGTTTCCTGAAATGGATTCCCCAAGCTTTTTCAGTATGTTCAAACCTTCTTCATTTTCTGCCTCAATGCATACGGGAATGTCTTTAAACTCAATCCTTCTTTCTTTTGAAAAGGTTTGAAGCGGATAAAAAACTCCTCGATTTGAATTCGTAATAGCACCCATTTCAGTTGCTCCGGAAGTATGTGTGATAAGTCCAGGTTTGTTTTCCAATTTTTTTGATAGGGATTGAATGGCATTGTCTGAGACAGCTAAAAGATACACATCAGCCTCACTAATCTTGTCAAAGTCTGTAGTGACTTCAACTTCGTTTGAATAGGGTTTGAGGGCATTAAAATTTCGACCGATTACTTGAAGTACGTTGACCGACTTCGAATACCGAAAGGCGGAAAAAAGATGATGTGCTACATTTCCAGTACCGACGAGAACAACAGAAAGCATGGTCAAAACTACGAATTAAACCTTTTTGGTTTTTTAAAATAATTAACAAATCTGTTTAAGCTTTTCCACCTAAATATGCATCACAAAATGACAAAAAGGTACTAATTTTGCAAGCCGTAAACAGTTTCTTCCTATGGTCGAACTTCTGAAGAAAACACTCTTCTCTACCAAATTGATGGCAGTTCTATTTATTCTTTTCGCCACTGCCATGGCAATAGGGACTTTTGTGGAAAGCTGGTACAGCACTGAAACGGCTCGTGTTTATATCTACAACGCCACATGGTTTGAGGCCATAATGGTATTTTTTGTCATCAATTTTACAGGAAATATTTTTCGTTACAAGCTGTTGGCCTGGGGCAAATGGCCCATTTTGACCCTTCACCTTTCATGGATTTTAATCATCGTAGGTGCTTTTGTGACCCGTTATGTTAGTTATGAGGGCATTATGCCCATTCGGGAGGGAAATTCAGAAAACCGCTTTTTTTCTGACAAAACCTATCTAACCGCCTTTGTGGATGGTGAGATAAATGGGGAAACCAAGCGTAAAATATTAGAGGATGATTTGTTGGTGACTTCGGAAGGAAAACGTTCAAGTTTGCCTTGGAGTTCGGATTTCAATGGACAAGCTTTTACCCTATCTTATGTGGACTTTGTTCATGGGGCCGCAGAAGGATTGATTCCGGATGAAAATGGAAACGAGTACTTGAAAATCGTAGAAGCCGGTGACGGACAACGCCATGAGCATTATCTCGAAAATGGTCAAGTTGCCAGTATTCATAACGTGCTTTTTGCATTGAACAATAAAACCCAAGGGGCCATCAATATCTTTTTTGATGAAGAAGGCTTCAAGATAGAAACACCTTTTGCCGGGCAATTTATGCGTATGGCAGACCAGTTACAGGGCGAGGTGGTAAGCGACAGTCTACAGACCCTGCAACTTCGGTCGTTGTATACCATGGCAGGAATGCAGTTTGTGATTCCGGAGCCGTTGATTAAGGGTAAATACGGTGTGGTTAAAGTTCCGGAAGATGAGATTACGGATGCGACCCAAGATGCACTTGTGGTTTCTATTTCTACCAATGGGGAAACCAAGGAAATGAAATTGCTAGGAGGAAAGGGCAGTTCTGAGTTTTCAGACAAAATCAATGTGGGCGGATTGGACTTTTCCTTGAGCTACGGTTCCAAGGTACACGAGCTTCCTTTTTCCATTCAGCTTAATGATTTTATCGCAGAAAAATACCCTGGTACCGAAACAGGTTATGCTTCCTTCATGAGCAAAATCACAGTAAGTGATGAAAGACCTTTTGATTATGATATTTATATGAACCACGTGCTGGACCATAGGGGATACAGGTTTTTCCAATCGAGTTTTCACCCCGATGAAAAGGGAACCATTCTTTCGGTAAATCATGATTTATGGGGAACTTGGATAACTTATATTGGGTACTTTTTGTTATACATCGGATTGATGGGATTAATGTTTTCAGGAAGAACCCGATTTAAGGAACTGGCAAGGTCCTTGGATAAAATCCGGAAGAAAAAAGCGGCTTTGGCATCGGCATTTTTGCTTTTCGCACTTTCTTCTGCCACGGCACAACAACAAGCTTCCGACAATCATGCTCACAATGTGCTTCCCACACAACAACAGGTTGATTCCATTATACAATCCACAATGGTTTCCAGGGAACATGCTGAAAAGTTTGGTGCATTGGTAATTCAGGATGAGGGGGGTAGAATGAAACCCATTCATACTTTCGCATCCGAAGTACTTCGAAAAATAAGTGGAAAGAACAAGTATAAGAACTTGGACGCCAATCAGGTGTTTCTTTCCATGATGATGAATCCAGGTGCTTGGTACAATACCGAATTTGTGACGCTGGCCAAAAGGGAAAACGACAGCATTCGAAAGATTATAGGAGTACCCAAGGGCACAGAATATGTCAAAGCCACCGATTTTTTTGATGCAACAGGGAAATATAAACTGCAACCCTATTTGGAGAAGGCAACCAGCACAAATAATCCTTCCAACTTTGAAAAGGACTTTAAAAAAGTAGGAGAGCGGCTAAGCTTGTTGAACATAGCTTTGAGCGGGCAGATTGTCAAGATCTTCCCTTTGCTGAATGATGAAAACAACAAATGGATTTCAGCCATAGAATATCGCTCAGGTCAGTTTCAGGTATCCGATTCCCTGTACTCCAATTTCATACGGAATTCGATTCCATTTTATTTGGGTTCCCTTCAGGCTTCCATTGCTTCAGGTGATTACTCCCAGCCCGATAGATTGTTGGAGGCATTCAAACAAAATCAAATAAATCACGGTTTGGAGGTCTTGCCCAAGGAGCAAAAAATTAAAACCGAGATTCTCTACAACAAGCTTGACATCTTCAATCGATTGTATAAGTATTATGCTTTGGTAGGTGGGCTGCTGTTTCTTGTCCTTATTTTTAGAATTTTCAAAGAGCGCGAAATCTGGAACGCCACCGCATATTTTCTAAAGGGATTGCTTATTCTTTTCTTCATCTGGCATACCGCCGGATTGGTATTGCGGTGGTATATTTCTGGTCATGCTCCCTGGAGTGACGCGTACGAAAGTATCCTATATGTTTCATGGGCCACCATGGCCATGGGATTGGCTTTCGGTAGAAAAAGTGAATTGACCATTGCAGCCAGTGGTTTTGTAACTTCAATGCTCCTTTGGATAGCGCACCAAAGTTGGGTAGACCCATCAATAGCCAACCTTCAGCCTGTATTGGACAGTTATTGGCTGATGATTCATGTGGCGGTCATCGTGGGCAGCTATGGTCCACTTACGGTGGGAATGATATTGGGTGTGGTTTCCCTTCTTTTAATTTTACTTACTACCAAAAAGAACAAAAAACGGATGGAGCTCAACCTTCGAGAGTTGGTCATTATTAACGAGCTGGCGTTGACCGTTGGTTTGGTTATGCTTACCATAGGAAATTTCTTGGGAGGACAGTGGGCCAATGAAAGTTGGGGACGCTATTGGGGTTGGGACCCCAAAGAAACATGGGCTTTGATATCCATTATGATTTACGCCTTCGTTCTCCATATGAGGCTGGTCCCAGGTTTACGTGGAAAATGGACCTTCAGTTTTGCGAGTATTGTAGCATTCGCCAGTATTATGATGACCTATTTCGGGGTAAACTTTTATTTGGTAGGCCTGCATAGCTATGCGAGCGGAGATCAAGTGATAACACCTTCTTTTGTTTGGTATACAGTTTTAGGGGTGTTTATTTTGGGAGGCTTTAGTTTTTGGAGATATCGTCTTCACTACGTCAAATAATCTACTTTCCCTCTAACAGTTGCATTAATTCCTCTGCGGCGACCTGACCTTTTTGTTTTAAAAAGTCTCGAGGAGTATTATCACCGAGTTCAAAAACTATGGCAGGCATTCCGTGTTCTACAAAAAAATAGGTGCGCGACACCATAGTTGGGTTTAGCTGGTCCGAAGGCTTTATGTTCGTTTTTTTCTGGGGCAGTCTATCGCTTATACGCTTAATCCAGTCAAAAACAATTTTGCCTTTTTGTCCGGTAACGGTTGTATCCAGTGGGTAATAAATATCATCCCATGTAGAATGAAAATCTACGCCGAAGACAAATTCGTAACCTTCAGAACTTTTCCTTTTAAGAAAATCCCGTACACTTTGGGTTTCGGGCTGATTGAAGTTTTGCCAATCCCGATTTAAATCTATTCCTCCCATATTGTGTCTCCAATGACCATTATCCACTCCATCGGGATTCATCAATGGAACTACAAAAACCATATGGCTTTTTCTGAATTGTTGGGCTTGCTCCGACTCACCAGTTAGTGTTTCGACAAAGGATTTCATGGCCAAAAACCCAGTTACCTCTGGCGGATGTTGCCTTGTGATAACCATAACTGCCTTTTTATTAGCACTGCTTTCACCAATTTCCATAAGGTACAACAGTCTTTTTTCATGGCTTTGCCCAATTTCATAAGACTGGACATAAGGCTTTAGGGATAATGAATCTATCCAGGTCTTTACACGACTTGAGGTGTACAGTTCCTGTGCCGAAATCCATGTTGGATTTTGGTCCAATTGAATTTTTAATTCGGCAAACTCGGGAGCAGCTTTTATACCAAAGTCTCCTTCACCAGGGTTTATCGGTTGATATTTTGTACTGTCGATAGGCTTGAAATTGATACCGTCCCTGCTGAGTTTTGGATAGTACCGACTTCTCGAATCTTGATAACTAAGTTTGATGGTTACCTCTCTTGGTTCTTTTGACCAGACCTTGAACGCATACCACGGACTTACATTGATGGGAGTATTCTCTGCAGTTATCCAAATGGTATAGTGCCCATTTCCATCGGAAGCCACACCATTCAGTCTGGCACCGTCAAAATCATTACTGAAGAAAACGCTTTCATCATCAAAGGACCATATGCCTTTCCATTGCCGCTGCACAGGTTTGTCCACTGTAGGCACAATGGGGCTTGGCGCCTGACCTTGATACCCCTGCGCAGTAGGCTTTTCGGTCGGTTTTTCAGTCAAAGCAACCGTGTTCTTACAGGAATAAAATAATATGGAAAGGGATAGAAATAGTTTAAAAAAGAGCCTCATAGTAAGGTTGGTATATGAATAGTTAAGACCAAGAAAAAATAATTTTCATTGAATTTAACGTAAAAATCAAAAAAAAACCCATCTTTGCACCATCATGAAGTTATAAGAATTATGTACTCCATAGATGTCACCCGATTTAAGCCCGGAAATTAAGCGAATCACTTTCGTTTAGGTCGACATTACACTCTTTTCTACCACATAATTCTTTTAAAATGACAAATTCAAATACTTCTTCCTTTAAAAAAATATTTAGTTATTTCTGGATTGCTGTAACTGGTAAAGAAACCAATTTTACTTCCGGAAGCATCCGAAGGGCCATTTTTATGCTTTCCATTCCTATGATTTTGGAAATGCTGATGGAGTCCATCTTTGCACTTGTTGATATCGCCTATGTATCCCAAGTCAGTGTGAATGCGGTCGCCACAATTGGTTTAACAGAATCGGTAATTACGTTGGTTTATGCCTTGGCCATCGGTTTAAGTATGGCGGCCACTGCAGTAGTAGCAAGGCGAATAGGTGAGGAGGACGTCGCAGGAGCACGTGTGGCAGCGGTTCAAGCTATAATCTTGGGCGTAGTGGTGTCCATTATTTTTGGAGTGATAGGAATTCTGTATTCCAAAGAAATTCT
>NZ_JANQIH010000312.1 GCF_028282265.1 Allomuricauda sp.
CACACCCCGATGCCGGTAAAACGACTTTAACCGAAAAATTACTCTTGTTCGGCGGTGCAATTCAGGAAGCAGGTGCGGTAAAAAACAACAAAATCAAAAAATCGGCCACAAGTGACTTTATGGAAATTGAACGTCAACGTGGAATTTCTGTAGCGACCTCAGTACTTGCTTTTATATATAAGGACAAGAAAATCAACATTTTAGATACTCCAGGACACAAGGATTTTGCTGAAGATACCTTTAGAACGCTGACAGCAGTAGACAGTGTTATTGTTGTTATAGATGTTGCCAAAGGGGTTGAGGAGCAAACTGAGAAATTGGTGGAAGTCTGTCGTATGCGCAACATCCCCATGATAGTGTTCATCAACAAACTGGATAGGGAAGGAAAGGATGCTTTTGATCTCTTGGATGAAGTTGAGCAAAAATTAGGATTATCTGTAACACCCCTTAGTTTCCCTATCGGAATGGGCTATGATTTTAAGGGCATATACAACATCTTTGAAAAGAATATCAATCTTTTTAGCGGGAACAGCAAAAAGAATATTGAAGAGACCATTGCTTTCGATAATCTTGACAACCCTGAATTAGAGAATATCATTGGCAATACAGCGGCTCAGGAACTCCGCGACAACCTCGAGCTAGTGAGTGGTGTTTATCCGGCCTTCAACAAAGAAGCTTATTTGAAGGGGGAACAACAACCGGTTTTCTTTGGTTCTGCCCTAAACAATTTTGGTGTACGCGAACTATTGGATTGCTTCATACAAATTGCACCCTCACCTACTGCAAAAATGGCCGAAGAAAGACAGGTGGTATCTTCTGAAAAAGATTTTTCAGGATTCGTTTTTAAGATACATGCCAACATGGACCCTAAACATCGAGACCGGCTTGCTTTTATAAAGATAGTTTCGGGGACCTTTGAGCGTAACAAACCTTATCTGCATGTTCGCCATAACAAGAAGTTGAAATTCTCAAGTCCCAACGCTTTTTTTGCAGAAAAGAAAGAAATTGTAGAGGTCTCTTATCCAGGAGATATCGTGGGTCTTCATGATACCGGAAACTTTAAAATAGGTGATACCTTGACGAATGGTGAAAAGTTGAATTATCGCGGAATACCCAGTTTCTCCCCTGAGCATTTTCGATACATCAACAATGCCGACCCCATGAAGGCAAAACAGCTCAACAAGGGCATTGACCAGTTAATGGATGAAGGAGTCGCACAATTATTCACTTTGGAAATGAACGGTAGAAAGGTAATCGGTACCGTAGGTGCATTGCAATATGAGGTCATTCAATACCGATTGGAGCATGAATATGGGGCAAAGTGTACCTACGAGAACTTCCCGGTGCACAAAGCCTGTTGGGTAGACCCTGAGGATGAAACGAACGAGGAATTCAAAGAGTTTAAAAGGGTAAAACAAAAGTTTTTGGCAAAGGACAAACAAGGACAACTGGTGTTTTTAGCCGATTCCCAATTTTCCTTGCAGATGACACAGCAAAAATATCCAACAGTTCAACTACGGTTTACCTCAGAAAAAGAATAGGATTGGATTTTTCCACTCCTTTATTGGTGCCAGCAAAAATTGTAGTTCGACATTTTTTGTAACTTCCTCAGCAATAACCAATAAAACCAATAATTATGACAAAATCGGTAAAACCACCTATTTGGTTCTGGGCAATCAGTGTATTGGCGCTTTTATGGAATTTATTTGGATTATATAACTTTTATATATCGACCTTCGATCAAGTTGCCATTCTAGAAACCCTAAATCAAGAACAGCGAGAGCTTTTTGAATCCATGCCTTTGTGGGCCACCGTTTGTTTTGGTATAGCTACAATTAGTGGAGTCGTTGCATCTGTCGGTCTTTTAGCTCGAAAAAAGTGGGCAAAGCCACTTTTTATTATCTCTCTGATAACTATGGTGGCCCAATTCATTAATTGGCTTTTTATTCAGAATGCACCAGAGGTGTTTCCAAACTCGTACACCATGCCCATCACTGTTTTTATTGTTGGGGTTTTATTGATTTTCTTTTCCAACAAAGGAGTTCAAAAGGGTTGGCTGGGCTAGATATATTTAAACTAATCAAAAAAGGCTTGAACAATTGTTCAAGCCTTTTTTTATGCTTCTCCGGTAGGACCAAAATTTAATGGAATTGGTGGCTGCTCATAATCTTTAATGGTGCCGTGTGCCTTTTCGAATCTTGCGACATTATCATTCAATGCCTTAAGAAATTTTTTGGCATGTTGTGGTGTCAGCACAATCCTGCTTTTTACCTTAGCTTTTGGTGCTCCGGGCATCATACTAATGAAATCGACCACAAATTCTGAAACGGAATGGTTGATAATGGCCAGGTTGGAATATATTCCTTCTGCCGTTTTTTCATCCAATTCTATATTGATTTGCTTTTGGTTTTTATCGTTTTCAGCCATTATGAATTTCTGTTTAAGCTAATCTTGAGTTGTATTTGCTAATTTAAAAAAAGGAACGTCATTCTGAACCTGTTTCAGAATCTCGAGCTTCTTTCGTATTTCCTTTTTAATGAGACCCTGAAATAAATTCAGGGTGACATCTTGTATAACCTAAAAAAGAAAACCCTGACCAAATGGCCAGGGTTTATTTTAGAATTTAAATTCCTCTTTTCGGGCCATGATTTCATCATACTCCTCTTTCGAGCCAACAATGATGCTGTCATAATCCCTCATACCGGTACCGGCAGGAATTTTATGTCCTACAATAACATTCTCCTTCAATCCTTCCAGAGTATCTACCTTACCACTAACAGCGGCTTCGTTCAATACTTTGGTCGTCTCTTGGAAAGAGGCCGCAGAAATAAAGGATTTGGTTTGAAGCGAAGCTCTGGTAATTCCTTGAAGGATTGGCGTTGCTGTAGCAGCTACGGCATCCCTTGCGGTTACCAAGGTTTTATCTTCCCTACGCAAAATAGAGTTTTCATCCCTCAACTCTCTTGCTGTCACGATTTGACCAGCTTTTAAGTTTTCGGATTCGCCTGCATCTTCAATTACCTTTTTTCCGAAGATTTCGTCGTTCTCACGAATGAAATCATCCTTGTGTACCAACTGGTTCTCCAAGAAAGTGGTATCACCAGAGTCCTCAATTCGAACTTTGCGCATCATCTGGCGAACAACTACTTCGAAGTGTTTGTCATTAATCTTCACTCCCTGTAAACGATATACTTCTTGTACTTCATTTACTAAGTATTGCTGTACCGCAGATGGACCTTTTATCGCCAAGATATCCTCTGGAGTGATTGACCCATCTGACAATGGCATACCGGCACGAACATAATCGTTCTCCTGGACCAAAATCTGATTGGACAATTTCACCAAGTATTTCTTGATTTCACCAGTCTTAGACTCAATGATAATCTCTCGGTTACCTCTTTTGATTTTTCCGAAGGAAACCACACCGTCAATCTCAGAAACCACTGCAGGGTTCGAAGGATTACGTGCCTCGAACAACTCGGTCACCCTTGGAAGACCACCTGTGATATCCCCTGCTTTTGCAGATTTACGTGGAATCTTAACCAAGATCTTACCTTCTTTAATCTTCTCACCGTCGTTTACCATGATATGGGAACCAACAGGTAAGTTATACGAACGCAAGGTTTCTCCTTTTCCATCCTTAATCAATAAGGTAGGTATCAGTTTTTTGTTTCTTGATTCAGAGATTACCTTCTCTTGGAAACCAGTCTGTTCGTCGATTTCCACTTGATAAGTAACTCCTTGCTCAATGTTTTCGTACGCAATTTGCCCCGTAAACTCAGAAACAATTACTCCATTATACGGATCCCATTGACAAATTACATCTCCAGTTTTGATTTTTGCGCCATTCTTAACGAACAACTGCGAACCATAAGGGATGTTATTTGTACTTAAAGTAATTCCTGTGTTAGCATCAACAACTTTGATTTCTGAAGTCCTAGAGATAACGATGTTCGCTTTTTCTCCTTCACTATTTTCACCTACTACCGTACGCAAATCCTCAATCTCGGCTACACCATCGAATTTCGCCTCCAGTTTGTTGTCCTCAGAAATGTTACCCGCAATACCTCCTACGTGGAACGTACGCAAGGTCAACTGTGTACCAGGCTCCCCAATGGATTGGGCAGCAACAACACCAACAGCTTCACCTCGTTGAACCATTTTATTGGTTGCCAAGTTTCTTCCGTAACACTTCGCACAGATACCTTTAGGAGCTTCACAGGTCAAAGCCGAGCGAACCTCAATTTTCTCAATTGGTGCCGCTTCAACTTTTTTGACATCCGCTTCCGAAATTTCCTGTCCCGCTTCAAGTATCAGTTCTTCCGTCAATGGATTATAGACGTCATGTAAGGATACCCTTCCAAGAATTCTCTCACCAAGGGTTTCCACAACTTCTTCATTCTTCTTTAACGCCTCTACTTCTATACCTCTCAATGTACCACAATCCTCGATGTTGATAATCACATCTTGGGAAACATCAACCAGACGACGGGTCAAATATCCGGCATCGGCAGTTTTCAAAGCGGTATCCGCAAGTCCCTTACGGGCACCGTGCGTTGAGATGAAGTATTCCAAAATGGACAATCCCTCCTTAAAGTTTGAAAGAATTGGGTTTTCAATAATCTCACCACCACCAGCAGTTGATTTTTTCGGCTTCGCCATCAATCCACGCATACCGGTCAACTGGCGAATCTGCTCTTTGGAACCCCTTGCTCCAGAATCCAACATCATATACACTGAGTTGAACCCTTGCTGGTCTTCACGAATTCGCTTCATGGCCAACTCGGTCAACATAGCGTTAGTAGAGGTCCAAACGTCAATTACCTGATTGTAACGTTCATTATTCGTGATAAGACCCATGTTATAGTTCATCATGATACCGTCAACCTGTTCGTTGGCATCAGAAATCATTTCATCCTTCTCCGCTGGAATGATGATATCACCTAAACTAAAGGACAATCCTCCCTTAAAGGCGAATTCGTATCCCATGGTCTTGATTTTGTCCAAGAACGCTGCAGTAGTAGGTACATCGGTAACTGCCAAAATATCACCAATGATATTTCGCAATGCCTTCTTGTTCAGCACGGTGTTGATGTAACCTGCTTGTTCAGGTACAACGCTATTGAACAAAACTCGACCTACTGTAGTCTCAATAATTTGGTTGACCAATTGACCTTCATCGTTAAAGTCTTTAACCCGAACCTTGATTCCGGCATTCAACTCTACCCTACCTTCATTGAAAGCAATTACCACCTCCTCATCGGAATAGAAAGTAAGACCTTCACCCTTTACAGGAACCTCGGGAGTGGATTTACGCTCTTTGGTCATATAATACAATCCCAAAACCATATCCTGTGATGGAACGGTAATTGGTGAACCATTTGCCGGGTTCAAAATATTCTGGGAAGCCAACATTAATAATTGTGCCTCCAAAATGGCTTCTGGACCCAATGGTAAGTGAACCGCCATTTGATCCCCATCGAAATCCGCGTTAAAAGCGGTACATGCCAATGGGTGCAAACGAATTGCCTTACCTTCAATAAGCTTTGGTTGGAAAGCTTGAATACCTAAACGATGAAGTGTGGGGGCCCGGTTCAGAAGAACGGGGTGTCCCTTAATCACATTATCCAAGATATCCCAAACAACGGGCTCTTTTTTATCAATAATCTTCTTCGCTGACTTTACGGTCTTTACAATACCTCTTTCAATCAACTTACGTATTACAAAAGGCTTATAAAGCTCAGCAGCCATATCTTTAGGAAGACCACATTCGTACAGGTTCATCTCTGGACCCACAACGATTACGGAACGCGCTGAATAATCCACACGTTTTCCCAAAAGGTTTTGACGGAAACGACCTTGCTTTCCTTTTAATGAATCGGAAAGTGATTTTAGTGGTCTGTTCGATTCTGTCTTAACTGCGGAAGCCTTTCTTGTATTGTCGAAAAGGGAATCAACAGCTTCTTGAAGCATACGCTTTTCGTTCCTCAAAATCACCTCTGGTGCTTTGATTTCCATCAAACGCTTCAAACGGTTGTTTCGGATGATAACCCTACGATACAAATCATTCAAGTCAGAGGTAGCAAAACGACCACCATCCAAAGGAACCAATGGACGTAATTCCGGTGGAATAACAGGAATTACTTTCATAATCATCCACTCAGGATTGTTCTCACGGTTGTTTTGTGACTCACGGAAAGCTTCAACCACCTGAAGACGTTTCAAGGCCTCAGTTTTTCTTTGTTTTGAGGTTTCAGTATTCGCCTTATGTCTCAACTC
>NZ_JANQIH010000020.1 GCF_028282265.1 Allomuricauda sp.
GAGAACCTTTCAATTTATTGAAATGGGTAGAAGAACACAGGGATACCCTTAAACCTCCGGTTGGGAACAGGAATTTATACAAAGATGCCGGAGATTATATTGTAATGGTTGTAGCGGGACCCAATGCTAGAAAAGACTATCATTATAATGAAACTGAAGAGCTATTTTACCAACTTGAAGGGAATATCGAAGTTCATATTCAAGAAGATGGCCAAAAAAAGACCATGAAACTGGGGCCCGGTGATATGTACCTGCACCCAGCAAAAGTTCCACATTCCCCAGTTAGACATGAAGGCTCAATTGGCTTGGTGGTGGAAAGAAAACGAGAAGATATGAATGTAGATGACGGTCTCATGTGGTTCTGCGATAATTGCAATAACAAATTGTATGAAGCCTATTTCACCCTACATGATATTGAGAAGGATTTCTTGTCTCATTTTAAACACTTTTACGGCTCAAAGAATTTAAGGACCTGCAATAATTGTGGTACTGTAATGCCGGTTGATGAACGTTTTATTTCAAAAGATTGAATATGTTACTTGCTACCAAAATTGTAATCGCCATAGTTGCTTTTTTACACCTGTATTTTTTGTGGTTGGAAATGTTTGCATGGACCACCACCGGAAAAAAGGTGTTTCGAAATTTTCCAAAAGACCTTTTTGAACCCACAAAAACTTTGGCCGCTAATCAGGGTTTGTACAATGGCTTTTTGGCCGCCGGGCTTATTTGGTCCCTCCTGATTGAAAACCCAACTTGGCAATTTAATGTTGCTTTGTTTTTTTTGGTTTGCGTTTTAATTGCAGGGTTGTATGGAGCATATTCTGCATCCAAGAAAATATTCGTGGTTCAAGGCATTCCCGCCTTAATGGGAATCATCTTGCTGTACCTCCCAGATTATATCTGATTTCTCTTTTCAAAACTGAAGTTCTTCGTAGTTTTGTCGAAAATCTAACAAAACAGCTTAAAAAAGTTATAAAATGTCAAACGTTGCCACAGCTACCTTCGGAATGGACCAAGCCTTGGAACAACTTGGGTTAACTGAAACTAACCATGGAACATCCACTGGTTCAAATTGTTTTGGTTCGGGAGTAATTATAGAATCATATTCACCGGTTGATGGTAATCTTATCGGGAAGGTGACCTCCACCACCAAGGAGGATTATGAAAACGTAATGGCAAAGGCATCAGAAGCTTTTTTAAGTTGGAGAAAAGTCCCAGCTCCCCAACGTGGAGAAATTGTACGACAGTTTGGAGAAAAACTTCGTGAATTGAAAGAACCCCTGGGAAAATTGGTCTCTTACGAGATGGGGAAATCCTATCAAGAAGGATTGGGAGAAGTTCAAGAAATGATTGACATCTGTGATTTTGCTGTCGGTCTTTCACGACAGCTTCACGGACTCACTATGCACTCTGAAAGACCGGGACACCGTATGTACGAGCAGTATCATCCACTTGGAATCGTAGGCATTATTTCTGCTTTTAACTTCCCAGTTGCCGTTTGGTCTTGGAATACGGCTCTGGCCTGGGTCTGCGGAGATGTCTGCGTTTGGAAACCTTCTGAAAAAACACCATTATGTGGCGTGGCTTGTCAGAATATTATTTCTGAAGTACTAAAAGAAAACAATCTTCCTGAAGGTATTTCGTGCTTAATCAATGGTGATTATAAGGTTGGTGAATTCATGACCCAGGACAAACGAATCCCTTTGGTTTCCGCAACAGGATCTATCCGCATGGGTAAAATTGTGGCCCAGGCAGTTGCTGCTCGATTAGGAAAATCGCTATTGGAACTAGGAGGCAACAACGCCATTATTGTAACACCGGATGCCGATATTAAAATGACGGTAATCGGTGCGGTCTTTGGAGCAGTGGGTACCGCAGGACAACGATGTACCTCAACCCGAAGACTCATTGTTCATGATTCTATGTACGAGAAAGTGAAAAGTGCATTGGTAGATGCCTATCAACAATTACGCATTGGAAATCCTTTGGATGAAAACAATCATGTCGGGCCATTGATTGATACGGATGCCGTAAAAATGTACTCGGCTGCGCTTGAAAAAGTAAAAGACGAAGGTGGGAACATTATTGTTGAAGGCGAGGTCCTTTCTGGCGAAGGATATGAAAGCGGTTGTTATGTAAAACCTGCCATTGCCGAAGCCGACAATTCCTTTGAAATTGTACAAGAAGAGACTTTTGCGCCAATCTTGTACTTACTGAAGTATTCTGGAGGAGTGGAAAACGCCATTGCAGTTCAGAATGGAGTGGTTCAAGGACTTTCTTCGGCCATTATGACCAACAATTTACGTGATGCGGAGCGATTTCTGTCCGCTGCAGGCAGCGATTGTGGTATTGCCAACGTGAATATTGGAACTTCAGGTGCCGAAATCGGTGGAGCCTTTGGCGGAGAAAAAGAAACCGGAGGTGGCCGTGAAAGTGGCTCCGATGCCTGGAAAATCTACATGCGAAGACAAACGAACACCATCAACTATACAACAGAGTTGCCATTGGCCCAAGGTATCAAGTTCGATTTGTAGGCAAAAGGTTTAGCTTAGTTCGCGTAGGTTTTTGAAGGAGTTTTTCAAGGTCTCTTCTGGGTTGGGAGCTAAATCCCGCTCCAAATAATAATGATCCACACCCGATGCCTTGGCTTGTTTGATGATGCCAGCGATATCATATACACCGTCACCCGGATCACTCATTAACGGGAATCCAGCCATCCATTGTTCTGGAGTACCTCCGTCGCCAGAAAATCGAAAGGTTTCGGAAGCATCCTTTAAATGGAGCATTTTATAATGTCGGGGATAGTTCTCTAAATATTCAATGGGGTCAGCTCCGGCGGCCTGCATCCAGAAAATATCAAGTTCAAATTTCACATGGTCCGAATTGGTATTCTTCAATAAATAATCCATCGGAATTTCCCCATCACGTTCCACATGTTCGTATCCGTGGTTGTGATATACGAATTGGATGCCATACTTGCTCATTTTTTCTCCAAATCCGTTAAACTCCTCAGCGAATCTTTTGTAGTGGTCCAAGGTGTTTTTTTCCTCTTGGATGGCTGGCAAAACGAGATACTTGGTATCTAATTTGGCCACCTCATCCAACATCTCATCCAGTTTGGTCCGGAGCGAACTAAAATCAGTATGCATCGAAGGAGTGGTTAGGCCGTGCTCCTTTAATAACTTGGCTGTTTCCTCAACGGTAAAACAGTAAAAAGCATCATTTTCAAGTCCCAACATCGGTTTAAACTGATTCCAACCGTCCTTGGCTTCTTGGGAGCTAAAAGGATAAGGTCCGAAAAACTCGACCTCTTTATAGCCCAATTCGGCAATCAGTTTAATGGTTCCCTCAAAGTCTTTATCCACCATTTTGGGAATGGTGAACAGTTGCACGCCCAAGGCGATTTGTTTTTCAAGATTTTCTGAAATCATCAAGTCGTTGATTTTTTTGAAGGAGGAGGCCAAAGCAATAGCGCCTAGACCCAACATTCCATTTTTTAAAGCTTCTCTTCGTCTCATTTTGTAAGATTTGTTTAGGTTGATTCTTTGATTTTGTAGAGATAAGGTTTTCTTCGAGGGGCATCTTCTTTTGGTTTGGGTAATCTTTCAAAAATTCCCAAAGACAACATTTTTTTTTGGAAACGGCTTCTTTCCAACTTCTTGTCCAAAATAGTCTCATGCAATTGATGTAGTTCTGGCATGGTAAACTCTTCGGGCAGTAGATTGAACGAGATGTGCTCCAAAGTAATATCTCTTCTCAACTGCTCCATGGCCGCTGAAGCGATTTCACCGTGGTCCATCCACATCTTAGGCAGGTCCTTTACGTTGTGCCATCCAAAAGCTTGCTGCCATTCACCTCCAGTGGGATTGGTCTTATCGATATCTACCAAGGCATAATACGCCAATGAGACAAATCGTTTATTTATCCAAAGTTCTTCATGCCAAGATAAGCCAGCTTTTGCTGCGATTTTTTTGAATTCGTTACTAAAGCTTCGGTCCTTTTTTCCAAAAACTTGAAAAAGCTTGAGAAAAGACTGTTTCAGTCCAGTACGCTCTTCAAGAACACGAACTGCGGCAGAATCGGTTGATTCATCTCTTCCAACATAGCCTCCCGGTAACGACCATCCTCCTTCAAATTCAAGCAACAAAACTTTGAGTTCTCCATCTTGAAAGCCCATAATGGCAATGTCCAACGAAAGATTGGGCAAAAACAGTTCTTCCCCTTTATCCAAAAATTCTTGCATATCCATGGTCTAAAAATAATGTAAAAAATATTTGTGGCAAAACGCCACATTAAATATATTTGTGGCAATCTGACACAAATCCCTCGCCTATGAAATCTTTAAAGAAAATTGTGGTGAAAACCCTTAAAATAATTGGTATTGTTTTATTGCTTTTGATGCTTACTGTTGGCGTCGTCTACTACACCCACGTCAACTATAAGATGCCTTCCCTGAATACCAAGGAAGTAGCTTCAAGGACTATAGATACGAATACTGATTTTAAAGTTCTTGCTGAAGAACTGGTCTCCCAAATGACCTTAAAGGAAAAAATACAACAGATGTATGGGGAGAAGTTTGCTGGTGGCCTGACCAAAATGTTTGCCAACTATTTAGGGAAAGGGCGTTTTCCACATATTTATGTAGGCGAAAATGAGCGGTTGGGAATACCTCCTTGGGTTTTGTCCGATGGACCTAGAGGGGCAAGAGTACGTGATAAATCCATCGAAGGGGTTACCACTTTTCCAGTGGCGATGGCCAGGGGAGCTAGTTGGAACATCGCCCTTGAACAACAAATACATGAGGTAATCGCCTCAGAAATGCGCGCCAATAAGGTAAATTATGGGGCAACCCCCTGTATCAACCTGCTACGTCATCCGGGTTGGGGTCGGGCCCAAGAAACCTACGGTGAAGACCCTTGGCTGCTGGGTGAGTTTGGTGTGGCGGCCGTTAAGGGGATAGAGAAACACAATGTAATGGCCTGCCCCAAACATTTTGCTCTGAACAGCATTGAGAACTCCCGTTGGGTGGTGGATGTACAAGTGGATGACAGAACGCTTCATGAAGTATATCTGCCCCATTTCAAAAAAACCGTGCAAGAAGGAAAACCCGCATCCATTATGAGTGCCTATAATGCGGTCAACGGCGAGTTCTGTGGAAGTAATGAGAGGTTATTGACCGATATCTTACGTGATGATTGGGGCTTTGAAGGGTTTGTAACCACGGATTGGTTTCATGGCTTATACGATGGGATTGGAGGAATAAAAGCAGGCTTGAATGTGGAAATGCCTGTTCAAAAAGCATATACTTATGAAACCTTGGAGAATGGTATCAAAAACGGACAAATCTCCGAGGAGGACATTGATGCCCTTGTGATACAATCGTTGGCCACACGTTTGCGATATGCTTCAGTGGATGACCAAGAACAATATACACATGAGATAATAGGAAAACCTTCAAGTATAGCATTGGCCAGAACTGCTGCTGAAGAAGGGATGGTTTTGCTCAAAAACAAAGGCGTACTGCCTTTCGAATCTGGTAGTGGAAAAACAGTAGCGGTCATTGGTCGGTTAGCCGATATTGAAAATACGGGCGACCATGGAAGTAGTGATTCAACTCCTATTTATGTCACAACTCCTTTCGAGGGTATAAAAGAGCACCAAGAAGCTTTGGGAAATACTGTAGTACTGAATGATGGCAGTGATATGGAATCTGCCAAAGCCTTAGCCGAAAGAGCTGACGAAGTGATTTTACTTGTTGGATTTACCCATGAGGATGAAGGTGAGTTCATTGTTTGGAAACGCGAGACCATGGAAGCTTCTGCCGAGGCTGGAAAATTCATTGGAGAAAGTAAAATAGGTGGAGACCGTGAGAATCTAAAACTTAAAAGTAGCGACGAAATCCTAATCAAGTCCCTTGCGCCTCTAAACAAAAACTTAGCCGTAGTATATGTTGGAGGGAGTGCTATTGACCTGTCAGAATGGGAACCAGATGTTCCTGCCATACTATTCTCGTGGTATTCAGGCATGGAAGGTGGAACGGCCCTGGCCCATATTCTTTATGGTGATGCGAACCCCAGTGGGAAGCTCCCTTTCTCTATTGCCAAGAGTCAGGAGGATTATCCAGAATTCAGGCCCTTCACCAAGAATGTTACCTATGATTACTATCACGGGTATACCCTTTTCGATAAAAAGGACATCGAGCCTGCTTATCCCTTCGGATTCGGGCTCAGCTATTCCAATTTTGCTTACGATAGTCTAAGTATGGTCAACCCTGAATTGTCTCTGGATGATGTGCTTGAAGTCGACGTTCAGGTTACCAACATAAGTGATCTTCTGGGCAAGGAGGTTGTTCAACTCTATGTTGGTTTTGCGAATTCAAGCGTTGACCGCCCAGTAAAACTGCTCAGGGATTTTGAAAAAGTTCATATTGGTCCAAATGAAACCAAAACAATACGTCTTGAGGTGGCCGTTAAGGATTTGGCATGGTATAATCCGAAGAAAAAAAATTGGGAAATTGAAGAGATGGAGTATGAATTGTATGTCGGAAGCTCCTCCAGTCAAGAAGACTTGTTACAAACTACTTTTAGCATAAAAAAAACGCCGGTTTCCGATGAACTATGAAACCGGCAGTCTTTAAACCAACTTAACTAACTCAAACTTAAATTAAACCCTATTTCAATGCCGGAACTTGGTCGGGAGAAATAGGGTCCCGTTTCTAATATTACACTGTAAAATTCTTAATAATTTTTGTTCAGAATAAGGGCATTCGTATCGTTGGTTGTAAAAAGTGTATAATCGGTAAAGTTTGCCGCTTTTTTAGTTTCCCGATATTTCTTAACTCCAACTAAAAGTCTCAGAATCTTAAGAATAACCTCATATTTTTAAGGTTTTTTTAATAATTTGTACGTAGAACACTAAACCACTTTGCCCATACCAAAAAATTCCGTCGATTTATTGGAAATTTTGGCGTCCACCGCCATTTACGAATCATTACTAGTACCCCAAAGGTAAATGGCCCCATGTTGGGTAAGCGTTGGTAACATTAAACTAAAAATCTAACTGTGAATCGTATTTATGGAAACTGACAACTTGAATTTATGGTTTTGGGTAGCAATAATTCTTTTTGGTATTATCTCAGCAATTATTGGCTATCTCATCGGAAAAAGTAAAGCACCCAAAGTATTGGATCTAACCCCCAAACTCAATGCTTTGGAATCGGAAAACACTAAACTAAAAACAGACCTTGAGGCTTGTAATAAAAAGTTGGAAAGTGGTCCACCCCAAGCTGAAGCTACTGCTCCCTCGGTTTCTTTATCTGCCAAAGAAGTACCGCCCGTAAAACATTTTGATGTGGGGGCTGCCAAGGATGCCATGGGGAAAAGAATAAAACAGGATGACCTGAAAATTGTGGAAGGAATCGGTCCTAAAATAGAAGGCTTGTTTCACAATTTCAACATCAAAACCTGGAAAGACCTTTCGGAGGCCTCCACGGATCAGTGCCAAAAAGTACTTGATTCAGGAGGAGACCGCTACAGAATCCATGATCCTGCGTCGTGGCCCATGCAAGCAAAAATGGCTTATGAGGGCCAATGGAAACAACTGAAGAAATGGCAAGACGACCATAAGGCAGGTAAGTACTAACATTAATTCCTTCCCCGTTCCCCGGGATAAAAGGTGTGTACAGGATCGCTTTGCCAAAATTCCTTGGTATCGACATCCATAATCGTCAAGCTACCCTTGAAGGCAGCTCCGGTGTCAATGTTCCAAACATTGGCTCCTTTTCGGGGTGTTGCGACATCTGTTTTTGACAAAGGGGTGTGACCAATATAAACTTCCCGATAGTGCGTCAATCTTTTGGGGAAGTCCTCATCTGTAGGCTTTAAAGCAGGGTTTAAGGCTCGTGCCAGTTCCCATAAGGTGCGATCCCAATAGAACAACTGTTCAAAATATTCAAAATCCACGCCTTTCAAATTGGTGTATCCAGCGTGTAGATAAAGTCGGTTATCCTCATCCAAATAATAGTTTTTCAATCCCTTATAGAACTGAATATGAATCTCCCAGGTTTTTTGATCAGTGGCCAAATAAGAATCCCTAGTTGCTGCGCCTCCATGTGCCAGCCATTGCGGATTTTCTTCCTGTTTCATTAACCACTCCCTACAGAGTTCATCGTGATTGCCGCGAATAAAAGTGCATTTGTGGCTTTCGCCAAGCTCCATTAGAAAATTGACGGTTTCCACAGCTGTACTCCATCCATCAACATAATCTCCCAGAAAAATTAAATGGTCTTCAGGACTTACCTGAGCCTTTTCCATAACCTGTTTTAGAGCATAAAGCCCCGAATGGATGTCACCGATCACCAATTTTCGCATAGTCAAAATTTTGGCAAGTATACATAACTATTGGATTTTCTAGTCCATATCCAGTTT
>NZ_JANQIH010000037.1 GCF_028282265.1 Allomuricauda sp.
TGTTCTTGGAACTGATGAAAATGAGGCTCTCAAACGAAATATTAGAATAGGAAAACAAAATTCAAGATACTATGAGGTTCTCGACGGACTTCAACCCGGAGAAAAAGTGATTACAAGCAATTACGACAGCTTTGGAAACGCGGAAAGAATAGTTTTAAAATAAAAGTCAAAATAATAATACATCAAAAAATGAACAGATTACTAATATTATATGGATGCGTACTTATAGGAAGCACCGCCATAGCCGAAGAACTACAAAGTACCACAACGGTAGCTTTGACAAATCTCGAAGTAACTTCCGCAGGGACATTTGAAAACAACACCAGCGTATTGACCCTTGATGCGGAATCAAATGAAGGAAAAAAATCTTTTGACGAGAAAATTCATGAGGATTCTCACATTCTGAACCCGAACGAAATTGAATTTGTTGAGGAAGACGAGGAAATCGTTTTGGGTTTTGATCCCTATGATTATTTGCCCGAAAACTTTGATCCTTACAAAACCTATGTCAATTTTGAAGCCATCCCCTACATTGAAGGAGAGGATGAGGAAGCTTTGGGGTTTGATACCGCTCAATATTTACCACAAGGTTTTGACCCTTACTTCGCGGAACTTCATTTAGGTTCGCTCAATTTTATTGAAGAAGAGGACTATAGTCTTGGTTTCGATACGGCAAACTACCTTCCTAAGGGCTTTTCGCCATATGAAGTGTTCTTTGATATTGATTCCATAATCTATATCGAGGAAGAAGATGGGCTGGACATTGAGCTATTTTTTTCAGCTCCCAACACTTCAGAGAACACCTTGGAACTTTACAAATAGTATAAGAAGATAATAACCAAAATATGATACAGATACAAAATCTAAAAAAGAGCTTTAGAACGGAAGAGGTAGAGACCCTTGCTTTAAACGGAGTAAATCTAAATGTGGCGGAAGGTGAGTTCGTCGCGGTAATGGGCCCATCCGGATGCGGAAAATCAACCTTACTGAACATCATTGGAATGTTGGACAACCCTACAGAGGGGAGCTACCAGTTTGCAGGTCACGAAGTAAGCGGACTGAGGGAGAGTCAACGAACACAATTGCGAAAAGGAAATCTAGGATTTGTTTTTCAAAGTTTCAACCTCATCGACGAGCTTACGGTCTTTGAAAATGTTGAGCTTCCCTTAATCTACCTGAAGATGAGTAAGAGTGAGCGCAAAGAAAAAGTGAAAAAGGTGTTGGAGCGCATGAAGATTGCACACCGAGAAAAACATTTTCCACAACAGCTTTCTGGCGGACAACAACAACGTGTTGCGATTGCCCGTGCCGTTGTTACCACTCCAAAATTGATTCTTGCCGATGAGCCAACAGGTAACCTCGATTCAAAAAACGGTATAGAGGTCATGAACTTACTGACCGAGCTCAACCAAGAAGGTACAACCATCGTGATGGTGACCCACTCAGACAGGGACTCCCATTACGCACACCGGGTCATTAATCTCTTTGACGGACAAATTGTGACGGAAAGTCAGAACAAGCCAGTTGGCGCCACCATTTAAACGTAAAGGAGTTTATTCATCAATCAAAATCAAAAAACATGTTTAGGAACTATATCAGAATAGCTTGGAGGAATCTCTTGAAAAGAAAGGTTTTCACTGCCATAAACATCCTAGGGTTGTCCATAGGTTTTGGAAGCAGTGTTCTTATCTACCTCTTTTTGAATTATCATCTTTCTTTTGATAAGTTCCATAACGATTCGGACAGAATTTTTAGGGTTGTTACCGAGGAGCGCCGTGACATAATTGATTTCGAAGCCAGTGTTCCACCCGGTTTTGCAAAAGCGTTTCGTGAAAACTACGAATATGCCGATAGGGTTGCGAAAATCGTTGAGCAGGACGATACCATATTGGATGCAGAAGTAGGTGGTGTTACTAAAAAATTTAAGGAAGATGTGGTTTTTGTAGAGGAAGACTTCTTTAAGATTTTCAATTATCCCTTACTAGATGGTAGCAACAAGGTATCCTTGTCCGAGCCCAACACGGCCGTAATTACTGAAAATATAGCGCTTAAAATGTTCGGAAGAACCGATGTCGCTGGCGAAACCTTCATCCTTGAAAACGATAAGACCATAAAAATTACCGGGGTCCTTCAAAATTTGCCCAAAACCACCTTTAATCGGCACGAAGTGTTTTTGTCCTTTGCCAATCTCGAAGATTTCTTTGAGTTTGCTGCTTCTGAAAGCTGGGGTGGTATCACAAGCAATCTTCAGTGTTTTGCTCTTTTAAAACCAAACCAAAACGTTGAGGCCATCGAGAGTGCACTGGTTGAACTCCCTAAGGAACATCGACCAAAAAGCAAAAACAAGCATATTTATAAGCTTCAGCCTTTGGCTGACATGCACTTCAATCCCAACTATGGAGGGATTGATCCTGTTCTTCTCTGGATTTTTGGTATCATCGGAATGTTTCTGATAATTATAGCTTGCATTAATTTTATCAATATTTCAACAGCGCAAGCCTTTTATCGTTCCAAGGAAATAGGTGTAAGGAAGGTTTTGGGTAGTTTTAAAACCCATTTGTTTTGGCAATTCCTTTCCGAAACCTTTGTGCTCAGTCTCTTCGCCATTCTCCTTGGAATCTTGTTGGCAGCCCTGTTCCTTCCCTCTTTCAATGACCTGTTTAAGCTTCAATTATCGATTCGGGATTTATTGACCTTCGAATTCCTTGGCTTTCTAGTCCTAATTTTAGCAACTGTTGCATTTCTATCGGGTAGCTATCCGGGCCTGTTGATGTCGCAAATCGTTCCTGTTTTGGCGCTGAAGGGAAAGCTCAGTCACAATGATACAGGAGGAAACAAGACACGCAAGGTATTGGTAGTGGCCCAGTTTGCCATTTCTATTACACTTATTGCGGCCACGTTCATAATTTCAAGGCAAATCGATTATGCCGTAAATGCAGATCTTGGGTTTGATAAAGACTCGGTTGTGATGCTCGAGGTTCCTGCGGAGCTTGAACCCATTCAATTTGAAACCCTAAAGGAACGTCTCAACCAAATTCCTGGGGTACAAAGTGTTTCTGCTTGCCTAAGCAGCCCAGGTGCAGCTGAAAACAACTGGGGCACCAGTGTTAAATTCCATAATCGTCCCGAAAACGAAGAGTTCAGCATTCAGGCCAAAATAGGTGACGTCGATTTTCTGGAAACCTTTGGAGTAGAACTTGTTGCCGGAAGAAACTTTTTCAAAAGCGATTCGATTAGCGAGGTTTTGGTCAATGAAAAATTTGGAGAAAAAGTAGGCATCAGCAACCCACAGGAACTTTTGGGGAAAAAACTCAAGGCCAACGGGGAAAGCATACAAGGAACTATTGTTGGCGTAGTTCGCAACTTTCATGATTTGGATTTTGCCGAGGAGATTCGACCTGCATTCATAGCCGACAATGCCAATTGGTATGGTGAAATTGCTGTTAAGATAAGCGGCGTAAATACCAGGTCCATTCTACAGCAAGTAGAACAAAGGTGGTCCCAGGCCTTTGAAGGTTACATTTTCGATTATCGCTTCTTGGACGAACGAGTGGCCCAAGAGTACGAGGCTGAACAGCGCTATTTATCACTATCTAAAATCTTCTCAGCGCTCGCCATATTAATCGGTTGTCTTGGTCTCTATGGTCTCATTCTTTTTTTCGTTGGGATTCGTACGAAGGAAATAGGAATCCGAAAAGTGCTGGGCAGCAAGGTGGGAAATATTTTGGCCCTTTTTACCATTGACTTTTTCAAATTGATTCTAATCGCCGGCCTATTGGCCACTCCAATTTCGTGGTATTTAATGGAACAATGGCTGCAAGGCTACGCCTATAGAACAGAGATACATTGGTGGATTTTTGCTCTGGCCATTGTAGCCATTATGATAATCACCTTAATAACAATTAGCTATCAAACTTTTAAAGTGGCTGTCACCAGTCCTGTTCAGAGCCTTAGAACTGAATAACCCAAAAAAGTGACCCTATGATACGGAACTATTTTAAAATCGCCTGGAGGAACCTCGCTAAAAGGAAAGTTTTTACAAGTATTAATATCCTTGGTCTATCCATTGGTTTTGGGAGTGCCATATTAATTTATCTCTTTTTGGGGCACCACTATTCCTTTGATGATTTTCACACTAACAAGGATCGTATCTATAGAATGGCCACAGAAGAGCATATGGACAATATTGGCTATTCTGCCAGTGTTCCCCCTGCTTTTGCTAAAGTTTTTCGGGAAGAATACGCCTATGCCGATAAAGTGGCCAAAATAGTGGATAGGTCCGGCTTGGTTATCGATGTAACCCTAAATGACAACATCATCAAGTACAAAAAGGACGTCATGTTTGCCGAAGAAGACTTCTTCAAGATTTTCAGTTTTCCCTTAGTGGATGGGAGCAACGCCATTTCGTTATCGGCGCCAAATACTGCGGTAATCACTGAAAGTGGGGCACTAGAGCTTTTTGGGAGTAGCGATGTGGTGGGAAGGACCTTTGTGCTGGAAAATGACAAGACCATAGAAATCACAGGGGTATTGAAGGACATCCCGAGTACTTCTTTCTTAGATAAGGACATCTTTGTTGCGTTTGAGAATCTTAAAGACTTTTCTGAATTCGCCTATAATGAAAGCTGGGGAGGGATAACGACCAATTTGCAATGTTTTGCCTTGCTAAAACCCAATCAGGATATAGCCCACATAGAAAATGTGTTGTTGGAACTTCCAAAAAAGTATCGGCCAAATAGCAACAACAAACATGTATACAAAGTTCAACCTTTGTCAGAAATTCATCTCAATGAGCGGTACGGTGGATTAGACCCCGTTTTTTTGATTGTCTTTGGTATTATCGGACTGTTTTTAATAGTTATTGCCAGTATTAATTTTATAAACATCTCCACCGCACAGGCGTTTTATCGTTCCAAGGAAATTGGTATCCGTAAGGTATTGGGCGGTTTTAAAAAACAACTTTTCTGGCAGTTTTTAAGCGAAACCTTTCTCATCAGTCTTTTCGCCATAGTTCTAGGATTCGGTATGGCCGTTCTATTTCTACCCTCTTTCAACGCCTTATTTGAAATCGAATTGAGGTTGGAAAACCTTTTAAGCTTTCGTTTTTTTGGGTTTTTATTGGTATTACTTCTATTTGTTTCCTTTTTATCAGGAGCTTATCCTGGACTATTATTGTCTCGAATTGTTCCCATTCTGGCACTTAAGGGAAAGCTCAATCACAATGATACAGGGGGTTCCAAAACAAGAAAAGTTTTGGTTGTGACCCAGTTTGTTATTTCCATCTCCCTTATTGTGGCCACTTTGGTAATCTCAAGACAAATTGAATATGCGACCCAAACCGATTTGGGTTTTGATAAGGAATCCATCGTAATGCTCGAAGTTCCTGAAACCATAGATTCAGATACATTCTACGATTTAAAAGAACGATTAAAACAAGTCGTTGGCGTACAAAAAGTTTCAGGCTGTTTGACAAGCCCTGGAGGAGCCACTACTTTTTGGGACACAACGGTTAAATATAACAATCGCCCAGAACGGGAGGATTTCAGCATCTCCATCAAAATAGGTGATGAAGATTTTTTAAACGCTTTTGATATCCCATTGGCAGCAGGAAGAAATTTCTTTAAGAACGATTCCATCACCGAAATGTTGGTCAATGAAAGGTTCGTGGAAAAAATAGGAGCTTCCTCTGCTGACGAAATCTTGGGTAAACCACTTGCCGTCAATGGAGAACGGATTACGGCAACCATTGTTGGGGTTGTGAAGAATTTTCATGATGGCAGTTTTACAGAAGAAATAAAACCCATTTTTATTGCCCCATATGTTAGGTGGTACAATGAATTGGGTATCAAAATCAACCATATCAATACCAAAGCAACTTTGGACCAACTGGAACGAGAATGGTCTCAAACCTTTTCTGAAAAGGTCTTCGATTACCGTTTTCTTGACGAAAGTGTTGCCGAGCAATATGAAACTGAACAACGTTACTTATCCCTATCCAAAGTGTTTTCAGGTTTGGCAATTTTCATCGGTTGTTTGGGCCTCTACGGCCTTATCCTCTTCTTCGTTGGGATTCGAACCAAGGAAATAGGAATTCGAAAAGTACTCGGAAGTCGGGTAAGCGATATTTTGGCTCTGTTCACCTTCGATTTTTTCAAGCTCATCATCATTGCAGGTGTTCTGGCAACCCCTCTCTCTTGGTATATCATGGAACAATGGCTTCAAGGTTACACCTACCGAACTGAAATACATTGGTGGATTTTTGCCTTGGCCATTATTTCCATAATGATAATCACCTTAATAACCATTAGCTATCAAACTTTTAAAGTAGCGGTTACCAGCCCTATTAAGAGTTTAAGGACAGAATAATATCATCAACCTAAAACAAAGGCCATGATCAAAAATCATATTAAAATCGCAATAAGAAGTTTAAAGAAGCAACCCTTCATTACTTTTCTCAATCTTTTCGGGCTTGCCATGGGAATGGCGGGGGGTCTTTTAATTTCCTTGTATATCTACGACGAACTTAGCTACGATAGCATGTTTGCCGATGCCGATAGAATTCACAGGATAAACGTTGATATAAAATTTGGGGGGGAAGACCGAGTGTTTGCCGTTACTCCCGCTCCAATGGCGGAGACGATGGTTGCCGACTTTTCCGAGGTGGAACTGACCACAAGATTTAGAACACGGGGAAGCGCATTGGTACGAAAGGCAGATACGGAAACCAACGTCAAGGAGCTTCAAGCTACCTTCGTGGATTCCACTTTCTATAAAATGTTTGGAATAAAAGCGTTGAAAGGGGATCCCCGAGTTGCCTTGAGCGCTCCCAACACATTGGTTTTGACAAAGACCGCTGCCGAAAAGCATTTTGGGATAGATGATGCAGTGGGGCAGACCCTTATTGTCAATAATACCGAAACATTTACGGTTACGGGAGTGATTCCAGATATGCCCAAAAACTCCTTTTTACGCGACTATTCCGTTTTTATGGCCATGGCCGGTTATGAAGATTCAAAGATTCCGAACTGGGGAAGCAATAATTATCAAACCTTCATAAAACTTATTCCTTCCGCCAATATTGAAGACATGCAAGCTCCACTAAGAGCTTTTTTGGGGAAATATATGATTCCTTGGGCTCAGCAATTTATGCCGGGAATGACTGAAGAAGAGTTTAAGGCTGCTGGCAATCATCTTATATACAGCACAATTCGATTGCAAGACATCCATTTAAATTCAGATAGGGTAGCAGAAATGAGTTCCAATAACAACATTCAGAGTATTTATATTCTTTCGTTTATCGCTTTGTTCCTCATTGTCCTAGCCTGTGTGAACTTCATGAACCTTTCTACGGCCTACTCCTTAAAAAGAGCTAAGGAAGTTGGTATTCGCAAAACCCTTGGTTCCAATAAGAAAGAACTGGTTCGTCAGTTCTTGGTCGAGTCCGGACTGGTTTCTTTTGCTTCCCTTCTGTTGGCTTTGATTGTTGCCGCAATTGCACTGCCCTTTTTTAACGAATTAGCCGACAAGCAAATAGAAATGCCCTATCACAAGCCTTTTTTCTGGATTTTACTGCTTTTATCTGGTATAGTGTTGGGTCTTTTTTCAGGCAGTTATCCTGCTTTCTTTATGTCACGTTTTATCCCCATCAAAGTACTCAAAGGCTCAGGTGACAATAGTGCTGGGGGAAGCAAGATTCGAAACGGTTTGGTCATCTTCCAATTTGCTATTTCTATCTTTTTAATTGTAGGCACCTTGGTGGTCTATCAGCAACTAAGGTATATCCAAAACAAAGACCTGGGTTTTTCAAAAGACCGAGTTTTGATTGTAAATGACGTGTACGCAGCTGGTGATCAGGCTACCGTATTTAAGGAAGAGGTTAAAAAGCTGAGCTTCGTCAAAAATGCGACCCTAAGTAGCTTTTTCCCTACTCCTTCAGCTAGAGGAGACAGCTCTTTCGTGCCAGAAGAAGGTGCCACCAGTCAAGAAAATGCCGTAAGTATGCAACGTTGGGGCGTGGATTACGATTATCTGTCCACCATGGATTTTACCCTAATAGCCGGAAGAAACTTTGATATAAATGCTAAAACCGATTCCACCAGTATAATCATTAACGAATCCGCTCTTTCTGTAATGGGTATTACTCCCCAAGAAGCTTTGGGAAAACGGTATACCCCAGATATAACCTCGGAGAATGCCACCTATTATACGATTATAGGAGTGGTTAAGGATTTTCACTTTTCTCCCTTTAGGCAAGACATTGAATCTTTGAGCTTGCATTTGAGTGGATTTGCCAGTTCCCTCGCCATAAAGCTTCAGACTTCCAATTTTGAAAATGCCTTGTCTGATGTAGAACGGTTGTGGAACCAAATGGCTCCTGGGCAGCCCTTTGATTTTTACTTCATGGAAGATTCCTTTAACAATACGTTCCGGTCAGAGCAACGTTTGGGTTCTATCTTCTTCATCTTTACCTCTTTGTCCATATTGATTGCCTGCCTCGGATTATTCGGTCTAGCGGCTTTCAACGCAGAGAAGAGGACCAAGGAAATAGGTGTAAGGAAGGTAATGGGTGCGTCAGTAGGACAAATTACCGTAAAGCTCTCAACAGATTTTTTAAGACTTGTTGGGGTTTCCATCTTGATTTCCCTCCCTATCGGATGGTATGTTATGAACAAGTGGTTGGAGGACTTCTCCTATAAAATTGAAATTCAATGGTGGGTCTTGGCAGCAGCAGCATTGTTGGCTGTCCTTATCTCAATACTAACGGTAAGCTATCAGAGTATAAAGGCAGCTATAGTAAATCCGATTAAAAGTCTAAGAACCGAATAATCCAAAAAACCGCCATCATGATCAAGAATCATTTCAAAGTAGCCTGGAGAAGTCTTTTAAAGAATAAGGGGTTTACAATCATCAACGTATTAGGACTTAGTTTCGGTGTTGCGGCCTGTATATTAATCACGCTTTACATCATTCATGAGAGCAGTTATGATACCTCTGTGGCAAATGCCGACAACATTTATCGTATGATAAACCGAGATCGGCGCGATGGAAAAATCAATGACGGCATTCATTTTTCGGCTAATACGGGGTCTACCGTAAAAAATGATTTTGCCGAAGTCATCAATGCTGGTCGATTAAATGATAATGATTTGTTCTATGGGGCGGGGAGCAATGAAATTCGTATCGAAGGACAATCAACCCAACACCATGAAAAAGGTTTCACCTATGCCGATCAATCGATCATCGATATCATGGATGTTGAAATGGTTTTTGGAGTAGCTGCCACAGCTTTGGCAGAGCCTTTTACCTTGGTTATTTCTGAAACAATGTCCAAGAAATACTTTGGTGACCAAAATCCGGTAGGTACATCCATTTACTTGAATGGAAATGACAGTGAGCCTTATCGGATAAATGGTGTAATGAAGGATTTTGCCAGCAATTCACATATGGATTATGATTTTCTACTAACACTAAAAGAAGTAGAATTTGGCGAAGGGGAACAGACTCGATGGTTTCAGAACAATTACTATACCTACTTACAACTTAGACCGGGCACCAACCCCGAGGAATTCCAAGAAAAAATGTCCCACAGGCTCATCAATACCTACATAAAGCCCGCGTTTGAGGCAAGTGGGTTTGTACTGCCTGAAAATGCAGAGGATTTTTTCAGTATGCGTTTGCAACCGCTAAAGGACATCAATCTTTATTCTGGTACAATTGATTTTGAAACAAGTAGACGAAACGATATCAAAATTATTTGGATTTTTGGTATAGTAGCCCTGTTCATTTTGATTATCGCCAGCATCAACTTCGTGAATTTATCAACTGCTAAATCAGCCAATAGGGCCAAGGAGGTGGGTATAAAAAAAGTTGTCGGTTCTTCTAAAGCAGCTTTGCTTCAGCAGTTTTTGACCGAGTCACTTTTGATTACCTTCATCGCCTTTGCTGTTGGGGTTATCCTCGCTTTTCTCAGTATGCCATTTTTTCGTGAGCTTTCAGGAAAGGCGTTGCTAATCCCTTGGGCGAATCCATTCTTTGTGCTGGCCTTACTCTTTGGAGCGCTACTAGTGGGTGTTCTGGCAGGGTTGTATCCAGCTTTTTATCTCTCAAGATTCAGGCCTAGCGCAGTACTTAAGGGAAAACTTGCTATCGGAAGCAAATCAAGCAATTTGCGAAGCGGTTTGGTCATCTTCCAATTTGCGATTTCCATTATTCTCATAATTGGAACCTTGACAGTTCATCAGCAAATGAGTTTTATTCTCAACTCAAAAGTAGGTTTTGAAAAGGAACAAGTTGTGCAGTTGTATGGAACCAATATTCTCGGAGATAGGTTGCCGACCTTTAAGGAGGAATTACAAAGTTTAAATGGTATCAGCAACGTGAGCATAAGCGATTACCTCCCTTTGGAAGACACCAAACGAAACGGTAACGGTTTTGTCAACGAGGGTCGAGACAACTTGGACGAAACCGTATTTGGACAAGCTTGGGTAATTGACGAGGATTACCTGAACACCCTGGGTATAAAACTCATTGAAGGAAGAAATTTTTCAGAAGAAAGGGCATCAGATGAGCAAGCTACCATAATCAACGAACAAATGGTTGAAAAGCTTAACCTAAAAGACCCTATAGGCAAAAGAATTTCACGATATGGAGATGTATTCGAAATTATAGGAGTTGTTGAGGATTTTCATTTTGACTCCATGAAGCAAAAAGTTGCTCCTTTGTGTTTCTTTCTAGGCATGAGTCCGTCCATCACTTCTGTAAAAGCTAGTACTGATGATATTGAAGGTTTGCTGAGGGCCATTGAAAGCAAATGGTCTGAGTTTATGCCAAACATGGAACTTCGCTATGCTTTTATGGATAGTTCATTTGCGAAAATGTATGACAACGTAAATCGTATTAGAAGCATTTTTGTCTCTTTTGCAGTGCTGGCCATCTTCGTTGCCTGTTTGGGGCTGTTTGCGCTTTCCGCATTCATGGTGGAGCAACGCCGAAAAGAAATAAGTATCCGAAGGGTACTCGGCGCGTCTTTTAGAAATATTTACAATCTACTTACAGTCAATTTTTTGAGTTTGATAGGCATTGCCGCTTTGATTGCGATTCCCGTTGCCTGGTATGTAATGTCCCGTTGGCTTGAAGATTTTGCCTATAGTATTGAAGTGACTTGGCAGCTTTTGGTTCTTAGCACTTTCATCTCAATATTCATTGCTGTGTTGACCATAAGTTATCAATCCATTACTGCTGCCTTGACCCAGCCATCAAAGAATTTAAGAAACGAATAACCATATCAAAAAACGAGAAACCGTGTTCAAAAACCAATTTAAGATCGCTTGGCGAAACCTTTTGAAAAACAAGATTTACTCCGCTATCAACATCGGAGGTCTTGCTATAGGTATGGCCTGCTTTTTATTGATAACCCTTTATATACAGAATGAACTTTCCTACGATGAATATCACAAAAAAGGAGACAACATCTACCGGATCATTCACCACAGAGATGCAAACGATCCTACGGACAATTGGGTTTGGGGAAACGCTCCGGTTGGGTCCGCTCTAAAAACTGATTTTCCTGAGATATTGGAAAAAGTGCAGTTTTCAGGTCGCTCCGACATTTTGCTTACCTATGGGGAAAATTCATTTCAGGAAAGCGACTGCTTTTATACCGATGCTTCCGTATTTGACCTATTCGATTGGTCCCTGATATCAGGAGATTCCAAAACCGCTTTGGAGGCTCCCTACTCCATTGTTCTGACCGAGACCACCGCTAAAAAATATTTTGGCAATCAAAACCCTGTCGGCAAGACCATAGAAGGCATTGGGGGTCGAGCTGCGGATGGTCCCTATACAGTAACAGGAGTAATGAAAGATGTTCCATCCAATTCCCATTTTACGTTTGATGCACTGATGTCCATGAGCAGTTTTTATCAAACGAGACCTGGTATTTTTGAAGCTTGGGGCTATGTCGATTTTTATACCTATCTCTTGGTTTCCGATAGCTTTGACCAACAGAGTTTTCAAACCAAAATACCTGCCTTTTTGGACAAGCATATAGGTTCTCGAGAAGGTGAAAATTTTTATGACTTCCATTTAGAGCCTTTGGCAGATGCCTACCTACATTCCGA
>NZ_JANQIH010000040.1 GCF_028282265.1 Allomuricauda sp.
TCAATTACCTCTTGCGGCTTCAGCTGCGGATACACGGCTAAAATTTTACCTGCTAGATTGGCCACTTTTGGAGCTGATGCGGAAGTACCAGAGAATGTCATTTTTTCTCCGCCCGGCACATAACTTTCTACTTCATACCCATTGGCATAGACATCTACACTTTTACCTTCGGTAGTAAATCTTGCTTTTTTTCCTTCTATATCAACCGCCCCTACGGTAATCAAATTGGGTAGATTAATGCTTGAGGGATAATCTGCTGAGAAATCAACATCATCGTTTGTGTTTCCGGCAGCACAGACAAACAAAATCTCTGGTGCGGATTCGAGCGCTTTTTTAAAGCCATTATACGCTCTGGTGAAGTACGATTTTGCAAGTGCTTTCCTTTCGGTATCGTCTTTGCCTATCCCGTTCAGTTCAATGGCTGTAAGGGTGTTTTCGTAGCTATACCCCCAACTCATATTCACCAATTTCACATTGTTCTTTTTGAAATAACCTACAATTTCTACATAGGCCTTTGTCTTTCTTTGAATCCCCTCTTCTGTAGGTGGGTTGGGAATGGCTTTATAATTGGGAGTCATTCTCGCTGACAAAATTTTCGCCATGTCATTACCTGCTTCAGCCACTCCAGCCACATGAGTTCCGTGCAAATAATTGATGAATAAAATCACCTTATCCAAATACGACTCTACATCTTCCGGTTTAATTTCAGACATATATTTTCTCACACTACTGGCTTCTTCTGATTCTATATTAGCTGTCAAATCCATATAGCCTTTTGCAAGATTCTGATGCAGCCCTTTGTCTTCCATAGTATGTGCAGTTGGTTCCAAATAGTTGGCATCTTTGAACGCATCTATGTCATAAGCAATACCATAAACATCATCTACAAAGCCGTTACCATCCGTGTCCTTCCCATCAAATTTTTCCAACGGGTTTTTCCATTGTTTCTTTTCGGGAAGTATAGGGGTGTCCACACCTGTATCCCAAATACCTATTAGTACGGGTGCGTATTTAGCATTTTCACTTATAGTGACTTCTCGTTCTTTCCAAATATTAACCTTCTCGGTATCCTGAATATTTGCCGATAATACAGTTTGATAAGCTGCTTCAAGCGCATCCTTATAGGGAATGTAGTATTTCAACACATAGTGGAAGCCGATTAATTGTATGATTAGGTTTCCTGGTATTTTACCCTGGTTATTGTCCAATGCAGGTTGAACATCACCGGATGCCATTCCTAAAAACAAATTCCTACTCGCGTATTGACTTCTTCCTTTTAGATACTCGATATCCTCCTGTATTACTTCAAAGTCGGCAGCACTTAATCTGGTGACGAGGAAATTCTCAATCGTTGTTTTGCTGTGGTCAAGTTCCTTTTCATTGGAATTCATCAGCGCATTGAGAAAAGCCTCTGATTCAATCTCAAACATGATTTCTTCAGAAGGTTTGTCCGCAATTAAGCGTCCTTTTTCAATGTAAGCCAATGCTTCGGTATAATTACTTTCAATAATGTTGAGCATACATAGCTTACCATAGTAATCACGTAGTGTCGCATTTTCCCTGATATCATAATTTTCTAGATCTTCGAGCAAGTCGTTCTTTACCAACTTAGAAATGCTTAAAATAGCTTCATCATCTTCAACAAAGCTCTGGGCATCTTTGATTTCAATGGCATATGAGTGCTTGGGTAAATCTTCGGCTTTGGTAATTACTTTTTTTTGAGCATAAGTAATCCCAGAAGACAATAAAAGTGTTAGGTAGATTAGATATTTCATTTTGAACTTCATTTAATGATTTTTCTAATTAGTTGACTATAGAATTAATTCTTATTCAAGAGCCCCGAGGCGACTTCACGATGTAGTCTCCAGTTCCCATCCTCTCCCTTTTTTAGTATGGCCAAAAAGGTGTCCTCTAGTTCTACGGATTTTCCTTGGTTATCTGTGTAATATGTTTTTCGATTCCCAAAATCATAAGCAATGGAGTCACTTACGATTACCGTTTCCATAGGATACATAGCTACACTGTCATAAGGGATACCTCCACGTTCTTCGGCCACTTTTGCCATGGCTTGCCAAGAGATCGTGCCCGGATTGACTGTTTTATAGTCTGGGGTAATACAGGAAGCCAGATTTTGATATTGTTTTTCTTTAAGTGTTTGAATGAAGAACGCTCTGGCCTGTTCTATTTTGTCATACTCTTCCTTGAGATTTGAATTTGGTTCTTGGCTAAAGGAAAGGGCAGCGCTAACCATAAATATTATTAGGAATAATGTGTTTTTCATTTTCTTTTGATGTTTACTATGGATTATTCAATTTTCAAAGATTAAGGTGTTGGGATAGAAATTTTTCCATGCCCATTTATAAGCCAGCGTACTTGGAATTAAAATTGCCATGCTATCCGTTGCCCAAGCCGTTAAACCCGCTTGGTCAAAATGGATTTTTATGGTGTTATCTGCTAGCTTATATTCCATAGGCGATTCTCTTTTGAAGAGTTCTTCCAACGGGAAATAGACCGATGACTCGCCCAATTCAATACCCATCCCTAGATTCTTTGTTTGATGGTTCTGCGCCATGTGAAAGTTGCCTTCTTCAGGCTGCCAAGTGGTGTAATAAGGTCTGGCAAACACCAATGAAGGGAACGCAGCACCAATGGTGTCTTTGTTGATGAGCACTTTTGTATCAGGATACCGTTCTTCCCAATAACCCCATGTGGTTTGAAGGGTGGGACGTAAGTTCAGCTTGGTTTCCTTAAGGTCACCGTGAATTGATTTATTCGATAATTGGTTCCAAACCGAGCCTGTTTTTCTATCCACCATCAAAAGGTTATTGTTCATCAACGCCCTTCCGAAATCAAAGCCTAGTGTGTCTCCGGAAACAGTGCCTTCAAATAGCTGGGCCGAACCCACCAATCCGCACCAGGTCACCAAATAATACTCATCGTTTAATGTAAGGTTGGCTACTTCAAATCCTTCCAAATACAATAGCGGTAACGCTATTTGGGTGTCCTCAAGCATTATCCCCATGACCAAATCAGTATCGTTCAACGTAACCTTTTCGCGGTTTACGAATTCCAGTTTGTCCAGTCCACGATGCACGGGCATGTGAAAAGACTTCGGTTCTTGACCTGGCCATTCTTGAGCGACCAATTCGATGGTTTCCAAGGTCTTGGCCGGTGTTTCTTTCACCTCAGTATTTCTTGGCTTACAGGAAATGATGACCAGTAGTAAAATGGCATAGTAAACGAATTGGAATCTGTTCATTGGAATCTATAGTTTGCTATTATGTTTGATGGGACCCTTTTTGGCTATTTAACCGAGACTTTCTTGAGTTTTTTTCGCAGTCGAAACGCTATGATTGTGGGAATAAGAGCTATCAACAACCCGATAAGCAATCCTGTGCCACCAATAAATACCAAAGGGACATTGGTGTCAATATCATGCCGATGGTTCCATATCTCAACGATTTTCCCATCTTGTATTCTAAACACGTTTATGATAGGAATGCTCCCAGAACCGAACATGACTTTAGCCATAAAAGAATCCGCTTTATAATTAGCTGTCCAACGCGTGGCCACCAAGTCACCTTCCGCTATTTGATAGTCAATCTTAGAATCCCAAGAACCGCCTTCCCAAAACCTATCTGCAATAATTTTTTGTTCAATCGCAGGCTCGGTCACCCCTTTGCGATCTCCGATATCATGCACTATGTACTCATCAGCTACATAGTCAGCATATTTGTCTGTGTTATTTGTGAACCAGAGGTCTTGGTAAAACTTCCGGGCAATCTCTTTATTTGCTTCTTCTGGAGAACTACCTGCTTTGTTATGGGCCTGACTTATCATGTGATGGACGATTTTCCATTCGCCAGCCATTTTTTGATAAACTCTCAAATGATTAATGACCCGGTCTTTCATAGGACTCCCATCGGGCCATTTTTGCCCAGTACGAATATTAACGGACCTGGCGAGGGCAAGATTTGGTTGTGGAAAGCTAATTTCAGGTTCCTGATAGTTGTTTTCCCCGGACATCACAAAATCAAGATTGAAGATGGTCTCGAGTAACGTTCTCAACTCTTCTTTTCCTTGAGTACGGTCGCCAAAAGCGTTGGTCCAGTCCACTTCATCCGCATAATCTTTTAGCACCAAATCCAAATCTTTGGCGTCCCAACCCTTGTCATATTGGGAAATAGTTTCTTTGATAATTTGAATATCCATGGTTTGTCCGTATGCCGTAACTACCAGTAAACTGAAAAGGATACCCATTGTAAAAAGCTGTTTTGTTTTCATAGTTGATTTCTATTTAAGTTGTCTCTCGTTTCAAATCGTTTTGAAAAAGCAATTTTTTCGGAAACTAGTCTTTTAATAGCGTTGTTAATGCTTCGTTCAGATGGTCCAGGGTCTGGTTGTGCCCCCCATCAAATCCTATAACGATTGCTCCCTTGGATTCCAAAAACTGAATCTCCTTATCAGTCAATTTCCCTACACTCTGGTCTTTTTTACCGTAATAGTAGATAAGGTTGGATAAATCGGTGTCTTTTAATAATTCCGTATATCGGTTGTATCCAAATCCAGCGGCAATTTTATTAGTATTGATGACTTTGATATCATCGGATTTCGATTTTACAATGACAGTGGTGGCATCTACTTCAAAAGCGGCTTCAATCCCTTGGGAAAAGGATGTCCAGACTTCTTCTGTCATATCCAATCGGCCTACCATAAACATGTATCCGTCCGCGATATTTCCATGTTCAGCTAGAAAATCAATCCCGGCAAAAGCCCCGAAGGATAAGCCAGCGATATAAACTGTTTTATTTTGCCCTTTGAAGTAAGTCACCAATTTATGGAGCATTTGCGTGGTCTTTTTGTCCAAGGCTTTAGCTTCCTCAAATGAGATTTCTTCTTTTAAATACTTTTCTGGATTCAGGGTTTGTGCTTGATGGATATTGATTACAAAATATTTTTCAACATTTACTCCTCCGATATTGGTAAAAATGGACTTAAAGTCTTCCGTCAACAGATTCATCAAGGGACCTATTTGGGTATGAATGATGACAGTGTCACTTTCAGGATTACCGAATGAATATCCCAATCCTTTTAAATTGTCGGGAATGTTTTTATAATTGATTTGTATGGGTTCTGATTCTTCTTCTGCTTTCTCAACCACAAGTATTTTGTAATTCCGGTCTGCGTCCATGTACATATAGGGTGTTGCTTTTCGTTGCATGATGAGGGGCATAACTTCGCTTAATGTGGTTTTTGTACCATCAGCATAAAATACCTGTTCCATGGTCATAGGGGGAGGGTTTTGGAACAACTCTTCCATAGGAAGAAGTAGTAAATCATCTGGAACAAAGTCAAAGTCGGGACCTAGGTTAGAGTCTTGCGCATTACTAATTGAGAAGGAGAAAGCGCAGATAGCTATCGCTACTAGTACTTTTTTCATTTGGAAAAGGAATTTTGGTTGATATCCGTGAAGCTAGAAAGACTTAAAGTCTAAGGGTATCACCCATCTCCCAAAACCTATCAGATATGTAACATGGGTCCAAAAAGCCCTAAAAGAGAGATGTTTAACCGTATTTCGAACTACGTAAGGGAAAAGTTACGACTAGATGACGGAAGAATGTTTTGAAGGACTTACCCCGAATTTTTGCTTAAAGCATTGCGTGAAATAGGAAACACTGTTGAAACCGCAAGTGTAGGCCACTTCAGATACGGTTAACCCATTTTGGGGAAGTAAGTCCGCAGCGCGCTGCAATCGAATATCTCGAATAAACTCACTTGCCGAAAAATGGGTCAATGCCTTAAGCTTACGATGCAATTGCATCCGACTCATGGCCATTTCCTTTTGAAAAGCCTCTACAGTAAATTCGGAGTTGGATAAATTAGAATCCACGACCTCCAATGCTCTTTTGATGAAGGTTTCCTCAGGAGACTGTACCGTGATTTTTGAAGGCGACAATCGTAAGGTTTGTTCGTATTTGGCCTTTAGTTTTTCACGTTGGAAAATGAGGTTTTGAATTCTAACCTTGAGTTCTTCGTTATCAAAAGGTTTGGTCAAGAAATCATCAGCCCCGGTTTTTAGACCATCAAGTTTTGTGTTTCGGTCAGCTTTTGCTGTAAGCAGAATTATGGGGATATGACTTGTTTTCTCATTGGCTTTTAGGGTATTGCTCAATTCAACCCCATCCACTTCTGGCATCATTAAGTCGGAAACAATAATATCCGGAATAATCTCCAAGGCATCTTCAATGCCCAGCTTCCCGTTGGCGGATTGTTTGACCGTAAATTCATTTTTTAGCAAGGAACGCATATGGTTGCTTAGGTCGGGATTGTCCTCAACAATCAAAACAATTTTGTCAGTGGCTACGATTTCGGTCTTATCCTCATTTATAGCAACAGCGGCTGGTTTTGAAATCGGAAGGTTGTTTTCGATCTGGTTTTCCTGAATTTCTTTTGGCTGGTAGGCCGATTTTTTAATCGGAAAATGAAAAGTAAATGTGGCTCCAGCACCCTTTTCACTTTCCAGAGTAATATCGCCGTTATGCAAAAGGGCCAATTCTTTGGATAAGGTTAATCCCACACCTGTTCCAGCGGCATTTGGTGTATTGGTTTGGTTCTGATGAAAACGTTTAAAAATAAGTTCTTGGTCTTCAGCGGAAATTCCATTCCCGGTGTCTTGGATTTTAATGTATACCTGTTGTTGTTCTTGAGACGCTTTAATAATCACTTTCCCTTCTTGGGAAGTGAATTTAAAGGCATTGGAAAGGAGATTGTTTAAAACCTTCTGAACCTTATCCTCATCAAAATAGGCAAGTTCCGGAGCATCATTAAGGTCTCTAACAAACGCAATGTTATGAGCGGCAGCAAGCGACTCGAAAGAAGCACAAACTACTTTTAAAACTGATTTGAGGTCACCCTGTCTGACTTGCAGGGAAAGTTTTCCTGCTTCCAATTTGGAAAGGTCCAACAATTGGTTGGTCAAGTTGGTAAGCACTTTGGCGTTCCGGTGAATAATGGAAAGGGCTTGGGCCGTTTCTTTATTGTTTTTTTTGGCCATTAGTTCTTGTAATGGACTTAAAATAAGGGTCAGCGGGGTTCTAAACTCATGGGAGATATTGGTAAAGAAATTGGTTTTTAAGCTATCCAATTCTTTCAATTTTGTGTTGGCTTTGTTCTTCAATTGGTATCGATTGTATACTACTCCAATAATGACCAGCAGAAGGAAAGCAGCGAGAATTAGGTAATTGCGAAGGTTTTCCTGCTTTTGGATTTTAAGGGAGGCGATTTCATTTTCGGCACTTAATAAATCAATTTCCTGTTGCTTTTGCTCGTTTTGGTATTTCTCCTCCATTTCTGCAATGTTCTTGGCCGAAGTTGCCGTCAGCAGACTATCATCCCTTGCCTTAACCACCTCAAGGTATTCAAATGCCTTTTTGTAATCTTTGGTCGCTGCATACAAATCGCTTAGCCTCGACATAACCTGAGTCTGCATGTTACTTTCTTCCAATGCATCAAACTTGGATTTCGCTTCTAAAAAGTATTTTTCTGCACTGGTATAATCCTTCTTTTTGTAGTAGGCCAGCGCCAACTGATACGTGAAATGTGCTTCACTTGAAAGCGAATTGATCTCACTTGCGAGGGATAAGGCCTCTTCAAGCTTCTCTATGGCTTGATCAAATTCTCCCAATTCGACGTGGATTCTTGACAGGTTTTCCTGCACATGCGCGGTCATTAACTTATCATTGACCGCTTTAAAGTGAGCAAGTGCCAGTTCCGATAATTTTCTGCCTTCAACAAATTCTTTCAAGTTTATTTTTAAAAGACCCATTTCGGACTGGACCAAAGCAATCATCCGTTTATCCTTTATGGCTTTCGCCGCCTCCAAGGCTTTTTCATAATATTCACCACTCTTTTCGTAATCAGCCAACAGGTCATAGGCGGTTCCAATGTTAAGAAAAGACCATGCCCTTTTTTTGAGGTCAGAAGAATTGTATTCCAATCCTTTTCGATCAAATCCAATGGATTTTTCATAATCATTCCGGAAATAGGCCGTATTCGATAGAATCGTATAGAATTGGGTTAAGCTCAAAGAATCTATAG
>NZ_JANQIH010000058.1 GCF_028282265.1 Allomuricauda sp.
TAGAGTAAGTTACAAAAAGTAACCTTATGAAAAAACTTCTTGCCAAGATACTTCCCAGAATGTACGGCCAGTATTTTAACCTTTTGGTCCTATTCAACAAGAAAAAATGCGCAGAAGCTGCGTTTTATACCTTCTGTACCATCCGCAAGGGAAGGGTAAAGAAAGAGCAAGAATCCTATCTCGAAGCTGCCAAGAAGGATATTTTAGAAGTGGTAGGCCATAAAATTCAGGTGTACGAATGGCCCGGATCTAAAGAAACGGTGCTTTTAGTACACGGATGGGAGAGCAATTCCTTTCGATGGAGAAACCTCATCAAAAAACTTCAAGCAGCTGATTTTAACATTATTGCCTTTGATGCCCCAGGCCATGGGCACTCGACAGGAAAGTACCTTTATGTTCCGCTTTATAGCGATTGTCTTCAGGTAATTATTGAGAAATACCAACCTAAATATTTGGTGGGTCATTCGGTAGGTGGAATGACACTCCTTTACAACGATTTTCAGCATCAAAATGCAAAGATTGAGAAAATGGTGACCATAGGCTCTCCCTCGGAGTTTTATGAGATTATGGACCACTATCAAGGTTTTCTAAAATTTAACGATAAGGTCATGCAAGCTTTGGATGCTTATATTTTTGAAAGGTTCGAGATGCACATCAAGGACTTTAGTTCATCAAGATTTGTTTTGACCAATACTAAAAAAGGGCTTTTGTTTCATGACAAATTAGACTTGATTGCCCCATACCATGCCTCGGAAAAAGTACATAAGGACTGGAAAGGAAGCCATCTTGTGAGCACCGAAGGTTTGGGTCATTCCATGCACCAAAAAGAGGTCAACAATCAGATTGTCGATTTTTTGGAAGCTTGAAAGAGATAGAGTAACTTTCCCCAAAAGCTTTCGAGATGAATAATTTGACTCCCTTTCACGTTGCTATTCCCGTTCATAATTTGGAAGAGTGTAGAACTTTCTACCGAGAGATTCTAGGCTGTGAAGAAGGTAGAAGTAGTGATCATTGGGTTGATTTCAATGTATTTGGGCATCAAGTTGTTATTCACTATAAACCAAAAAGCGAAGAACAGTTGCACACCAATGCGGTTGATGGTAAAAACGTACCAGTCCCCCATTATGGCGTGGTACTTCCGTGGGATTCCTTTCATGATTTTTCAGAAAATCTTAAAGCTAAGGGAATCGAATTCATCATCGAACCCTATGTTAGGTTTGAGGGGGAAGTAGGTGAACAAGCCACTATGTTTTTTCTCGACCCCGCCGGCAATGCTCTGGAATTCAAGGCTTTTAAAGATATTGGGCAACTATTCGCCAAGTAACTACTCAATACTGGCTATCAGCAATTTTTTAACCGTTAATCAATAATCAGTCCCTTGCGCCTCACCCAAAAGTAGGCGAAAAACATATTGGGCACCCAACATAACCACGCCACAATCTTGTAGGCTATCAAAAACTCTCCGAATAAAATGGTCAACATAGGCAACCAAATTCGTAAGGTAACCGCTGCAAAACAGGCAGCATAGCTATAAATCATCATGGCTTGGTGTACAGCTATATCTTTTGCCCTAATGGCGAAATAGGCCTTACCTGTAGTATATAGCCAAATGATTCCCAGACTAATGAAACCTAGGGAAGTAATCCATCCTCCAGTGGCAAAAAAACCTATGTAAACGGCACAAACTCCGCTAATCAATACAGAAAACGCATAAAACTTGCCCAAGCTCCGGTGCAGATTCAAATTTCGAATCCTTAATTTCTTACTGAACTGCGACCATCCACTCAACAAAGCAAGTCCCCCGAAGGTGATATGGCCGTAAAACCCAATGTTCCAAAGGGTATTTGCCAAGAGCTCATCACTTTTGCTTTGCAATAGCGAAATCTTTCCCTCCGCAAGCAAATATTGCATAGGATATAAACCCACGCCTATCGCCAAAAAGGCGAAAACAAACCAAGCTACTTTGTTCGAAGTTCTACCAGCCATACAGTTATTTATAACGCCAACTTGTTAAATCTGCTCCTGAAGGAGCGCTTTTGGCAATCCTTTCCATGATTTTGGGAACATACATACTGTTATATCGTAAACGACTGATGTGGTTCGGTAAAGTAGGGTCGCCATTCCAGCAGTGTTCTGCCCTATCGCCATAAAGTACTTCTCCTTCGTAGTAGGGATTTGTGGTCTGCTCCAAAAAGTCTTCCATCAAATACACGGCATTATTCAAATAGTAATTGTCCATATCCCCGCAATAGATATGGATTTTCCCTCGCAATTTCTCTCCCAATTTATCCCAATCGCGTTCCAAAATATGCTTGAGGTCATAATTCTCTTTCCAAAACTCGGCTACTTGCGGATTGATGTCACCCGTCATCTTATCCCAAATTCGCTGCGGATAGCCATCCTCCCCTTGAGGTGAATAGGTGGCTTCCCAAATATCCCACTGCTGGCCCGAACGCGACTTTGTGCCCAATACCAGTTCAAGATGGTTATATTCCTTGACCGAGATATCAACATGCCCCAAATAATCCCGATGCCCTGGAACCTCAACTTTTTTATGGGCACTTTCGTAGTAATAAGCGTTTTTATCTTCGTAAATATTGGTCAAGCAGTATGCCCTGAAATCAATGGGGTCTGGACAAGCCGCAAAGCAACCATTGTATTCTTCAGGGTATTTTACCTGTACGGCCAAGGCTTCCCACCCCCCTGTTGAGCCTCCATACAAAAAGCGTGACCATCCTTCTCCCATTCCCCTGAATTCTTTTTCTATATGAGGAATCAGTTCATAGGTTATGGCATCGCCATAAGGCCCTTGACTGGCTGAATTCACCGCATAGGAATCATCATAGTATGGGGTTGGATGCTGTATTTCGATGATTAAAAACCTTGGAAAATCTGGTTCGTTCCATCGTTTATAAAAATCATAGGCCTCCTGTTGTTGCATGATATTATATCCCTCAACATCGAAACGTTCCGAATAGTCGGGTTCCATATCAGGGTCTGGTGGTGTAGTTCGAAATCCACCAAAATCATCGGGGAAATGTCCGTGAAAAATCATTAAGGGATACTTCGCCTCCGGATGTTCCTCAAATCCTTTGGGAAGTAATACATGGGCACCCAGATACATATCCCTTCCCCAAAACTCGGATAGTTTTTCCGATTTGATTTTGATGTGTTTTATCCATTCGGTATCCTCAGGTTCCTCTATAGGCGGAATCTTCTGATTCATTACAACCTGAACATTCTTTAACCCATTTTCTGTAACCGTAACCTGAAAAGGCTCGCTATATAAGTTGCCAGGAGAACGATTCCATTGTTGTCCCTCACCATTGTCCATAGGGAGTTTTACCGTATGTCCAGTGGACAGATTAAACGTTTCATATACATGCAACAAGGCCTGAACCTGATAGTCTCCGGGAGGAATTTCTTCCATACTGGTATATGGAAATCCAAAAATGGCATCATCAAATATCCTACTTTCTGAAGGATGCATGTTTTCAACATCCATTCCATAAACCATTTGAGCATCAAGCCCTGCCTTGATTTGAAAACGCGGCTCCCCTTCATCATTACTCGAAAACATCAATAAAAGACGACCGTCTTTTGCCTCTTTTGATACCTCCCCAGAGAAGGAAACCTCAATCATAAAATCAGATTTTTTTTCAGAATTGCAGGCGCAAAACAAGAAGAGAATGGAAAGAAAGTAAGGCATCAAATTTTTCATGGAAGGTTGTTTTTGCTGAAAAAAGATACTGAATTTGAACGGAGTAGTCATTAAAATCCAGACCAAAAAACATACGAAACCCTATGAAAAAAACGTTTTGCAAGGGTAACCTACTTATTAAGTCACCATGAAAACTATTCTACTCTTAATTACGGTGAGCCTATCTTCCCTTGCCCTGGCAAGTTGTACTAATGACGAAGGGGACAATGATATCGATGTTATCACTCCCAATGAAACGGAAGAGGGTATCACAACTGTTTCTGAAGAAGTCGAGGAAAAAAATTGATTATTTCTTTTGGTGGCGTTCCCTCGCCAAAAGTGTGTTTTTCAATAACATAGCAATGGTCATGGGCCCTACCCCACCTGGAACTGGGGTGATATAGGACGCCTTATCCTTAAGGGTGTCAAAATCGACATCACCAGTGATATAATATCCTCTTTCCCTAGATTCGTCAGGCACTCGGGTAATGCCTACATCAATGATGACAGTACCTTCTTTGACCATATCCGCTTTTAGGAAATTGGGAACCCCCAAGGCCGAAACGATAATATCGGCTTGTAGGGTCAAAGACTTGATATCCTTGGTGCGGCTGTGGGTCAAAGTCACTGTGGCATTGGCTGCTTTTCCTTTTTGGCTCATTAGAATGCTTATGGGCCTTCCCACAATATGGCTTCGACCTATTACAACGGTATGTTTCCCTTCAGTCTCCACGTTATATCGGCGAAGTAGTTCCATAATGCCAAAGGGAGTGGCAGGAATAAACGATTCCATATCCAACGCCATTTTTCCGAAGTTGGTCGGGTGAAACCCATCAACATCTTTATCAGGATGGACGGCCATCAAAACTTTTTGCTCATCAATATGTTTTGGCAATGGAAGCTGCACAATGTAGCCATCGATATCGGGATTGGCATTTAAATCTTCTACCTGTTTCAATAAAGTTTCTTCGGAAGTATCCTCAGGAAGATGAATCAAAGTTGATTCAAAACCAATCTTTTTGCAGGAACGTACCTTGCTACCCACGTAGGTAAGACTTGCTCCATCATTGCCCACTAAAACGGCAGCAAGATGAGGTACTTTTTCACCCCGTTCTTGCATTTGGGCAACTTCTACCGCAATTTCTTCTTTGATTTGATTAGAAACTTTCTTTCCGTCTAGAATGGTCATGAGTTTTTAGTTTTCAGTTACAGTTAGCAGAAACTTAAACTCCAAATTTAGCCGGATTTTCCATCATAAACTGAATTAACCTTCCAACTTCTGATGTTTCCGATAGGAGCTTTTCATTTTGTTCAAAAGAAATATAATTACACGCAAGAGAAAACTCCAACCAAACTTGGGTCTCCGAATTCTCAGCATCAGCATCGGTCAGTTTACTTACAAAATGCTTAGGATATTTTCTTTTGCGATAGGCCTCAGCAATGTTTGCACAAACTGACCTAGAAGAACGACGGATTTGATCAGTCAGCGCATATTTCTCTTCTTTTGGAAAAGACTTTGAAAGTTCAAAAATCGTCATGGAAACCGCAAAAGCTTTTTCAAAAGCCAACAATTTTTTGAACCCCATACTTATAACTGAAGACTGCATCTGCTAACTTTCACTTATCGGTTTAATCCATTCATCATCTGCATCATTTTCTTTCCACCGCCACCTTGCATCATTTTCATCATTTTGCTCATTTGCTGAAACTGTTTCAAGAGTTGGTTGACCTCTTGAATCGACCGCCCACTGCCCATAGCTATTCGTTTTTTGCGACTCGCGTTCAATTTCTGTGGATTGGAACGCTCATCAGGGGTCATGGAATGAATAATCGCCTCAATATGTTTAAAAGCATCGTCGTCGATATCTAGACCTTTCATGGCTTTCCCAACTCCAGGAATCATCCCCATAAGGTCTTTCATGCTTCCCATTTTTTTGATTTGTTGAATCTGGCTTAGGAAGTCATCGAAACCAAATCGATTTTTGGCAATTTTCTTCTGTATTTTTCGAGCCTGTTCCTCATCAAACTGTTCCTGAGCTCGCTCGACCAAGGAAACTACATCACCCATCCCGAGAATACGGTCGGCCATCCTTGATGGATAAAACACATCAATGGCATCCATCTTCTCCCCGGTACCAATAAACTTAATAGGTTTGTCAACAACGGATCTAATGGAAATTGCTGCACCACCTCGGGTATCACCATCAAGTTTTGTAAGGATAACACCATCAAAGTTCAATACGTCATTAAAGGCCTTTGCCGTGTTCACCGCATCCTGACCCGTCATGGAATCTACCACAAAAAGGGTTTCCTGAGGGGTCACTGCTTTATGGATATTGGCAATTTCGGTCATCATCTGTTCATCCACCGCCAAACGTCCTGCAGTATCGATAATGACCACATTGTTTCCTGATTTTTTTGCCTGTTCTATACCGGCTTTGGCAATAGCAACAGGATCTTGGTTTTCCTTGTCGGAATACACATCCACTCCTACTTGTTCCCCCACAATATGCAACTGGTCAATAGCAGCTGGTCTGTATACGTCACAGGCAACCAAAAGAGGCTTTTTGGTTTTTTTGCTTTTTAGATAGTTGGCCAGTTTACCCGAGAAGGTGGTCTTACCAGAACCTTGAAGACCTGACATTAAGATGACGGATGGGCTTCCTGAAAGATCAATGCCTTCGGCCTCACCCCCCATGAGTTGGGTCAACTCATCTTTTACAATTTTTACCATTAACTGCCCAGGCTGTAGAGTTGTGAGTACGTTCTCACCCAAAGCCTTTTCTTTTACCTTATTGGTAAATTCCTTGGCAATCTTAAAGTTGACGTCGGCATCCAACAATGCCCTCCTTACTTCCTTTAAGGTCTCCGCTACATTGATTTCGGTGATTTGGCCATGTCCCTTGAGGACGTGTAAGGCCTTATCGAGTTTATCGCTTAAATTATCAAACATGGGCTTCCGTCATTTTTGAAGAGGGACAAAGTTAAGCATAAGCTCTGGGAAGCACAATTGGCTGTTATGAAATAAAAAAGGAGCGCGTAAAGCGCTCCTTTAGTCAAATACCCTAATAACGTCTAGTTCACACGCTCGAAGACCAAAACTTCCCTATCATCGTCGTCATCGTCATCATCTTCAGAAAGACGAATACGGCTGGATGTATATTCCATTACATCCCAATCGTCACTTAGATCATCAAATTCACTTGATCCTGAAAATGAGATTTCAAATTCAATTTCGTCCCTATCGTCATCATCATCGTCCATTTCAATGGACCATGTACCATTTACACTGTTCCCCCCATTATTTGCGACTACGGAACCATCTGAATTAAATGTGAAGACATAACCTTCAAAATCATTGGTCTCATCGGTACCATCATCCAAAAACTGGGTAATTCTCCAAGACCCGTTTTGGGTCGAATCGGTCAAGGCCACTACGTCAGTGCCACTAAAACTTACTGGGGCGGAGGCGCCATTAGAATCATCTGAATCATCACATGATACTGCAAAAATCATTAAACAAACTAGCCCTACGGATTTCAAATTTTTCATTTTCATTTTTTTTGTTTTTAATGTTGTTTGCGCTTAGAACCGTTAAAACAAAAAATACCCTACCCCCTGCCAGAATTTTTTTTAAATAAAAAAAGGACAGCCTTGGGGAGAGCTGTCCTTTTTCAAATGATTGGGGAAAATCAGTTATGGTTTTTCGAAAACTAAAATTTTGGTCAAGTTTTCTTCTTCATAGGCCAATTCTATTCGAGAAGCATCCACAGAACCAACGTACCAAGCTTCCGTAAGTTCAGAAAGGGTTCCGTCCTCACCTAAGTTGATGTAAAACTTAAGCTCTTCATCAGTATTACGAATCACTCTCCACAGACCAGTGGCTAAAGGATCAGTATTTTCAGACACTTCTACCTGATGCATTGTGGAAAAGTCGAATTCCATTCCATTGAAGTCAGCTGACATATCCATTCCATTCTCGGTATAGGCAGCAACTACCCAAGGTCCTCCAAACATAATATTGCGGATTTCCAAAACATCATCATCATCGGCATTGTCATCACAGACTTTTTGTAGGACCATTTCAATATCTGCTGTTTCATCTTTGAACTTCAATCGAGTAGTACCCACTACACTCGGACCATCAATATCAATCAAAGGCCATTCAAAGCTTACTGCAGGTTCATCTCCTATGTTTATCATTAAGGAACGAACGTTATCATTGTTTGACCCTACTTCCCAAGTACCTTGGAAAGAAGTGACACCGTTTCCTACAGTTACGTTTCCATCTTCGGTGAAAATGAATTCATACCCTAAAAGTCTTTCAATTTCTTCACCTTGATTTTTTACTTTTTTGATAATCCAATCGCACTCAATCAATGCATTGGTCAAGGTTTCGATACTAATGATACCATGGTCTCCACCGTCGTCGTCTCCACCGTCATCTGGGCAATGTTGTCTAAGTATGATTTTATTACCATTCTCTGCATACAACTTGATCTTATCATCTCCGATTTCATACACCAACCACTCTAGGTTAAAGTCAACCAGTACATCAAATTCAAGGGTAAGAAGTGGACCTCTATCTGTGAATCTAACGCTCCACACTCCATTCAACATGTTTCCTTCACGGTCTTTTACCGTAACTCCACCTTCTTCATTGAAATTCATTACATATTCGAAGTATTGATCGGTTTGGTTAACATTGTCACGCTCTACTTCTTTGACCACCCATGGACATTCAATCAAATAGTGCTCAACCCGTTCATCATCAAAATCATCATCATTATAATCGTCATCGTCATCCTCATCGCACTCGTCCTCAGCACGTTCAAGAGCCATTGCCAACTCCGCATTGCTATTTACAACAATTTCGGTTCCATCAAATTTTTTCAAGGTAAGAGGGAACTGAATGCTCACAAGGTCATTATCGTCCAATCCATCGAAAAACTTACGGAGATCCTCATCGCTTTCAATATTGAATTCACCAGTTTGTTGCTCATTGATATCAAAAGTGAACAGGGTAATCGGGTAGACAAAATCAATACATTCGATATCATCATCGTCCCCACCTTCCAAACAACTTTCGGCAAGCTCTCGTAGCTGTTCTTTGTTTTCTATCACCAACTCTGTGAAATCGGCAAAGGTTATGGTTATTGGGAAAATAATATCAAGTATATCTTCATCCACATCCACCTCATCAAAAATTTCCTCTATGGTATGAAGGTCTTCTTTGGAATCGATAATAATCTCAATACCATTGACTTGTACGGTATACGGAAAGTTTACTGCAAAACAGCTCGCACCATCTACGATATTATCAAAAGAACCATCTTTAGATGAGGTATTTTTAATAAGTGTGGCCGTAGTTGAACCCGCGGTTATGGTCTCTTGTTCGTCGCCGCCTACTTCTTCAAATTCCTCCTGACATGAAGTAAAAAGGAGGGCCAAAGCAAACAGGCCGGTAAATACTAGTTTAGTGATTACATTTTTCATAACGATTTGGATTTTTTTTTAGTCGTGATACATTTCTAAAACAACTGCCTAAACAAAAACCCTACTTTGTCTTAATTTTTTTTAAAATATCTTTGGACAACAACAAACCTTCTTAAATGAGCAATGTTTGTGAAGACCAGGTCTATAGTTCCATTTTCAGGTCCAATTCAAAAACGCTATTCAATTACATATATTACAAGTACGGAAACGAGGAAAAAGCCAATGATGCAGTTCAGGAAGCCTTTGTAAAGCTATGGGAAAACTGTAGTAAGGTAGCTCCTGAAAAAGCCAAGGCATACCTTTATACAGTTGCCAACAATATTTACCTAAATGTCATCAAGGCAGACAAAGTGCGCTTGAAGTATGCAGATACAACTTCGGAAAGAACTAATGAGTCACCCGAATTCTTGTTGGAGGAAAAAGAGTACCTACAAAAGCTGGATAATGCTCTAGATAGTTTACCGGAAAACCAAAGGACTACCTTTTTATTGAATCGTATCGATGGTAAAAAATATTCAGAGATTGCCGAAATGGAAGGTGTAAGTGTGAAAGCAATAGAAAAACGGATGCATTTGGCCCTGAAAGCATTGCGGGAGCAAATTGATGGAATTTAGAAATATACTAAGAAGAAATAGCGAAGGGTCGATGTCTGATGTCTGATGTCTGATGTCTGATGTCTGATGTCTGATGTCTGATGTCTGATGTCTGATGTCTGATGTCTGATGTCTGATGTCTGAT
>NZ_JANQIH010000008.1 GCF_028282265.1 Allomuricauda sp.
TGTTCCAATACATATCGATACACCTTGGACAACGATGTGGTAAACTTTTGGGCTTGATGGGGGTCTTCCTCAATAAGACTGGTCAATACATTTAAACTATTGAAAAGGAAATGCGGATCTAGTTGGTTCTTGAGCGCATCAAAACGGGCCGAAGCTGTCCCTGCGATAATCTTCTGCTCTTTAACCTGTTTCTCCTTTCGATATTTATAGTAGTACCCAGCATAAAAAAGCAAGGTTACCACCATCGCAAGTATAAAGCTGAAATAGTAGTTTTCAAGTTTTTCGTCCATCAGAAAATCATCCCATGGTTGCCCATAGAAGAGTACATTAAGAACAAACCGGGAAAGGAAAATACCCAACAGTGAAGCAACAACATTGGCAGAGATGGCAAAAGGCAAAATCTTCTTGGTAAAGATTCGTCTGCGGTACTTGGTAATTAAGACTTTCAAGACCAAAGCATTGCACATGTAAATGATAATGGTGTAGACCATTCCCGTCCATAGTTGCTCCCACACAAATTCCCGAGTGAACTCTATCCCATTTACATAATAGATGATCAGGACAACAAAAAAGATTGCTATCCCGACCAAAAATGCCCTGAAAAGATGTTTATACCAGAAACGCATGTTACTTATTCTTTACAGCTTGCCAAAACTTGTTCAGCTCTTTCTTTCCCCCATCTTGGGTAAAATGGGGTTTCAGATTTAAAGGTAGCAAAAAGTTCCACAGCCCTTTCCACATCTTTGCAGTATGGCGTGGTGTCCTTACCAAAATATCGTGCCGAACCCATGTCCCATTCAGCTTTTGAAAAAACAACCCGAGGATTGTCAGGAGCCAATTCGAGCGCTTTTTGATACAATTGGGTATTCTTACCAGATAATGTCATGCCGTATGTAGCTCCATCAAAGGATATCCATGCCGTGTTGATAACCGCTTCCTGAACCAAAAGTTCTGGATTTTCAGGTGAAATGGCCTTAGCCAAATCCAAAAACTCTTTTGCCTTCCCCAACTGTTGGGCCAACTTTTCCCCATCAGTTTCTCCAAAAGAAATCAATGTGTTGATTTGTGCCACATAATAATGTGGAAGCCATTCATCTGGTTCGGCCATGGCGATACGTTCAAATAGGTTGGATGCGTCTGTCATTTTTTTGTCCTTCCAAAGTTGAAATGCCTTTTCCATTCCTTTGGAATACTGATCTTGTGCTATTGTCGATTGTGCCAAAATGAGCGCCCCGATAAAGATGATTAGTTTTTTCATGACTGTTCGTTTTCGAATTAGTATGGTAACAAAGATGAGCCCATCCAACAGGGTATACCAGACTTGGTTACCGAATTGTCGATTTCAGTGTATGAATTGTAATCGCTTCCTAGGAGAAATACATAAAAAAAGCTATGGCTATCCGCTTTGGATTGTTTACTTGGTTTGGATTGGGGTTGTTGCCATACTTTATCCTATTCGCAAAAAATACATAATCTATAAATTGGGCAATAAAGAAAAATGGTGGTTGAGCTATTTGTAACAAAATGGTATCTTTCCTACCATAACCTAGACTACTATACCAGTGTTTCGATTTTTTCGTCAAATCAGACAAAAACTGCTCTCTGAAAATAACTTTTCCAAATATTTGGTCTATGCTATAGGTGAGATTTTTTTGGTTGTTGTTGGAATCTTGATTGCCCTGCAAATTGACAACTGGAATGATGAAAACAAAAACTTCAAGACCGAAATGGTTTATCTGGAATCTTTGAAGGATGAATTTGAATACAATTTGTCCGTTTTAGACCAGACCATGCAAGAAAACACCCAACTCATCAAGGATATTGATGTATTGACACGTGCTTTTGATGAAAGTGTTTTAGATTCCATTTCTGAAAAACAGGTTGCCTTTCTTCTGAACCCATTGGGAAAGGAGATTTTATATTATCCCGCCTCTGGCGTGTTGACCGATATCATAAGTTCAGGAAACCTAAAACTCATAAAGAATAACACACTTCGACAAAAACTAGCCTCCTTCAGCAATGGTATGCAAAAAATAAAAGACCAAGAAAAAGTAGCTTCTAACCTCCGCGACAATCTCATGCAGATTGCCAGCAAAAATGGAAGTTTCCCACTTATGTTCGAATATTTGGAAGGTGGCACCCCCGATGATATGGGTACAGCCAGCAATAAAACCTTGTTTCAGGTGCTCGAGTTTGAAAACAACCTAGAACTTTACAAACGGATTTCACAGACAACAAATAGTTTTTTCTATAAACAACTGATGGAAGAGATTGAAGAAATCCTTCAGGTGATCTCCCAAGAGCTAAAAACGATTTAATATGCTTCGGTTCCTAAGAAAAGTTCGAAGAAATTTTCTCAGTGAAGGCAGGTTTTCAAAATACTTGCTTTATGCCGTTGGTGAGATTTTTTTAGTTGTCATAGGTATTTTAATTGCACTTCAAATCAACAACTGGAATGAACAGAGGAAAGCTTTAAAAGAGAGAGAAAAGCTAATAGAAGCGTTAAGGTCTGATGCCAGAACTACCGAGGAACGTCTGGCGGTAAGCATGGAAATGGCGGACGAAATCAATCAAAACCTCCTGACCTTCCTTGAAATGCTTTCCAAAAACTCAGATTCCGTATCGCTTGATGCCCTCAAAACCTACACTAGCGCTGTTTTTCAAGTTGCCAACTTCAGACCTGCAATGTCAGCCTATGAAACTGCCCTTTCCACAGGAGACATAGGTCTTATCAAAAATGATACTCTGTTGGATACCTTTATCGAGTTCAAAAACAACTACGATTGGTTCGTTCTTCACCAAGAAATATCAGGAGATATGGTCTATCTGGGGAGCGTTTGGGAATTTCGTCAGAAATTGGGCAGTGCACGCATTTTTATGAGAAGTATGGGAAATTATCCTGATAGGTTTAACCTCTCGGACAATGAGTTCTATGAATTTCTAATGGGAAAAGAGGTGTTTGCTACTTTTGAGAGTATGCAATGGCTGATACGAAATCAGTATGATGCACTATATCGGGCCAACGAGGCAAACCAGAGGATTTTAGGTATTCTTAATGGCTTGGCCAAAGAATAGAACATGTTGCCAAGTACTTGCATTTTTTGAACTAGGTATTTAGAAATCAAGAGTTAAATGTATATTCCGCATTACTACAAAAACGAAAATCTTGAAGAAGTCAAGAGTTTTCTGGTTCAAAATAGTTTTGGAATCCTTGTTAATCTTTTAGATGGAAAACCTTGGGCTACTCACATCCCGTTAGAGCTTACTATAAATTCAGATGGAAAGGAAGTGCTGGAAGGACATATTGCAAAAGCGAATCCTCAATGGAAATCTTTTGAAAGTGAGCAGGAAGTATTATGCATTTTCAATGGCCCGCATGCTTATATTTCTTCTTCATGGTACAAAGAAGAAGAGGTTCCTACTTGGAATTACATAGCGGTTCACATTTATGGGCAACTAAAGATTTTGTCTGAAGAAGAAACCATGCAAGCACTTCACCGTTTGGTGGATAAATATGAGAGAGAATCTAAAAACCCGATATCCCTAAGTGACTTGTCGCCCAAGACTTTACGTCAAGTAAAGGGCGTGGTTGGTTTTCAGGTTGAGATTTCTGAAATACAGGCGGCCTACAAACTATCACAGACGCGCTCAGAAGACCACTTTCGGATTAGAGAGGAACTTATGGAGCGAAAGGATTCTGGAAGTCAGCAAATCGCTGAACATATGAAGAATCAAGATTCCTAACTATCTATTCATTATCCATGAAGTGGGTTTCGGCCCAGTTGGAATAACGTGGATTTTCAACGTGCATAATCCAGATTTCATCCTTATACTTTCCTTTTAACTTGGAGCGATAAGCAGCATATGCGTTTTCATTTTGCTGAAACTTCGCCAGATATACATAGTTCAACCCATTTTCTGGATTCTTAAAGTATTGGGGATTGAGACCTTGATCTCTCAATTTTTTCATGAATCGCTTCAAATACGCTTCGTTCTTAAAAACGTTGGCCACAATATAGTGCCCCTGCCCTATTCCATCAAGTTTGATGAATTTTTCCAAAGGTTTTGATGCTCCTCCAGTAAAAGGGACCTTTTTTGTTTCTTTCTTGGGTTCTTTTACGGCAACACTGGTCTTAGTGAACGTCTTTTCCAAAGAATCCATCTCTTCGTTTTTGGCCAAATACAATCTTTGCGCAGCGGCTTCTACCTCTGGATGTTCATTTCCTGTATGCCTTTTTACAAGACGCATGACTCTTTCGAACCTTTCCTCCATGTCCCTTTGACGATTTCTCTCCAAAGAGTCCATTCTAAAAATCAGTTCATTGATAACGGCATAATTGTCCGCCTGCTGTTCCTGTAACTTTTTGACCTGCTCTTCCCAATAGGCCAAATCATGAGGGTTCGTAGGTCTCAACTGGGTCTGCGCATCAAGCTTGCTCTTTTTGTTTTTTTTCTTCGGTTTGGCATCGGCAACAAAAGTACCTTCGATGGGTTTCTTTTGGTTTTCTTCATTGGAAGCCAATGTATTTTTCGAAAGATTCGGAACAAAGGAGAACGCAATTGAAACTTCATGGGTGACCCCTAAATTGTTCAAGTTACTGTTCACATTCTTTTCAAAGTTGTAACCAAAGGAAAGTCTTCGGTTTAAGTTGAATCCGGTTCCTGCGGAAAGACCATAAAACTGATCATAACCCCCTTGCAGCCATCCCAGTTTGGGTAGGTCAAGAATAAGACCTCCGCCAAAAATAGGGTCTTGCTCAGCTTCAAAACGTGCACGAGCCAGCGGCATAAGGCGCCCATCTTGAAAAATTCCGGCCCCATTTGCAAATTCGTGGGCAAACTGCACGTGGCCTGAAAACGTTTTTTCATCAAAATCGGTCAAAGACTCGCCCGTGTTTATATTGTAATCAAAAAGATTTTGGGCAAAAACTCCAAAATCAAATTTCCCGAGGGAAAGATTCAAACCGGGTTGAAATGAAATAATAGATGTCTGTGAGGCATCACTTAAAAAGGGGTCATCTTCTAAAGTAACGGCCCTATCTGCATCAAAACTACTTACATAGTAAGGAATATTTACCCCAAAACTAAGATTGCTTTTTTGGCTCAATTGAATTCCATGCGAATAATTGGCCATAATACCTAAGTTGGTGATAACACCTTCTTGTTGATTATAAAGACTCACTCCAAGTCCTACGCGGTCATTGATTCTTCCGCTGTAGCTCAAAAAATAGTTTTGTCTATTGTCATTAAAATCCGCTCCTTGACTTCTGTGAAAAAGGTTTACGTAGGATTTATCTTCTCGTACTGCCGAAAATGTGGGGTTGATTAAGAATCGGTTGAACTTCAGTAGATTTTGAAAAGGAACATCATAGCTCACATAGGGATTACTTTCTTGGGCATTTACATCAACCAAGAAGGTAAAAAGAAAGAGCAATGCAAAGCTACCTTTTACATAACATCCAAGATTCGTGTAAAATAAAAAAAGTAGTTTTTTGTCCATAGCCTCTGTTTTTGCGTAGGTTAAAGGACCCGAGGGGAACAGGTATTAGATTCGTTGGTTTTCTCATTGCAAGATTTGGGATACTTGTAAGAGTTTTACTATAATTTATAGTAATATTAATTATTTTATCGGTAAAAAACCAATTTTATCGATGAATGTCATGTTCAATTCGACGATTTTTCTCTATTTCGTTGTTTTACAATTAGTTCACCTAGTAAAACTCATTTTTTATAATAAAATTGTGTTACCTGATTATGGCGTAATGGGAGAATAAAATATCTTACCTAACTAATTTTATTCCCAGATGTCTCAA
>NZ_JANQIH010000091.1 GCF_028282265.1 Allomuricauda sp.
GGCCATCGGATATTACCATAGATTGAAAAAAGACCATCGAGAAAAATATAAATTCGATAACGAGTGGGAGCTAAATCGCCTTGGTTATGCCTTAATTGCCGATGAAAGAGTTGAAGATGCCGTTAAAATTTTAAAGTTATTGGCATCCGAGTTTCCAAATAGACCCAATCCTTACGACAGTCTCGGCGAAGCCTATTACCTCAATGCTCAATACGAACTATCCATAGCGAGCTATGAGAAAGCATTAGAGATCGATGAAAATTACAATGTGGATTGGATTAGGGACATGATTAGAAAAAATCAAGAGAAGCTTAGCCCAAAAAGGAGATGAACAACAGTGACCTGGCGAAAAAACACCAAGGTAGATTTCAACTAAAAAAATCTGGTCCTACTTTTTTTGATATTACCATAAAACGAACATTTTTGGGGAATCCGCCCTTCTTCTAAATCCATCCCATTAAACTGCCGTTTAAATCACTACTCCGTCCGTAAGCTTTTTATGGGGTTGGCCATGGCAGCCTTGATTGCCTGAAAACTTACAGTCAATAGAGCAATGCAAATGGCAATCAAACCGGCAACGGCAAAAACCAACCAATTGACTTCAATTCTATAGGCAAAACCTTCGAGCCAATTTTGCATTATCCACCAAGCAATGGGGCCAGCAATCAAGAGTGCAAAAAATACCAAGCGCATAAAATCTTTTGACAACAACTTCACAATTCCCCTAATACTAGACCCTAAAACCTTACGCACACCTATTTCCTTTTTACGCCGTTCAGCTGTATATGTCGCTAGACCGAAGAGACCCATGCAGGATATTATAATGGCAAGCAGCGCAAAAATTTGGGAAAGGTTTCCTATGAGTTTTTCACTTTTGAATCTAGCATGGAATGCATCATCCACAAATTGATATTCAAAAGGAAAAGCGGGATTGTACTTTCTCATCACATTTTCCATAGCGGCCAAAGTTTCGGTCATCATCACACCTGATTTGGACTTCACATATAGATATTGGGCATTACCGTGATAATTAAAGAACATCACCGGATCGCTTGTGCCATACATATCGCCATATAAATAGTCTTTGACCACACCAATAACGGTATAGGTCTCCCCATCACGTCTAACGGTTCTGCCTATGACACCTCCTTCACCCATTAATTTGGCAAAAGTCTCCGTAATCAAGATATTATTACCGGAATTGTCTAACTCATCATTGAAACCTCTACCTTGGACGATTTCCATTCCAGCCGTTTCAAAAAAACCAGAACTTATATATCTCTTAGAAATCACGATATCCTCGGTATTTGTAGCTCCTTGCCATTCGAACCCCCATCCATTATTGCCCCCTGAAAGGATTGCTGAATTATTTAAGCCCACATTTTCGATTTTTCCAGAGCCGATCATATCTTGTCGAATGGGATTGAAATTTTTAATGACATCCCCGTTTGCCGGAAGTCTGATCAGGTTCTCTCTATCGAATCCTAGGTCGCGGCTTTTCACATGGTTTACTTGCTGATATACAATGATGGTACTAATGATGAATATGATGGAAACCGTAAACTGAATGACTACCAATCCTTTTCGAATCATTGTGGCACTCTCTCTTTTGCTTCTGATTCCCTTGAGCACTGTAATGGGTTTAAATGAAGATAGATAGAATGCCGGATACCACCCTGCAAGAAGGCCACAGATCAAGGTGACTCCCAAAAGTGAAAACATATGTGTGACATCGTAAAATCGAAGTTCCAGCTGTTTCTCTATCAACGTGTTGAATAGAGGTATTATGACCACCAACAGTATTATACTTGCGGTTCCCGCACCCATTGCTGTTATCAAGGCCTCGGCCATGAACTGTGAAATCAAGGAGCCTTTACCTGACCCTAGTACTTTTCGAACACCCACTTCGTTGGCTCTTTTCTCACTCCTGGCAGTAGAAAGGTTCATGAAATTGATACAGGCAATCAAGAGGACGATAAGTGCAATGATTGCGAATAAACGTACATATATAATTTGCCCCCCTACTTTTTTGCCACCTTCGAAGTTCGATCTTAAGTACCAATCTTTCATTGAATGCAGAAAGGCAATGACATCTTCATCACCCCTTTTTGCAGGAAGTAGTTCACGTACCTTGGCATCAACTGTTTCAAAATCAGCTTCTGGAGATAGTTCTACAAAAGTATCGGAGAAAAAGCTTCCATATTCTGACATCCATGGCTTATCAGCCGCAAAACTTTCAAATTGTGCGACCCAATCGAATGAATAACTAATATTGGAAGGTAAGTTTTCGAAAACCCCGGTTATCGTATAGTCGATATCATTGTTTACTGTAACCACTTTACCTAGGGCCGATTTACCTTTCCCATAGAGATGGGTCGCGGTCTCCTTGGAAATTACAATAGCATCAGGTTTATCAAGAGCTTTTTCAATGTTTCCTTCGACAAAAGTAAGGCTGAATATGTCTAAAAAATCAGGGTCGGCGAACCTTCCGTACTTATTAATCGAATTATCGCTAACCTCAAAAAGAACATCTGTACCTAGCGAACGTGAACTCTTGACAATCCCTGGAACTTCATCTTTCATTACTTGTGCCAAGGGACCAGGTGTTGACTGAAAAACCGTACGCCATTCCCCTTCGAACTTTTGGTTGGTCGGCACATAATACACGAAATCCTTTTTGGGGAAAGTACTATCGAAACTTAATTCATCCTCGACCCAAAGCAATATCAAACTGGCACAAGTAATGCCAATTGCCAGACCAAAGATATTAAGAGCACTATACCCTTTATTCTTCCAGAGGTTCCTCCAAGCGATTTTTAGATAGTTTTTTATCATGATTTATTCTTGACAGATGATATGAGATATCCACCATGGAACACAGACATCTCAAAGATGTTGAATTTCAACCAACAACTATTCCAATTTATTAATATTATTTAAATCAATTAGTTATGCCCAACACTTTAAGAGAATCACATTTAAGTGTAAAAAAAATTGACAAAAAATGTCAATTAGTTGTACAATGGCCAATAGATGCGGAAACGTATTTCCTAAGCTGAAATTCAAAAAATGTAATGTCACCTTAAACCAACGGTTTTTGAGACGACAAACATCTTAATTTAACATATACGCAATACCAGGATTTGTTCGTATTTGAAGTTGTGTTAGGAATCGAACCTTGTTTTATTGGACAGAGTTACCTTTTAGGCGAGCATAATTTTCAGAGGTGACCGAAAGTTGATATTTACCGGCGTTTTAAAAGATAGGTTCTAGTCCCTCCGGAGGGCTCCAAAAGAGTGCCTTGCCAGTTCTTCCAAGCAAGATGACATTTCCGAGTTTTTGAAATAATCAACTCCATTTTCAAATACTGCATGTTTGGGAGGTGCATATATGAAAATTAAGGAACCCTCTTTCAATTTCTCCAAAATTGGATTTGTCCATTGACCATTCACCCATTCGCTACCTTTTACGTCTATTGCCATGCTGGCTCTATGCGTGTCATTGTGATAACCACTTTTTTCCATATCCGAAACCACTGTATGGATAATGAAGTCTTTGTCATGGGCCTTATCATTTAACCAGCGCTCAATGCCATACAATTTAAGATAGGCCCTATCTTCTCCGTGTTTCGTCGCATAGGTCCGACCTGCAACAAAAAAACCAAAACAGGCCTTATTGTCAGTCCTCGAATTTGAGAAGCGCCGAACATAACGACGACTTTCCTTAGTCAAGCCCGAGGCTCCAATTCCATGAAAAGCACGAATGTAGTTTTTTACTTTTAAGCTTGGCAAATGCAAAACCGTAAATCTGGGCTCGTTAGAAGGTTTTGTAAGGTCAATAATTCCAAGATAATTGGACATAAAATCTCCCAGGTTGGCCAAGCCTTCACCTAATTCGACTTTGCTGGGAAGATGATACGTATTACATTTTTTTCCAATATACTCTTGACCTAAATAGGCTAATCGAAAAGCCTTGAAATCAATCTTGTCTTTAAGTCCAAAATTCTTATAGAGTCGCTTTACTTCATATTCCAAAGTATTCTCAATTCTCCAATCTTTCCTTATTGAGAAAGGGCCATGGCAAGTATAGGTTTTCCAATCGTATCTCACATATTTATTGTTCTTGAAAAAATAGGTGTAATTCGAAAAAGGACCGTCACCGTCCATGGCCGCGTCCACACCAGAAAGGAACTCAGTCGGGAAGTTCCAAAGTGAAATATCCCGCAGTTTCCCATCGGACGGTGCATCTTTCTTCCAATCGTATTTTATATATTTTTTTCCCTTAAATAGATAGCCAAAATTGGAGTAAATGCCTTTCCCGTTACAAGCAGCGTCAATATTTTTAGAAAAAGACTCCTTAAGTCCCCAAATTTTCAGTGACCTGGGACGACCAACCGGACAATCTTGCTCCCAATCATATTTCACATATTTATCACCTTTGAACAAGTATCCAAAACCTTCAAATTGACACCTACCATTGATTGCGGCATCTATACCTTTGGAAAAATCACCTTTAAGTTTCCAAAGGGAGAGATTTTTTGGGTAGTCTTTGTCCGGTTTGTCCCTTGCCCAGTTATATCTTACATATTTTTGTCCGTTGAACAAATAACATTTTCCCTGGTAACCTTTTTGCCCGTTTAGGGCAGCCTTTATTATTTTATATGACATTTTCTTGTTTTTTATAATTGTATTTAATCGGTCTGATTGTTATACCTCAGAGGTAATCTGCCCCTTGAATCGGGTTTGGGAAACTTGTAATCTGCTTGGAAACAACTCCAATTAGTTGTAAGGATTCCAATGGTCGACTTTCCTCCTTTTCTTTTTTAAGCCATGTGTTTCGGGTTGCCCTAGCAACAGTGGCCCTAGCTTTTTTACTTTCTTCGTAACGAAATCCTCTCGCGCTATAAACAGGTTTACTCCTAGCCTTTGGCCTATCTGCTCTTACAGATGATTTCAGTCTAGGTGCCAGTTTTGTAAACTGTCTTTGTTTTTGTATTATCACGGACTTTAAGTCCTTCGCCCTAGTTTTCCTTTTTAATTTCGAACCAACCCTAAGGACCGTAGCACGGTCCAATTGAAGTGACTTGTTTACTGAACAAAGCCGAAAACGACCATTAGAGTTTACGGACTGTTTTTGTACAACAAAAGGTCCGATAGTGTCGATTGTTTTTTTAGTAAGCGATACCTTATTGACAGCGGATTTTCCCTGTAATTTGACATCAACATTCCTAACAAACACCAATTTGCTTGTAATCCTGGGGATGTTTATGTCCGCTTTGTTCAAAACATTGATATCCCAATAGGGGGACTTCAAAATTGATTCATCAAACCAAGGGCGTACAACATTCGCAAAGAGCAGTTCAAAACTTATCGAATCAACCTCCAATTTGGTAAATTCAGAAGACCCCAAGATGGTTTCATATGATGAACAGTCTTTTTGGGCAAGTTGATTGATCTCAGGCTTTTTCAATATGATTTTCTTCCATTTGAGGAGCTCTCCCCGATAAAGATTATTTGGTGAACATGAGGTCAAATAAAAAGTGGATCCACTTCCCACATGTTCCCTTATGGAAGCTTCCATGCGACCTTTTATTTCAATAAATCCTTTCAAAAATCTTTTGAATTCGTCTTTTACGATTGAAAGCACTTTTTCTTCCGTTTCTTTTTTACTGCCTTCCAGAGTCCAGCTTTCCCGAAGCTTTAAAAGACATTCTTCCTTTATCTTGATTTGAGAATGAACCTCAATACGATTTGAATGCATAAGGTTTTTTTTGAGCTCTTCAATTTCTCCGACCAACTTTGACCGATGCTCAAAGAATGGCCGATAAGCACTATTTAATTTTTCATCAATAGCATTCAAGGCCAATAGAAAAATAGGATGGTCATATAGCATTTCAACCGTAAGGGTATCCATATCCATAAGTTTTAGGCTGGATAGAATATTTCGATATGGATGGAACAAATAATCCGAATGGTCCGATACTGCCCAATAATTGGATTCTCGTGGAATTGTGTTTGCAATCTGTGAAAATTCCAATAGTTCATCCAGATATCGAAGAGCATTCTTTTCCGCCATATTGGAATCAAGAAATAAGAAATCATCATATGTAAAACCTGTGGAAAAGGGAGAAAAAATCAAATCATACTTCTCCATTTCATTTGGTTTTAGGTGATTCTCAAAAAAGTCCTCCCTTATCTTTTCGAATATGGTGGCTAATTGGGACATTTATCCAATAAAGGTTTATACCCACTCAGGGACGTCCGGTTTTGGGTCAGGAGATTTTTTCAGCACATGGCATTTAAAGCCTATAAGCTGCATCCCCTTTATTTTGATTCCCTGTGACTCACGGTGCGATTCAACGTTGCGATTTTGTTTATGTGATTCATAGTGTCCTCCAGCATGAAAAGGGCCCCACGATACATACCCACCACCACTGGCCTCATCTATTTGGGACTTGATTTCCTTGTTGCGTTCTCCAAAATGGAGATGCAGGTCCTTTACAAAAATTGCTGTAGTAGTGAATGCTGGAATCATGCCCTCTGCAGGCGAACCCCCATCAGAAACCATATTATCCTTGAACTCTGTATTGTTCTGGTCGAATCTCCAATATTTGCTAGTCAAAAAATTTACATTGAACCATGGCCTGCTAATGGGGACCTGACAAATCTTAAAGCTCAATCTGAACGTGGAAACATCTATTTTTTGGGAAGTTTTCTTTTTTTCGTGATCCCCCCGGCCACCTACTCTGACGGAACCCAAAGAAAGAGAGGCTCCGCCCCCACCTTTCTTTGAATTGAACTTATAATTGGCAGCATAGTCGCTCTGGCTGAAAGTAAATTCGGTCCAGCCATTATCAGTATCGGCAAAACCTCCTGGCAATAAAGATGTATAAAAGAAATCAGACCCTGATGAAGGCCCGGTAAGCCTCGCCTTATCCAATTCATCAATATATTGTTGTTTTAGCGTAAGCATGCTTCTGCCCTCAACTTGGGCAATATAGGCTGCTATTTGGTCATACTCTTCCTTATATCCGTTGGTAATCCAATCATTTTTAGCAGCCATCACTTTGTTTCGAAGAATATTGGCATTCATAGCCCAAAAATGAACTGCTGCAGGATCTTTACCTGCAAGTGCATTTACCCGGTAAGTGTTGTATTCGAGAGCGACATTGAGATAGTTTTGAAGCTTTTCATTGTATTTTTTGACCAATGGAGTTTCTTCAAGTACTTCTTCCTCTTCTTCCGTTACAATGTTTTTCTTTATCTTCTTTTCTTGAAGCAATCCACGTAATCGCTCAATTTTGGCCCTGGTTTTTTCATCGGGTTCAAAATTGGCAACTTGGCTAAATTTTAAGATGTGCTGATAAGCAAGACTCAAGCTGTTTTCCTGCTCCCATTTGTTCATGGTGACATTGCCACGGACACCACTGGTGTCAGGCACCATATCACACAATCGCGCCAAGTTTTCGGCCTGCATGTATTTGCGGGTCACATCTTGTGCCAGTAACTGATTTATCTCTTCAGTGGTCTTCTCTCTTTTGGGGGTTGGCTCTTGACCTTCTCTTAAGGGTTTGGGTTCAGGTTCTCTGTAAATACCGGTGAAACCGGTCGATAAAAACTCCAGTTCCTCTTTAGGGAAGGGAATTCCCACGGGTAACCATGCCAAATAATTGTCGTCGGATTTCGGTACCACTTCATTACCATTGGTCAAGACATCGTATAACTTTCCCAAAACTGAGTTCATTAATACCTCGGGTAATACTTCTTTCGCCATTTTTTAGGTTTTCAATTTATTAACTTGTAATAGGCAACACATTCTTCACGTATGATTTTCGTGCTTAAATGGGTGCCTCCTTGATTTCAAAAGGATTGCTTGTAATTAGGAAAATGTCCTTTCCTTCTTAAGAATAGAGGGTGAAACTTCGAGAATCATCAGCAAAGATCATCGAAACAAGATTGAAGAGGTTGAATAGACCGCTATTCATTTCGAATGTATAAAATGTAAGCGAAATACAGGTTTCTGTTTTAGGGATATAGGTTTTCAATGGACAAATGGTCAAGCTTGATCAATAGTTCGATTTTTGAAAAGAGCGGAATTAAAAACAGCTACCCCTATAAATCATATTTCTTATGACGGTTCTTCCTCTAAGGTTTTCTCCATAATTAGGTAGAGACAATTTGATGTCATGGTACTTTCACCCCAATACGTTTGGTGGGTTTTAAAACTGAGCAATCTTAGGTATTTCCAGAATCCAAGCTTTTCGGTATTTATGATTTCATAAGAAAGATTTTTTATGGGAAGCTCCATTTCAGACATTTTTAAGAAGTCCTTATCCTTATTGATTGCAGTTTCAAAATTGGATGATAAAATATCTGTCTCCGAAAAAATATTGAACCAACGCTCGAGGGCCATGTTCTTCTGTATATTGCGTTTTTTAAAGTAATTAGGATAGTAAGTTGAAATGATGTGATAGGGGCATCTAATCGTTACGATTTGCTTTACTTCGTTGCTTAACCGATAATTCGATTTGTTTCCATAGGGAAACAGACAGTCTATTAGCACTATTCCTCCAAAACCATAACTGTGAATCTCCAGGGAATCGCAATTGTCCTCTTCCAGTATTTTCTCAACAAGACTTTCTACTTTGCCCATAAGTTCCAGTTTACTGTTTCCCATGGTCAGATAGGAGTCAATACAAAGAAAGTCAGTGGCTTTCTTTGAAATGTTTTTTTTGAATTTTGGAATTATTGCTGTAAACAAGGTAAGTCCCGCGATTATCCAGTGCGTATACTTTGTCCAAGGCGCTATTTTTTCAGCTATTTCTTTTGATAATGCAGAGTCGCTTGGAAGAGTTTTAGTAAAAATATCTGTCAATGAAGTGACTGCCGTAGGAAATAAAATAAGAGCAAATGCGGCAATCAAAAACATGAACGCAAGAAAATATACAATTTCTAACTTCTTCTTTCCGCTTAAGGAATTCCTTTTAAAAATTACCTTTAGTAAAACCCAAGTTTTTGAAAATAGAATAATCAAAACTAGAATCAACTTTCGAAAAACATTCTTTTTTTCAAATTTTTTGGTCAAGTCCTCATCGTAGGAGCATTCATAGATTCTGCACACTTCCACCCCTTCGTCATCATCCTCTAAACCATGCTCAAAAATGGAAGTGACCGGAGCCTTAAAAAAATCGGCCAATCCAAAGTACAGTTGATCCTCTTCTAGATTATACTTTTTTGACTTATCCGACCCCGCTCTATCCATAGCGTACAAATATCTTTTCGCGTATTCATGGGCTGAGTCATTATGGTTTTTGCCACCAATGCCCGGTAGGTAAATTATTGATTTCATGGTTCGATTTGGGTAATTTTTAAAATTGTGGTTTTCGACTTAGATTACAGCATTTTTCTTTTTCTTAAATCTTCTTCAATTAGACTGATAACTTTTTTTGAAATGCGCTTTGTGGCATAACCCAGGAACAACTTTAGCACTAAACGGAGTACCCATTTTTTACCAAACCGGGAATCGATTTCATAGGAAATGATTTTTTTAACCCGCTTTCGCAATAAAGGCTCTATCCCATTGAGGTAGTCCGCCCTCAATTTGGGAAAATCCTCTATGGTGTACTTAAAGGGGTTGGTATCATCATTTTCCTTGTCCTCTATAAAATTGATATCGGGAATAATCGGAAAGTAAATAGTATCCCCGACCTTTCTTCTGAAGGTATTGATCGATTCTTTAGACAGGTTTTCGAACAATGGGTGCAACTCGTTTTTATTATACTCCAACATGAAAAATGCCCTTAAGAAATTCCGGGCATTGTTGCGTCCCAAGAAAAAATCATGTTTCCTGAACTCTATATCCAAAAATCCTCCAAAACCTCCTAGGGCGGCACACGAAATCGGTGGATGGTCGCTCAATTTTCCCATTTGTTCCCACTTTACAGGGAATATCAATAACCTGAAATAATCTTTGTAGAACGAGCCTGAATGTTTGACTCTTACCTGCTGTCTGAGGGTAGTATACAGTTTCGGGATGACATCCCAGATGTTTTCCTGAAACCCTTGGGAAGCCGTTTCTTCCACAACACTTGCCGGCTCATCTTGATTATAGAAATTGGGAAACGGGTCAACCATTATTGTGCCGTACATCGGAAGCTTTGAGTTATAGGGTGGGTTCATGCTCTCCAATGTTTGCACTACTTCGGAATATGGTTCATTATTAATGGTTCCGCCATCGACATTGGTAAAGTCAAAGTGTTCATCATCCAAATGTATTTCCAAGGCTTCTTTCTCCCGAACCGGAAGGTTCCTTAAAATACAGTTCTTGATGTATTCTTTGGACAGCTTGCCCTTGAATTGTCGGGGCGCCAGTCCTATTGGAAATGCACCAGTGGCTTTGGTACATAATTTAAGTAGTTCCTTCGCTTCATCATCATAGGGATCAAAATTCAGGAATAGGTCTTTGTCCTTCTCTCGATACTTTAGTTTAAAATGGGCCACAATCATATGTTCATTCATGCGATGCCCTGGTGAGTGGGGAAAATGGGAGGAAATAAAGTTTTCAAAATTCAGTTCAAAAGGTATTCCCCTGAGGCTGCATAACGTCACCAGCACCCTTAAGTCTTCAGAAATGTAAGAAGCCCTTTCCTTTTTGTCATCGCGATTGACCAATGCATCAAAAACCCTGTCCGCTATTCGGTCTATGGGCTCGGTATTCAGAAGAGAAGGAACTCCGGACTTATTGTTTTCGATATCTCCAATTCCAAGCATTTTTTCAAAGGTTGCTTCGCCCCCCTCAGGGTCATCATCAAGCAAAACCCAGCTATCATAAAGTATATTGCCGGTTTTTGTGTCAGATGGTTCTTTTACCGGTTTCATTTCAGAAAAGGTAGAAAGGGCGGTGATTACCCCAACCATTCCCCCCGCTGAAGCTCCCCCAAGGGCATCGATGCAAACATTATGCAAAGGAATCTTTTTCTCAAAATCGGTTAGGGTCTCTCCTTTTTTCAGCTTATCCCTAATGATTTTTTTGTGTTCTTCCCAAAGTTCCAAAGCCTCTAGAAGATAGTCCATAAATCCTGCAGAAAATGCCCCAGCCGAAACAGCACCTGCCATAGTAATACCGATATGAAACGTGTTTTTCTTGTCCATTTTTATCAAAAATTCAGAATTGTTAAGGGGAAACTATTCTCTAAAATATTGATTTTTGCCTTTACACATTCACTTATGATAAATACTACTTTAAAGCAATAAAAAGCATTGGTTTTTAGATGATTGCTGGTTCATTTGATGTCTAAAAAAAGTCCTCTCCCTATATTTACCATGGCTTTGACCATTTTACTTTTCAAATGGCCCAAGCGTATTTTAGAGATACCCGCTTTTTCCAATTCTGTAAGCACCAAAAGGTCTCTTTGACTTTTCAACAGCCATTCATAATCATCCATACAAATGGCACCTTCGGTGAGTAGTCTTGTCCATCTTTCTAGCTTGTCCTTGGAATCATTTATGAAAACCTCTATGTCTTTTTTCGATTCCTCTTTGAACTCAAAGTACTCATCCCCAAGAATATGAAATAGAGATTCTTTAAGCTGACTTAGCGTTTGCTCAAAATCCATATTCGAACTTATTACTGGTCGTTGAAATGAAATTCTCTAAACGTAATTTTGATTCTGCATCCTTTTTACCTTCAAACCATATCAAAAGGTCTATCCCTTCCATAATTTGTTGCTTCGATTCTTCAACAAAGGTTTTTGAAAGTCGACCCTTCTCCCTCCACTTTTTGATAAATCCTGCCAAGGAGAACCTGTTCTCATCTGCCAACAATTGCCACATACGAAATGAAATTCCATTATTGGACCTATTTTGTTCGTATGTCTTTACCTTATCCATCTCCAATAAAAGGTTTTCAACCTCTTCGGCATGATTTTCAAAAGGTTCTATACTCTTATCGATTAATTTGGAGGCTTTCATTCTTACCTCCATAGATTTTTGATGGGCGTATGGGTCATAGGAAGCCATTCTGGCTGCGTCGCATGACACAAGAAAAAGTAGTGCGCTTAACCCTATTAATAAGCTCGTTTGGGAAGACATAATTCTTTCCATAGCTTCAGAATTAATAAAGTTCGTTTTTTACACGTAGAATGGCACTCACATGGTATTGGGCAATCTGGTCTCTTCCAACCCTTGTCATCAAAAGATTTTTACACTCCTCTTCATTATCCATAAAAAAATTCTCCGTTAAAATGGAGGGCATCCGGGTCTGGGTTAATACAAAAAAGCGTTGTTCTTTATCCAAATCACCATCCGAAAAATCAGCCCGCAACGCCCTGTTTGGAAATACTTTTTGGTACTCCTCGCCAAAAATCGTCGCGATTTGGTCACTCTTGGTACTTCCCGGAGAGGTGAAAAATTCTGAACCATGCCCACCTCCCGCATTGGAGTGGACGCTTACATAAAAGCTGTCTTTGATGTCAAGGTTATTGGCCCTATTCACCCGGGTGCCTAAACTGACGTCACGGTATTCTGGGGCAATGTTCACATAGTTTATTCCCAACCGTGTCAATTCATCAATGACCAGGTTTACTATTGCGCGATTGAACTCTCCCTCAAACAGTTGAGAACCGTCATTCCAAATAGGACTACGTTTTCCAGGGGTTTGATATACCCCATTGATCAAACCTCCATGCCCATTGTCTAAAATAACTACCATAGTTCTATAGTTTTGCTTCGTTAGATTTTTGGTTTTCAGGATATTCCGAGAATTTGGCCGAAATATCCCTGTCAAACACTTGGTGCCATTAAAGAGGTTGGATATTTATAAAATGGAATAACGGAAAATTCGAATCAGGTTGTACCTGAAACATTTTGAAGAGATTGCAAATCCGTCATTCCGTACCAATGTAATCATTGTACAAGAAATACAGCCGCACATTTTAGGGATGCAATCTTTCAATGGACCAATGGCTCCTTTTAATGTACGGTTTTAAACTTTAAAAGTATAACCAACATCTTACAAATAATTATGGAAAATAGCTTCATGGTTACTTCTTCCGAAATATAAAAACGATGAAAGACAGGCTTTTCTCCTTTAAAAAATTAGGCCAAACGCACCTTTATTCGATAAAAATTGAGCAATAAGTCATTCAACCCAAGTTCTTTACATTAACCGATTGCTTTTTGCCTGCCTGAGGTTCCTCGCCAATTTTGGAACAAAAGAAACCCCATGAAAACATTAGTACTTCGCGTTAAAAAAGAGTTTTCCATAAACGACAACCGAATAGCCGCTATAAGCTGTTTTATTATTTCGATTACTGTTTTTTTCATTATGTCGGTATTGGGAAGGGATACCCTTTTGTAATATTGGATGAACCATACATCCCAAATTTTCTGGCTAACTTAGTCAGGTGTACACCATCATTGATATAGAAACCACCGGAAATGGCATAAAGGGAAATAAGATTACCGAAATCGCCATTTTTAAGTTTGATGGTGCCCAAATTGTGGATGAATTTGTTTCCTTGGTCAATCCGCAGTCCCCGATTCCCTATTTCATTACTGGATTAACGGGTATCGATGACCAAATGGTCAAGACCGCACCCACCTTTTCTGAAATAGCCAAAGAAGTTTTAAGACTTACCCAAGACTGTATATTTGTAGCTCATGCTGTTAATTTTGATTACGGTGTGATAAAGGAAGAGTTTAGACAACTCGGAGTTGATTTTGTACGAAAAAAACTGTGTACAGTTCGGCTTTCGCGCAAACTGATTCCAGGTTTGCACTCTTACAGCTTGGGAAAACTCTGTTCTTCTGTGGGGATACCGCTTACCGATAGGCATCGGGCCCGTGGGGATGCACATGCAACCGTATTATTGTTCCAAAAACTGTTGGCTACGCCTCATTCAGAGCCTGTATTTCAAAAATTCTTAAACGCCAGAAGTCAAGAAGCTACGCTGCCTCCACATCTTCCAAAATCTGCTATTGACGCTATCCCACAAAAGCCAGGAGTATATTATTTTAAGGATATAAATGGTTCCATTATTTATGTGGGAAAGGCCATCAACCTAAAAAAACGTGTCTTGGGACATTTCTACGACAAGAGTGAAAGAGAAATTCGAATGTGTAGGGAAACCGCCAACATTGATTTTGAGCTTTCAGGAAGTGAGTTGGTAGCGCTTTTGATGGAATCTGCCGAAATCAAAAGACACTATCCCATTTATAACAGGGCCCAAAAGAGAACGATAAAACAATTCGGTATTTTTTGTTATGAGGACCGAAAAGGAATAAAACATTTGGCTTTCAATACCTTAAAATCAGTTCCACAACCCCTGAAGGTCTTTTATAATCTCACAGACTGTAGATTGTTTCTAAAGCAGATTTGCATGGATTATAGCCTATGCCCAAAGTATTGTCATTTACAGGTTACCGAGGCCGATTGTTCTTTTTATGAAGATACTTTTTGTGAAGGGATTTGCTCGGGAAAAGAAAGTATTGAGGCTTACAATCAAAAGGTTGATGAAGTGATAGCTGATTTAAGCACAAAGGAAACTGGGACCAGAATTCTTAAGGAAAAAGGGAGGCATGAAAACGAGAACGCCTTTGTTTTAATAAATGAGGAACAATACAGAGGATACGGTTTTGTCAGCAATGAAATAGAGATAAAATCGATTGAAGATATTGAGGCATTCATCATCCCCCAAAAAAACACTCCAGAAACGCAGAGAATACTAGGTTCTTATTTAATGAAGAAAACTAAGTTGGAAGTGGCCACCCATTTTACTACGTAAACTCTTCCTGATTACAGTCAGTCCTTTATCTTTCTATACATCCTAATGATGAACAGCAGCCAGGCCAAAAATATAATGGCAACTATAATAGAATAAAGAAGGACAAAATCCATTACTTTTTATATTTCAAGTAATTCATAAAACCCAGAATGGTCGGTGCCCAGAATGCTATGAAAATCGCATCCATTTTGTTTCCTGTAAGGAAAAGTACTTCAGAGACGATGATAATCGATACTACCACTAGAAGCATGATGCAGTTCATTACTCCTACTCTCTCAATAAATTTTCGGAACATTACGCGTTTCTCGTAAAATTAACAACACTAAGATACCCAATATAACGACGCGAATTTTAAAAAATTTAAGATTTTTTTAACTTTTTCGTTTAATCAAAACAAATGCCCCGAAATGGGGCATTTGCTAACCAACTAAATTAGAACGCATCAGAATTGAGCAGTCTCTGTGCTTCCTTTCATAGCAACGGTACTCGCGGTACCGGAGGTAACAATGTTCTGAACAGTATCAAAATATCCTGTTCCCACAAAACCTTGATGTTTTACGGCTTTAAATCCATGTTCTTGAAGGGCAAATTCCCTTTCCTGTAGTTCTGAATATCCAGCCATACCTTTTTCTTTATAGGCTTTGCTCAATTCAAACATACTGGTATTGAGCGCATGGAAACCAGCCAGTGTAATGAACTGAAATTTATAGCCCATTGCTGCCAATTCTTCCCTAAAAGTTTCCATTTCCTCTTTACTAAGCTTGGCCGCCCAGTTAAATGAAGGAGAGCAATTGTAGGCTAACATTTTATCGGGATATTGAGCGTGGATTCCCTCAGCAAACTTTCTTGCCTGTTCCAAATCCGGAGTAGAAGTTTCCAACCAAATCAAGTCAGCAAAAGGCGCATAACTTAACCCTCGGTCAATACCTTGTTCCAGTCCGTTTTTCACATAGAAGAAGCCTTCTGGAGAACGTTCCCCTGTGATGAATTTATGATCTCTTTCGTCAATATCACTGGTCAAAAGATTAGCCGCGTCTGCATCAGTTCGGGCGATAATTACGGTAGGTACTCCCATAACGTCAGCCGCCAAACGGGCCGCAATCAACTTATTAACGGCTTCTTGCGTGGGAACCAGTACCTTACCACCCAAGTGTCCACATTTTTTAGCAGAACTCAACTGATCTTCAAAGTGAACACCGGCCGCACCACTTTCTATCATGGATTTCATCAATTCAAAAGCATTGAGATTTCCGCCAAAACCAGCTTCTGCATCTGCAACTATAGGAACCAAGTAATCCTTTTTGCTTTCCACACCGTTCACTACCTGAATTTGATCCGCACGAAGTAGGGCATTGTTGATTCGTTTTACTACCATGGGAACGCTATTGGCCGGATACAAGGACTGATCAGGGTACATTTCACCAGCCAAGTTGGCATCGGCAGCCACTTGCCATCCACTGAGGTAAATAGCCTCAAGACCTGCCTCAACTTCTTGAATGGCCTGATTGCCTGTTAAGGCCCCCAAACCGGCAACAAAATCTTGGGAATTGAGTTTTTTCCAAAGTTTTTCAGCCCCCATTCTGGCAATTGAATAATCTATCTCATAAGACCCTCGAAGTGTTATGACTTCTTCAGCGGTGTAAGGTCTCTCGACACCTTTCCATCTGGGGTTTACCGTCCAATCGGTAAGCAACGCTTGAATCCTTTCCTTTTTTTCCATAATTTTAAATTTCGAATTTGATATGAATCCCTTGTAATGTTCGCGCATTCTTGGGATTTTTTTGTTGTTGATGATAATACAGTTTAAGCGATTTCACGATAGGCTTTGAGTGTCAGGAACTCTTCAAACTCCCTAGTCCTAACGAGCGTGTCGAATAATTCAAAAGCCTTTTCAAATTGGGTGTTGCCCATATTGGCCTCACCTACTAGGTGAATAATTTTTTCTTTTTCTTCTTCAAAAATTTGAGCATAAAGCTCATCAGTAAATCTTCTACCGTCCTCCAATTGGGCGCTAAATTTTCTCCATTGCCATAACTGAGTTCGGGATATCTCTGCAGTGGCTGCGTCTTCCATAAGGTTGTACAACGCAACACATCCGTTACCGCGTAACCATGCCTCTAGATAGAGAATACCGACATTCATGTTTTTTCTAATCCCTGTTTCGGTGATGGTTCCTTTTGGAATAGCAATTAAATCAGCTTCAGAAATGTTGTCGTTTTCCCGCAGTATTGTATCGATTTGGTTCGCTTCGGGCATATGCTTATTAAACTCGTCCATGGCTATGGAGACCAGTCCGGGGTGGGCCACCCAAGTACCATCATGACCGTTTTTCACTTCCCTTTCTTTATCTAAACGCACTTTTTCGAGTGCTTTCTTATTAGCTATTGGGTCATTTTTGATTGGAATCTGAGCTGCCATGCCCCCCATAGCGTGAATGCCCCTTTTATGACATCGTTGAATCACCAATCGGGAATAGGCATCCATAAACGGGACGGTCATAGTGACCTGATCACGATTGGGTAGAATGAATTCTGGATGGTTTCTAAACTTTTTGATGTAAGAGAAAATATAATCCCAGCGACCACAGTTCAACCCGACTATATGATTTTTTAATTCGTAGATAATTTCATCCAATTGAAAGCTAGCCGTAATGGTCTCGATTAAAATCGTAGCCTTGAACGTTCCAACGGGAACTCCCAAATATTCTTCTGCGAAAGTGAAGACCTCGTCCCACCATCTGGCCTCTAGGTAATGCTCGAGTTTGGGCAGGTAAAAATAGGGTGCCGAACCTCGATTCATAAGTGTTCTGGTATTGTGGAACACATAAAGGGCAAAATCAAAAAGACTGCCTGACGTTTCTTCGCCATTGATCAAAACATGACGCTCATTCAAATGAAGTCCGCGGGGGCGTACCAAAAGCACTGCTACCTCATCGTTTAATAGATAGGATTTATCTTTTTTCGCATCATAATGGGAAATAGTCCTTTTATTGGCATCGATCAAGTTTTGTTGTCCTTGAAGGCAGTTGTCCCAAGTAGGTGCATTACTATCCTCAAAATCTGCCATGAAGGTTTTAGCGCCAGAGTTCAGGGCATTGATGACCATCTTTCGCTCTACGGGACCGGTGATTTCCACTCTTCGGTCAAGAAGGTCTTCTGGAATATGCTTCACCTGCCATTCGGCTTTTCGCGTTTCTTCGGTTTCCAAAGGGAACGAAGGCATTATCCCCTTATCGAATTTAGCCTGTTGTCTCAATCGCTTTTCCACCAGCTGTAGGCGTTCCCTATTGAATTTTTGATGTAATTCTATAACGAACTCCAAAGCGCCATCCATAAGCAACTCTGGATAATAGTTGGTTACTTCTTTTGAAAACTGAAGATCGGTGGGTGTAAGCAAAGTATTTTCCATGACAAACTGATTTTGTGAATACAAGGATAGATCAAAGTTTCGAAAAAAACAAGCGAACGTTCGCTAAATAGATAAAATACGCTATTTTTACGTTATTCGCAAAATACACTATCTTTGATTGCGAAAAATGGAAGAAGAGTACATCAAACTTATTTTTGGGTTAAAGCTCAAACAAATACGTGGCAAAAAGAACCTATCCCTTTTTGGGCTGTCCAAGCTTACAGGACTTTCAAAATCTTATTTGAATGAGATTGAAAAGGGCAAAAAATATCCCAAAACGGACAAAATTGCCCTGCTTGCCGAAAAGCTGGAGGTTCCCTACGACAATCTGGTTTCCCTAAAACTTGATAAGAATCTGGCCCCGGTTGGGGAACTGCTTCAATCCAAAATCCTAAAGGAACTACCTTTAGAGCTTTTTGGCATTAAAGAAGGTGACCTTATTGATATTGTGGCCAATGCCCCTACAAAGGTGAACGCGTTCATCAGCACCGTCATAGAAATTGCAAAACATTATGACTTTGGAAAGGAGAGTTTTTACCTAGCAGCTTTACGATCATATCAAGAAGCCAACCAAAACTTTTTCCCAGAACTGGAAGCTGAAGTCTTAAAATTTGCCGAGGCCTATCAAATCGACCTTAAAAAATCTGTTTCTTCCCTGGAATTGGAGGAAATACTAGTTGAAGAGTACGGATACACTATCAATAACGAAGATCTCATCAAACATAAAGAACTGGATAATCTGCGTTCCATCTTCGTTCCAAAAACAAAAACTTTGCTGGTGGCCGATCATGTTGACGAAGCGCAGCGCACCTTTATCTACGCCAAGGAAATCGGTTATAACTATTTAAAGATAAGCGAGCGCTTATACACCTTTACTTGGATAAAGTTTGAAAATTTCGATCAGGTACTCAATAATCTTTTCGCTTCTTATTTTGCAGGGGCACTTATCATTCCCAGAAAACTTTTAGGTCAGTATCTTGATCGGTTTTTGAAAAAGCCAAAATTTGATAAAATGTTCTTGGCCAGAATGACCAAACGCTTTAATGCTTCTCCTGAATCGCTATATCAACGGTTGACC
>NZ_JANQIH010000015.1 GCF_028282265.1 Allomuricauda sp.
GTCGGATTTATCCAATCCCATAAGTGCAAGAATGGTCGGAGCTATATCGCCAAGTACCCCATCGGATATGGTTTTGAGGTCATGGTCAACAAGAATTAAGGGAACCGGATTGGTGGTATGGGCCGTGTTTGGAGTTCCATCGGGGTTGATCATGGTATCACAATTCCCGTGGTCAGCAATAACTATGGTCGAGTAACCATTTTCAGAGCCTGTGTTGATGACATCTTTAGCGCATTGGTCAACGGTCTCACAGGCCTTAATCGCTGCCTCCATAACTCCGGTATGACCGACCATGTCAGGATTGGCAAAATTGAGGCAGACAAAATCGGCTTCTCCTTTTTTTAGTTCCGGAATGATGGCATCTCGAATTTCGTAGGCGCTCATTTCCGGTTTTAAGTCGTAGGTAGCCACTTTGGGTGATGGACATAAAATGCGTTCTTCCCCTTCAAAAGGCTCTTCACGCCCTCCATTGAAAAAGAAAGTAACATGTGGATATTTTTCTGTCTCCGCTATGCGGATTTGTTTTTTGCCAGCTTTGGCCAATATTTCACCAAGAGTATCCTTTATGTTCGCTTTATCGTACACCACCTTGATCCCCTCGAACGTGTCGTCATAATTGGTCATTGTCACGTAATAAAGATTCAGTTTGTGCATGTTTTGCTCATGAAAATCTTGCTGACTCAATGCCATGGTCAGTTCTCGACCTCTATCTGTTCTAAAGTTGAAGAAAACGACCACATCGCCTTCTTGAATTTTGGTTAAGGGTTGATTATCGGAATTGACAACTACCAGAGGTTTGATGAACTCATCCGTTACTCCCTCGTCATAACTGTCTTGCATGGCCTGCTCGACATCGGTAATTTTTTTTCCATCCGCATTTACAACCAAATCGTAAGCTAGTTTTACCCGCTCCCAGCGTTTGTCACGGTCCATGGCATAGTAACGGCCAACCACTGAAGCAAGTTTGGTGTTTTTGTTGGAACAGAATCCGGTTAAATCTTTTAAAAAAGCTTTTCCACTTTTTGGGTCAACATCCCTGCCATCGGTAAAAGCGTGAACAAAACCATTTCCGGCCCCACCGCCAACTTCATCAAAAGCCTGAACCAAGGCTTTCAAATGATCAATATGGCTGTGTACACCACCATCACTGACGAGTCCTAAGAAATGGACCGATTTATCATGTTCAATGGCATATTTGAAGGCCTCTTTTAAGACAGGTTCCTCTTTAAGGGTGTTTTCTGTAACCGCTTTGTTGATTTTTGCCAAGTCTTGATATACGATTCTTCCGGCACCTAAGTTCATATGCCCCACTTCGCTGTTTCCCATCTGCCCTTCAGGCAGACCGACATTCATTCCATCAGTTAAAAGGTTGGCATTTGGATATTTTTGATAGAGAGAGTCGATAAAAGGAGTTTCCGCATGTGCTATTGCGGAGACCTTGGGATCAGGAGATTTACCCCAGCCATCCAAGATCATCAGAATAACTTTTTTCTTCATTGTTACAAGTTGGTTACCAAAAATACTATGTTCTGCTTTGATGCCCTAGATTTTTGGTTCCTTTTGCTATTGCGAATTTGGTAAATATTCAGGCATAAGTCTGAGCTCTTGTTAAAATTAAGTTATATAAGTGTTAATCGTGTAACATTTGCTGATAAGGAGAGTCTATCTAGATATAAAACTTTTTTATAATCAAAAATTATTCATCATGAAAAAAACATTTCTAACAGTCGCTTCTGCCTGCCTTTTTTTGGTTATGGGCGTAAACGCAAACAATTCAACCGCCACTAATGACGTGTCGGACATCACTGTCTTTTCAATGGAAATCAGTTCTTTTTGCAAAGCAATTGTTAAAGGCGATGTCGATACCGTTAAAAAATTAATTGAGCTTGGAGAGGATGTGAACAAAAAGTCATTGGGCATGGCTCCCATTCATTACGCTGCACGTTACAATAGAGCGGAAATCGTGGAACTTTTGTTGGCCAATGGGGCAAACCTGAAGAAAAAATGTGATAAGGGGTATACTGCGGTTAAGTATGCCGAGCTTTCAGGTGCAATGGAAGCACTACAAGCATTAAAATCAGCTATGAAGAAATAAATAGGAGTTTATTCATTTCTAAAAAAGCCCTTCCAACTTGGAAGGGCTTTTTTCTCGTTTACTATATAGTGTTCGTGTAAAAGAGTGTAAAATTCTAAAAGTCAAATCCGGTAAATGCTCTATATAGAAAAGCATATACGGCCATACCTAACAATACTCCACAGAAAACGGCATAAATTTTCAGAAGAAGAACCAAAAAACTTGGCCTACAATCGTCAAAAGCCTCGTGGTACAGTGATTTAAAGTGTAATAGTGTCCCCATTCGTTCTCGTATTTGTATGCACAAATGGGTAAAAGGGAAAGGTAATTTGATTTGGGGTTACCCAAAGGTAAACAAAACTCCTGACTTTTTGGTTTTTATCGATGAACGTTATAATTCTATCGACCTGAATATTTTTCTATGGCTTCTCTAATCTTTCCAATACGGTTTTCCGGGTCTGGATGCGTGCTTTGGAACTCTGGAACTCTATTCGGGCCCGCAGCCGCTTTTAGTATTTCCATTACCTTAATCATCTGGTAGGGATCATAACCCGATTGAATCATAAGCAGTACTCCAAGTTCGTCACTTTCCAATTCATCTCCTCTTCCATTTTTAAGAAGGGTATTTTGACCAATGCCGCTTACCAATCCTCCCATATCACCTCCCACACTTGCCCCCATGGTCAAGGTTTGCCAAAAGCTACTTTCCGCAATTCGCTCTGCAGAATGTCTTCCTATTACATGCCCTATTTCGTGACCTAATACCCCGGCAAGTTGCGCTTCGTTCAATTGGGAAAAAAGAGCATAGGTTATGAAACATTGTCCGCCAGGCAAGGCAAAGGCATTAATGGTTTGATCATCTGCTAGCAAATGAAATTCAAACTGATAGGGTGTTTCCCTTGCAATGCTGTTTTGAACCAGTTTTTTGCCTACCGCATCTACCAAAGCCTGCATACGCTGGTCAGGATACAAGCCTCCATGTTGTTGGGCCATTTGCGGAGCACTTTCAAGGCCAATGGCAATTTCTTGGTCAGCACTCATGTTGATATTCTGGATTCTTCCCGTATAAGGGTTTTTCTCCTTGTTGTTACATCTTTGAATGAAGGCGAATGCCACAATCGCCAAGCCTATGAAAATGCGTATTTTCCAGCTTCCTCTTCTCATAGTGTTAGTGTTCTATGCACTTCAAGATACAAAAAGCCGACTATAAAAGTTCTGGATTGATGTCTAAAATATTGTTGCGGATGTATGATTTTAAGAATCCGGTGGTGAAATGTTCGCTTCCGACAAACTCTTCGTTTTGAAGTAACTTCAAAATGTTCTTTTTGCGGAAAACGGTGAGCATTGGAATGGAAATAGGGGCATAGCTGTAATGCCAAGGCTCATATTTGAATCCCCTTCGTTTGGGTTCATCGGTATAGACTAGATAGAACCCGAAACTTTCAGAATATTCGTCCAACCATTTTTTAAGGGCTTCGAAAGGGCCTCCTTCTTCAAATTTTTCGGGTACAAGCACCCCTCCCGTTACTTCAGGGTAACCATCAATAATATCGATATCAGTTCCCCAATGGTGCCTACTTGTTCCTGGTATGGTGGAGTATTCAATAATTTTGTCAATAGCATCCAGTGGTTCCATTCCGTCTTCTTCGGTATATTTAATATACTTTCGTTCCCAAATGCCTTCCTGTCTATAAAAATCGCGGTAGCTTGATACCATTTTTATATCAAATCCATCAGAATAAGCCGCTTTTTTCATCTGAACGAAGGCGTTATAAGCTTCTTCCCTCAAATTGATTCCTTCTCCAAAAAGCTCGATATCAGCCTTGCCCATCAACTCTTCAATGGAGTATTCAGAAATTTTTTGCGGATAAATGAAAGGAGGAAAAGTAATGGCGGCCCCAGCGACGGCGGTCTTTTTAATAAAATTCCTTCTGTGCATGTGCAACAATTCGATTTTTCCCGAAGTTAAGAACTATTTTTTAGTCTGGTTTAAGTAAAAATCAACAATGACCTGATGTATTAGTCAGAGATGTACAAGTAGCCTTGGTACTTTTCTCTAATATCGTTTACGGTGAGCACATAAAAGTAAATTCCGGCAGATAGACCTGAATCTCTGCTTATTACTGAGCTTCTATTGGATTTTCCATTGAACTCGTTGTTGTAATTTATTTTTGAGTACACCTGAACACCATACCGGTTGTAAATGTTCAGGGTGTTGCTGGGAAAGTTTTCTATTCCTTCGATTACCAGAAAATCATTGATACCGTCCCCGTTAGGCGTCATGAAATAATTGTCCAGTTCTAGAATAGTAAAGGGTTCGAGAAGGCTGTCGGTACCTCCTAAAGTTATAATCTCGTAATCATCGGGTACAAAACTGTCGGATGTGACACTTCCGTTATCAAGATTTCCTGATACTGAAGTACTCCCGAGGTTTTCCCAAACAGCATCGGTTTTATTCCAACCGACCACCACAAGATTTTCAATGGACTCTGCTAGTAATATGGCATTGCTGTTTGTGTCCCAGGTAAGTGTAACTACGGAATTTACGCCCCCTTCCAACTTCCAGAATTCAAAGGTGTTTACCTGCAAATCGTCTTCAGAAGTAAGGTCTGTGTTAAAGGTTTGGGTTAAGGAAATAGGCGAATTCGGGTCTTCAAAAAAGTAAGCACATCTTGCTAGATTGTTTGTTGCAACAGAGTTTAAGGTCAAATGTCGGATGCGTTGACCTTCCCCAACGGGGAAAGTTATCAAGGATTTATTGGTAGTTCCGGCATATCCATTGACATGGTTGTTGTCACCTGTGCCTGTAAAAAATGCATCGTCAATAAAATTCAGGTAACTATCCAAATTTGTTTTTGAAGTAATAACATCTCCTGAAATAAAATTGGCATTGTTGGTAACACCCACCCAAGTTTCCAGTTGAAGTCCGTTATCTGTAAAGATTTCCAAATCTTCAAAAATAGGATTTGATGAACCTGAGATGGTAAGAATATCAGGGCTGTAGAATCCGGTTAGCCCTTGATTATTATCAAAAGAGCCGTCATCAATCAAATCGAGATGGAAACCTACTTCAACGCTTGAATGGAATTGCAAATTCCCATAATTATGAAAAGCCTCCTGTGCAATGATTTTAGAGTATGAAATCAATGCGAGCAAACTTAAAATATGGATTGAACGGCTATTCCTCATCATACTATCTAAATGCTTGAAAGATTACGACTATTCCATCAGCAAAACTGTCGGTATTCAATGAAAATCCATCAGAATTGAAGCTGGTCACTGTGGCGGAGGTAACCCCTAAATTGTCTCCGTTTTGGTTACCATACCTTAGCCCTATGGAGTGTGAATTGGAAGCATATCGGGAGATGTCATTAATGGAGTTTCCACTACCTCCCACGTAAATGACTTGTTCAGAAATAGTACCTCCATCATTTCTAGCAAAACCTGTCATAGAACCAAAGGAATTGGCAATGCCACGATTGTTGTTGCCTACAGCATTATCGGAGTTCAGATTGAAGCTTTCAACATTGGCATAAGCCTGGAAAGTAACACTTCTTGGTTCGAAAGGAACACCTGTGATGGTCTGATTTCCCGCTCCCGTTATCTGGAATGCGCCCAAATAACTATTGGATACATTGGGAACCTCTACCCAAGAGGAGTTGCTGTAAAAGTGAATACTATTTGTGGTGGTATTGTATACCATAGACCCCTCAAATGGATTGGCGATAGAGTTCATTTCGGTAGTAGAAACGTTATGAATGCCAACAAGGTCACCAGCAGTTGGCGTTTGGGCAAACAAGTTCACTGTTACAAGAAAAGCGGCTGTAATGAATATACTTCTCATTTCAAAAAATTATAAGTCCAATACAGTGAACATAAATTCAGAGTTGAATCGATTTCTATCGGTTCCCCCATTATCATTATCCCCAATGATGACTTCAAAACTGGTACTGGTCTGATTTCGGTAAGAAATACCGGGATCATCATTTCCTGATCCATCTCGACTGGGTTGGGAAAGCTGTATGATGTAATTGGCATCACTAACCAAACCAGCTGGAAGATTTACCCTGTAGTAGCCATTACCACCTAGTTTAGTAACCGTAATTCCTGCTGTGGCCCTAGTAACATTTCCGTTGGAAGCAATTTTTCCAAAGGCTTTGATGGGACTTTCATAGAAAGCACCACCATTGGAACCTACGGTGATACTATTATTGGTTTCGGTTCCGACCACATTGGCTGTTTGATTGGTATTTTCTTCATTGGTATATGTAATTACTCCGGTCCCATTGTTTTGGGTCAAGTTGGTCACCGTTTCATCAACAGATCCTCCGCCATCGCTTAAAGTAATGGTTGTACCTGCTTTACTTAAAGTCTGAGGAGGACCGACTGGTCCCTGCGGCCCTGCGGGTCCGGCTGGTCCTACCGCTCCGTCGGCTCCGTCGGCACCATCTGCACCGGGGTCACCCTGTGGTCCCTGTGGT
>NZ_JANQIH010000165.1 GCF_028282265.1 Allomuricauda sp.
CTGGAGATGTTCTGGCTGTTCCGGCAGTGGAGAAAGTGAAGTTCATTCCAGAAATTTGTGGGAATTGTCCTGGGGTTGCTCCTGGCGCTGTTGCTGAAACAGCATGCTCCAATATATCCTTCAATTCTTCAGCGGTAACCGTCAATCGAACCAAGCCATTGTCAAAACGCAATACGGCTCTTAGATTTCCTTCGGAAATATTATCTGGTGCCGTAAAGACGATATCGTTAGGATCGGTAGACCCGGCGGGAAGAACCGCAGATCCAATTTCTGTACGAATTCCTCCGCCATTTTTTATGGAGATTTGAACCGGTTCGTCAGAAAGTAAATTGGCGTACCAAAGATTAGCATCTGCGGTTAGGTTCCCCAAATTGGTCTCTTGGGTTCGAACTTGGCTTCTCCTCCCATCTAAATAAACATCGGAAAAGCCTACTACATTGCTAAACTGTAGATCTATTACCCCAGTAAGGGCATTTTGTATGGCTACAACATCAGAGATAGGTGAACCCCCCACTTCTGAAACTATCGAAGAATTGGAAGCATATGAACCGTTTAAAAATTCATCCAAGGTATCGGTATCGATAACCCCGTGCTCATCAAACCCAACCACCAGCCTTCCCAGGTACTTGTAATCGCCATCAACGTTGACTACAAGAGTGGGCTTGTGCTTGGAATCTTGGGTGATAAAAGGATAATCTTCATCAAAACCATCATCCCCCGAGAAAAGCTCATCAGTACTGTCGCCCATTCTTGTATTGGAACCTCCGGCGACAATGATATCAACGCCATCCAACAAGTTGGCCAGTTCCTTTTCTACAGCAATCTGCTGCATATGGGCCAAAAGTATGATTTTGTTTGCACCACAAGACTTTAAAGCATCAACAGCAGGTTGGATGGTGGCAGCCAACGCTGCATTTCCTCCCTCACCGGTCACGACTAAACTCCCCGTCGAGGTAATACTTGGTAAAGTCGGGGTAGATGCTCCAACCAAGCCAATTTTTTCTCCATTTACCAGGGTAATTGCATAATTGGCCACCTGAGTTCCCATAGTACTTGCATCATCACCGTCATTTCCGATTAAAAAATCATCGTCCCCACTAAAATCTACATTGGCGGAAAGAAATGGAAAGGCAGACCCTGAAAACTCAGCACCTCCTCCAGCCTCGGCTTGGATGGCGTCAGCGAATTCACCAGGTCCGGCATCTAGTTCATGGTTTCCTAAGGCAATAGCAGTAACGCCAAGGGCATTGGCAATAGCAATATCTGCATGTCCCGGTTCGTTGCTTCCAGTCACGGAACGTACCGCCGATTGTTCAGCAGCGAAGAATCTTGGCCCGGGAATAATGATATCACCCGAACTTACGAGTAGGGACTGGCTACCGTATTCAGGGTCGTGTTTCAACCCATTGACAAGGGCAGAAAATTCATCGACGGCTTCAAGCGCAATTTCTTCGTTTCCGTCCACATCGGCATAATGAAGCAATTGGAGAACAAAATCAGCATTGTCCAAAGCCTCTTGTGCATCTGGGTCAACACCTCCACTTCCACCGTCATCATCGGTATGTCCAATAAAGTCGTCCAAATGATCACAGCTAAAGCATAAAATAATTACCAAAAAGGTGAGGATGTAATTAAATTTTTTCATTTCGTGTAGTTTAGATTGAGTATAAATTAGTTGAAAATAACCATTAAAATATAGCGCTACATTTAAGAATAGTTAAGTTAAGTTTAACAAACCTCTATCTAGGATCTTAACGAAAAAAAATGTGGGATGATTCTGGCTTTCAGCGCTTTGGTATCTAGAAATAGTGAAAGCTCCAAGAGTCTATGTAGGAGTCAAACGATGATTTGTTCTGCTGCTGGGAAAGTGAAATCTATTTTTTTGAATCCCTGGGCAGTACTTCTTCAGGAAATGGAAACAGAATGGTAGAGTTCTTTTCGGCCGCTATGTTCGACAGCGTTTGATAAAGTCTCAATTTTATGGCGGATGGAGATCGGTCAATCTGAAGGCCAGCTTCCAAGAGCTTGGCTGCCGCCTGCTCCTCAGCTTCCGCCAGGATGATTCGAGCCCTTCTTGATCTTTCAGCCTCTGCCTGATTGGCCATCATTCGCTTCATGTTTTCAGGTAATTGAATGTCCTTTATTTTCACATCGATAATTTCAATGCCCCAATGACCCGTTTCGGTCTCTACAATGCTTTTGATGTTTTTCCCCATCTCTTCCCGTTTGGATAGAATGGTATCCAACTCCACTTTACCACAGACATCGCGCAAAGCCGCTTGTGACAGTTGGGTGATGGCAAAATCATATTCTTCTACTTCAAGAACCGCCTTTTCAGGGTCATTGATTTTAAAAAAGACCACTCCATCTATACTACAGGGTACATTATCCTCGGTCATAACTTCTTGGGAAACCACATTGATGGTAATGACCCGGATATCGACCACCTGAATGGTTTCGACCAAAGGAATAATCCAACGAAAACCGGGCTGAAGGGTTTTTACATATTTTCCGAATCGGAATTTCAAGGCCCTTTTATATTCAAAAACGATTCGTATCCCGGCCAGGAGAACAATGCCAAACAGGATACCTAAAAACAGGGGAAGGTTCATTTTATTTGCTGTTAAAGTTTGTAATTTACCAGCTCATACCTTTTATAAAATACGAAAAATTGTTGGAAAACTAAAGTCATGCTTTTTCTCGTAAGCTCTCTTACCCAATAGTTAATTTAAAACTATCCTGTCGAATCATAACGTTGTCAATACTACTGCCCTCATTTTTTCTTAACTCTTGAAATAGGTTTGAACAAAAGTGTTTTAAAGAAAAGAAGTTTTAAATCTTTTAGGTTGGGTCAAAGGAAACTAACCAGAAAAGAGCAGGAAACGCTTTTTGAATGTAATAACACATTACTTAGTTCTAAAAGGATAGTTTGGACCAATTTTAGTAAATTCATACAAGACCAAGTAGAACTACGCTATCGGGTTTCTTCATATTATTTAATGTTCAAAACACTATCAACCATGCGATTGTTTCCCGTATTCCAGCTATTAGGTTTTATTTTTTTACTTTCTAGCTGCTCTTCTTATTTGACCAGTTCAGAAAATGTGAGCCAAACTAAAAACGACTACGAAAAAATTCTTGTCGTCGGTCGTTCCAAGGACAAAACAGCAAGAATCAAGTTTGAAAACAGCGTTGTCTCCCAGTTGGCGGAACAAGGCCTACAAGGCGTTGCTTCCTATTCAGCAAATAAGGTAATCGATATCAACAAAAAATATTCAGACGGCGAACTAGCCACCCTTAAGAAAAAACTGACGTCAAATGGTTACGATGGGGTTATAGTCACCAATTTAATCAATACGGAAGCCTATACCGATGTAGTTCCTGGTGGCTCATCCACCACTTATGTCCCGACAAGGGTAGGAAGGTTTGGGAGATACTTGGCCTACTATCCTGTTACCACCTGGGAATTTGATCAATTAAAAAGTGGTACAAAATATATTTTTGAAAGCAGTTTATACCAGCTAAATGAAAGTTCAAAGGATAATCTGCAATGGGTGGGACGTTTTGAAGTAAAAGACCCATCTTCTATTGAAAAAACAGCAGAAAACTATGCCGGTGACCTGGTTTCGGCTTTAGTAAAAGCAAGTATAAACACCACGAATTAAAGAGAAACCCTCGTACTGGTTATTTTTGATCTCTAGAGTGCGAGATATACTTTTCAACTACCACAGCGGTAACTATAACAAGATAGAACTGTCCCATCAAGCCAACCAGTATAGCCGCTTTTTGTGCTATGGGAATTGCTGGCACAATTTCTCCATAACCAACTGTCAACAGAGTGATGTAAGAATAATACAGAATCGCCTCACTAAACCTAACCATATCTTCTGTGTCCAATAAAATACCCTTGAAAGCCCCAGGATGCGTTAACTCTATGCCCATAAACAGGAAAAAAGCCAAAAAGCCCAAAGAAATATACCCGCTCATCAACCCCAATATCACATTCTTGTTTACGTATTTCGCTTGCCAGACCTGCTTGATTATGTTCCAAGTCACCACAATATGAAAAACAAAAAAAACCATGAGTCGCAGCAAGACATCGGTTTGCGATTCTTGGCGGTTAATCATGGAACTGCCAAACACGAAAGCAGAAATCATAAAAAGCAGCACAAAAAACCAAGTGACCCACTTGTTTTTTGAAATCAACAATATCCCCGCCAGTATGCTTGACAGGTAAAGTAAGGGCAACAAGGTAAACTCATAGAAATTGGGGGGTACCAGTAATGACCCAAACAAAATACCAAGCTGAATCACCAAAAAGATTTCAAAGCGGTGCCTGTATAACCTTTCAATCATAGGAAATCTAAAAAACCATTACTCTTCCAATAGTCTCTCATTAAATGTGTAGCCCTTGTAGTTTACCTTAAACAAAGCGCTATACAAAGAGGGTATGAAAAGCAACGTAATTATCGTTCCAAATAACAACCCTATCATGATGCTAATGGCCATACCTTCCCACATTTCCCCTCCCGAAAGGTACAAGGGAACCAATCCTAAAATTGTGGTAAACGTTGATAGCAATATAGGTCTAAAACGTTGCAGACAAGCCGCAATCACCGAATCTTGGTCTGTTCGGCCTGCAGCCAGTTCCACCTCCATTCGGTCGATGAGTACAATGGCATTGTTAATTACAATACCTGCCAATGAGATGACTCCAAGAAAAGGCATGAATCCGAAAGCCTCCTGAAAAACCAATAGACCCACAACTACGCCGATTATCCCCAGAGGGATGGTAAGTACTACCATGGTCATTTTTCGAACAGAATTGAACTGAATAATCAACAACAACACAATAATAAACCCGGAAATAGGCAGATACCCGATAATTGGCCCCATGTTTTCTGCGGTTTGCTCGGCATCCCCTCCCAGTGCATAGGTATAGCCCTCTGGCCAAACTCCATTCACCTGTTCTTCCAGCCAAGGAGTAACCACCGACATGATGGACGAGGCGTTTCCGCCGTCGCGCAATTCACTGCTGATATTTATGGTTCTTTTGATATCAAGTCTTTTGATCTTAGCGTATTGCCATGATGGCATTATTGAGGCTACTTGTAATAGCGGTACACTTTTTCCGCTATTTTGTGAATACACATTTAAAGTTTCCAAGGAAGCCAATGTTTGTTGCTGGCTATCCCCACTTCGCATTAGAATTGGAATCGACTTGTTATCCTCCCGATATTCACCCGTTTGAAAACCATCTAAAACGGTTTGCAAGGATGTGGCTATATCAGAACTGGTGATACCCGCGTTTTGGGCGCGATTTTGGTCAATCTCAATCAAAAACTTTTTACTCTTAGGACCCCAATCATCTTTTACATTTTTAGTAAATGCCACTCCAGATAACTTTTGTTTTACACTTTCCGCTATGCTTGATAATTGGTCGGGTTCTGGCCCGGACACCTTAATTTCTATGGGGGTACCTCCACCACCAGAACCTAAGAGCCCTACTTTTATATCTGCGTTAGGGAAATTTTGAAAAGCGTAGGCATCCAAACGTCTTACCATCTCTGCGTTCTCTTCGAAGGTGGTAGTGTTCACAAGAATATGCGCGTAATTTGAATTGGCTTCGTCCGGTGAATATCCCAAATCATAAGATTCTGGCCCCTCTCCTACATAAGATGACCAACTTACAATACCTTTCTCCCTATCTCCATTAATTTTAAGGGAATCTGCCATGAAGCCTTCTATTTGCTGAACTACTTCGGTAGTGCGTTCAATTTTGTTCCCCTCCGGCAGATTAATATCGATGGTAATCATGTTGCGATCACTATCAGGGAAAAAGATAAATGGGATATACCCAAAGCCAAACAACGAAAGAAAGAAAGCCAAAAAGATGCCAATGATTACTTTGTATTTATGGCGCAAGGCCAATAATATAAGGTCTTTGTAATATCGTTTCGCGGAGTCGATAATACGATCGATTAGGCTTGGTTTCTTTTCCCCTTTAGGTGCTACTTTGAGAAACATATAGCAGAACATCGTGATTACCGTAAGAGCGATCAACCAAGATGACATTAAGGCAATGGTAATCACTACGAAAATGGGCCCCACAATATCTCCCATAGTAGTAGGAGAAAGATAAAAGGCCAAAAATGCGGCAGAGGTAGTTAAAGTTGAAATCAATAACGGCATCCAAAGCTCAGAAAAAGCTTCAACAGCGGCTTGGTACTTTTCCATGCCTTGCTCAAGTTTAACCATGATGGTTTCAGCCACTACAATGGCATTGTCAACCAACATCCCCAATGCCATGATAAGCGCGGCAAGGGTTACTTGATTCAATCCCATATTAATCATGCCCATTAGCATTAAGGTCATGATGGTCACAATAGGAATCAAACTCGCAATTACAAAACCGGTACGGAATCCCAAGAACACCAACATCACCAATAAAACGATGGAAATGGACTGTAAAAGGTTTACCATAAAGTCGCTAACCTTAAGGTCAATATAAGTGTCCAAAGAAGATACCCGCGTCAGTTCCAAACCTACCGGCAGACGGTTTTGCCATTGGGCCACTACTTGATCTACCGCTTCGCCCAGATAGACAATATTCTTGTCTTCCTTAAGGTTGACATGCATGGTAATCGCTTCCTTTCCGTCAACACTAACAATTTGCTTAGGAGGATCAATATAGCCTTTGTTAACCGTTGTAATATCACCCAACTTCACCAGTTGAGATCCATTTCCAACGGCAATCAGCATATTCCGAATGTCCTCAACGGAGTTGAAGTTCCCTGTCGGTTCTAAAATGATGCGCTCATCCCCTACGTTGATCTGACCTCCCGAACTCAAAATATTGGTGCTACCAATGTACTGTTGTAGTCTAGATGCTGAAAGCCCATACTCTTTTAAACGGGCATTGTCAAACTCCACAAAAACCCGTTCTTCCTGATCTCCCCCAAGTTCCACTTTGGCTGCATCGGGGAGCTTGATCAAATCATCTTTAATATCATCGGCATACTCCTTCATTTCTGCATAGCTGAATCCATCGGACGTCAATCCAACCACAATTCCGTATACATCACCAATACCATCATCATTTAAATTTGGCGCTACTCCAGAAGGAAGACCCTGGATGGAATTTAGTTTCCGTCGCAAACGATCCCAAACCGATTGTAATTTTTCTGGAGAAACCTCGTCTTTTAATTCAACGCTTACCACGGAAAGGCCTGTTCGAGAAGTACTATTTACCTCCTTAAGTTCGGGCAGCTCCTGAGCCACCTTTTCAATTTTATCGGTTACCAATTGTTCTACCCTTTCCGGACTAGCCCCAGGGAACTGACTCACCACCGTGGCGACACGAACAGTATAGGGGGGCATACTATCCTGAGATAGGCTGAAATACATATTTATACCTAAAAGGATGATAGTAGCCAGCACCATAAAGGTGATACGATTCTTGTCTATCGAGAATTTTGCGAGATTCATAAATTTAGCAATGGTGTTGGTTATTGTAGTTTTACTTCCTGGCCATCAAGCAACGTCTGTAATCCTGCTACCGCAATTTTTTGTCCGGCAGATAGCCCCTCCATAACCTCAAAACCTTCGGCGGACAAATTGCCCACAGTTATGGGATGCTTCTTTACCGTGGCCACTTCACCTTCGTCCTCCACTAAAAACACAAAGCGGCCATCACTATCTTCTCCTACGGCATGGGTAGGCACGACAAGTACAGAATTATTTACTTTTTCCTCTCCAAAATCAAAGGTTACGTTCGCCGCCATCCCACTCTTGATTGCATCGCTGGGATCGGTTACCACCACCCGAACGGGATAAGTAGCTGAATTCGCGTCTACGGCAGGAGCCACCTCCGTGACCTTACCCTTAAAGGTTTGGTCGGTCAATGCAGAAAATGTTACTTCGACATCCATATCTGGATTCACCCCATTTATCACACTTTCGGGTAGGCCAAGTGAAATCTCCATATCCGTTCCCGAATTTAAAACCGCAACGGCTTGACCAGCCTGCACGTTTTCATCCACTTCAGCGGCGATTGAGGCAATGGTACCGTCCTCAGGGGCATAAATGTATCCGTATTGAATCTGTTCTGCCTGAATTGCGACCCCTCTTTTTGCAGATTCATAACTTTCTTCTGCTGTTTTAAAGGAGTTCTTTGCTGCTTCAAAATCACTTAATGGGGAACTCCCCTTTTCGTAAAGTGCCCGAACGCGATTTAAGCTGAGTTTTGCCGTGTTCATCTGAGACGCAGCACTGTTCAAAGAAGTCACGGCCTGTTCATATGACAAACGTGAAGCCACATTATCTAACCGGGCCAAAAGTTGTTTCTTCTTGACTTTTTGTCCCAGTTTCATATCAAAGACCACGATGATTCCGGAACTTCTAAAGCTTAAATTCACGATTTTATCTGTCCGCGCGGTCCCACTAAATGTACGTACCTTTTGCCCTCCCAAAAATCCAACTTCCTGAAACTTTACAGGGCGTAAAACCTTTGTTGCAGCTTCTTCTTTACCTCCGCAACCGCACAACATAATTGCCATTGCCATTGTTGCCCAAAGTGTATTGCTATTTCCCATTTTCTGTGGCTTTTCGGTTATTTAGTTTCTTGTGTTCATATATTCAAAAAATCGTTGACGGAAAGCTTCATTTTCAGCTTCGGACTTCAGCAGAAAATAATACCCCAACGAACGTTCCAACTGTAAGGAACTGATCAGAAAGTTATACACCGCATTGACCCTTGCCAACTGTGCATTTAAATAATTATTCTGTGCATCCAGCAATTGCACAATATTAACAGCTCCATTGGAATATAAGGATTGGGTCAACTCCAGAGATTCTTTGGCAGTTTCCTCAGATACCCCAGAAAGCTCAATATTGGACACCTGATTGATCAAATTATATACGCCGTTCCGCACGTTGGCATCGATGGCCAGTTCCGTGTTGTCTTTATTAATCTGCAACTGATCCTTTTGAATTGTAGCTATTTGACGGTTTATGTTATTTGTGTTCTGATTGAAAATAGGCAGAGAAAGACTAAGTGAAGCATTATAGCTATTGTCCACTAACCCAAACCCAAGACCTTCTGGTACAGTACTTCCAGCCCCACTACGGCTAAAGGTACTATTGTAACTTCCCTGTAATGCAACAGTGGGCACCAAACGACCAGAACCGCTAAGTCTGATATTGCGCTCCACAGCCTCAATATTGTAGTTCAAGGATTTCACCTCGGGTGCATTGCGAAGGGCTTCTTCCGTTAAAAATCCAATAAAGGGTTCCCGTAATTTGGGGTCGTCCAAAATGCTCTTAAACTCCTCGTAGTTATATCTTTCAAACACACCTTGGTCCAGTACGACTTCTTCCACATCGATTTGTGTCTCCAAAGGATTGTTCATCACTTGATTCAAAACAATGAAGCCCTGTTCCAATTGATTTACTGCCTCTATCATGGATTGCTGGTTCTGTGCCATCTCGCTTCGGAAACGTAACATGTCTGACTTACCGGACTGCCCCGCTTCAAAGTTTTGTTCGGCAATCTTCATATTCGTCTGGGTAAGGTTTAGGTTCCGAAGTTGAATAGCCGCATTGGCCTTTAAAATCAAAATGTTGAAATAGGCTGTGGAAGCGTCCAAAATTGCATCTAGTTGGGACGCATTGAAATTCTCTTCCTGTGCTTTTTGCAATTTCTTCTGAATGGTAATGTTGGCGTTGGCCGCTTCGGAATATATCGTTTGGTTTAAGGTAATCGCCCCAGCAGTAGAAAACTCCGGATTTTGCCCATTGCTTATGGCGGCCAAATCAGGGTCCACATAAGTTCCCGAACCTGAAGCGGTAACATTGGGCAAATAATTACTCCAAGCTGTGCGGACATCCTGTTCCGTGAGGTCCACATCCTTTTGATTGGACTGCAAAGATAGATTCCGGTCTATTGTTTCATCAATGACATTCAAAAGATTGTATCGTTTTTCGGCTCTTACATTTTTAGGATCTCCCACGAAATCAGTTTCATTGATCAGCGTGTACTTTATAGGAACCTCAACCGCATCTGCTGTGTTGAAATTCAGCGTCAGTCGTGGTGTGTATTCAATGTACACATCAAGTTCAGAAAGATTCACTCCGGAAACGTAGGCTCCAACAGTTAAAGCGATCCTCCTAAAGAATTGATCAAGGTCGTCACTCGACCGTGTCGTCGCCATAAAGCCATCGACCACATCCTCTGGGCCATTTACAGTAAATGAAGGCAGTTTTTTAGAGATAAATGCCTGCGCCAATTGTTGGTTTTCCTCATGAGTAAGAAAAAAACCTCCTGCCATGTATACGGCATCAATCCCATCGAGATTTTCGATGATATCCGAAGTAGTTTCAAAGGGAATCAATCTGTAGTTGGTGCCGAGGTCAGCGGCTATTTTATCAAAGGTCTGGGCCACCGGTAAAATATCAATCAGTGGAGCTTCCATAATCACGCCCAGATTTTGAAAATTGGTAAGCTCCTTGAATTTTTTAAGATCTTCCTGATACGATTCCGATGCAATCAGATAAGTGAAATTTTCGATTCCCGAGCTTTTTTTATTGAGGTCGATGTTATTGAAATCCCGATTGACCGCTCCAAAGAGAATGGTGGGTTTTGCATGTGTAGCTTGTTTGCTTATAATTTGATTGTTGACCACGCCAAAGGCCAAGATCAGGTCAATGTTATCATCATTCATCAGTTGATTATAGTTCTCTTGCGCCTTTTGAAGGTCAAGACTACTGAACAATAGACTCCCATCAGGAAAAACAATGGTCGCATCTTCGCCCACCACTGCCTTAACCTCATTCTTCAATTGCTCAAAGAGAGGCGACAGTTTTGGGGAGCGGCTATCCGCAAGTACCCCAATGGTGTAGGTAGGTTTGGTTTGGGAAAACGCGAAAGCGGTTATTAGAAGAAATAGCCACAAAAGGTATTTTTTCATAGAGGTTAGTGTTTAGAATAGGTCCCTGACCTTAGAAAATTAACAAAAAAAAGCTCCGAACCCATTAACTAATTTAAAATACTTGAATTCTAGAGGGTTTGTTCAAGAATTTCCAGTCAGTTGAGTGAACTATTGAAATTTTGCTAAACAAAACAATTCGATAAAATCATCAAGTAATTCCTGATTTGCTAGGATTCAAATGAAATCTTACTGCAACTGTAATCGTTTTATCAATTTCTCTATGGTCAATCCCTGAACCAATATGGAAAAAATGACAATACAGTAGGTAATCACCAAGAACAGATCGCGCTCCATACTTTCTGAAAGTCCTAGCGCCAAAGCGATGGAAATGGCGCCTCTTAATCCACCCCAGGTCATAATCAATGTGGTATTGGGAACGAAATCCAGCCTTTTTTGAAAGAGCTTCACGGGCACTATCAGTGAAAGGTAACGACATAGCAAGGCTATGGGAATAGCCAAAAGGCCGGCATAAATATAGGTTTTATTGAATTCGAGCACCAAGATTTCCATCCCAATAAGGACAAACAAAATGGTATTCAACAAAATATCGATGAGCTCCCAAAATTTATCCACATAGTCTTCAGTAAGCTCTGACATTGCGTGCTTGCGTGTTTTATTTCCACCAACCATCAGCCCGGCTACCACCATAGCCAATGGTGCTGAAACATGAAGGTGTGTGGCGACAATGGTCCCTGTCATTACCGTTGCCAATGTGATAATTACCTCAATATTGTAATCGTCAATTTTTTTCATGAAATAGTACGTGAGCCAGCCCAATAAAAACCCCAACAGCAAACCTCCAAATACCTCCACAACAAATAGCTCGAGAACGCTAGAAAGAGAAAAGTTCGATTCTGAACCACTGGCCAGTCCAAAAATGGTCAAAAATACCACTACACCGACCCCATCATTAAAAAGGGATTCCCCTACAATTTTAATTTCGAGCTTTTTCGGTGCTCCTGCTTTTTTTAGAATACCCAACACTGCAATAGGGTCTGTAGGGGAAATCAAAGCACCAAAAAGTAGGCAATACACAAACTGGACATTAAGACCCAAAGCCATGCACAAATAGTATACTCCAGTACCTATCAAAAAGGTGGACACCAATACCCCAAAAGTGGCGAATACCAGAACCGGCCAACGCTGCTCTTTCAGCTTTTGCAAATCGGTATGCAAGGCTCCTGCGAAAAGCAAAAAGCTTAGCATAACATCCAACAAGACCACTTTAAAGTCGATATGGGTAATAATAAACCGTTCAGCTCTAAGGAGGGTATCATCGAAATAGCTGATGGCAAAAACTGCAATGGTGAACAGGATGGTGATTAAAGTAAGCCCAATGGTATTGGGTAGCTTTATAAACCTCACATTGATATATCCAAAACAAGCTGAGATAAACACCAAGATGCTGGCGATAAGAAAGTAGTCCATGGTTTAATAAAACGGTAAGGTATTTTATTTGTGCGTGGGATACAAATGAAAAATTAGCACTTTACGTTACTTTTTTGCTGGTGGCATGCCTTTGACCTAAAAGGCTTTTTTATAACCTTATCTTTTCATTTATTCCCTTCAAACAAGAAAGGAACTCCTTAAATTTATATCCCAAAACCCATATATGGCACTGAATAAGGCAGTTTATATTGCCACCACCCAGCCCAAGAGCGGTAAATCAATTGTTTCTCTAGGATTAATGCAGGTACTACTTGGCAAAATAGCCAAAGTAGGTTACTTCAGGCCCATTATCGATGATTACAAGGAGGGAAAAGAGGATAACCATATCAGTACAATCATCAGCTATTTTAAATTGGACCTCAAGCATAAAGATGCCTACGCTTTTACCCGAAGTCAAGTGGTCAAAAAGCTAAACAAGAACAAGGAAGACGAACTCCTTGATAAAATAATTGAAAAATATAAAGCTATTGAGGAACAATTCGACTTTGTATTGGTCGAAGGCACCGACTTCACAGGAGAGGGGGGAATCATAGAATGGGACATCAATGTTTTGATGGCCAAAAACCTCGGTATCCCTACCATTGTGGTTACCAGCGGTGTGGACAAGACCCTGGATGAATTCATTAGGGATATGTACTTGGCCTACGACTCTTTTAAGGATAAAGGGGTAGAAGTACCTTTATTGGTCGCTAACAAGATTCAACCAGAAAACATAGACCTGGTCAAAAACGCCCTCAGAAAAGATCTCCCCGAAGATGTATTGGTTGGCGCCATTCCCTTGAATCCCGTTTTGGGCAACCCAAGCATAAAGGAAATTGTGGATGAGCTAAATGCTGAAGTGCTCTTCGGTGAGGCTCATCTTGATAACCAAGCAGGAGATTTTGATGTTGGAGCGATGCAGTTGCGCAACTATCTGACCTATCTAAAGGAAGACGGACTAGTGATTACTCCGGGAGATCGTTCCGATATAATATTGGGTTCGCTTCAGGCCAATCTATCTTCAAATTATCCAGCGGTATCTGGCATAGTTCTTACAGGAGGATTACAACCTGAGGCCTCGATTATTAAGTTGATTGAGGGATTGTCGGAGGTTGTTCCCATCATACTGGTTGAAGATGGGACCTTTTCGATTACAAACCGTATTGGGGCAATTAGTCCTAAGATCTACGCCGAGAATATCAAAAAAATTACCACCTCCATACAGGATTTTTCAAAGTTTGTCCCTGAAAAGGAACTAGCCTCCCGATTGATTGCCTACAGCCCCAATGGTATTACCCCGAGAATGTTCCAATATAACTTGCTCAAAAAAGCTCAGGTTGACAAAAAGCACATTGTCCTTCCCGAAGGCCAAGACGAGCGTATTCTTAGGGCTACCAAAGAGCTTATTGATCAAAACGCGGTTGAGATTACCCTATTGGGGGACCTAGAGCAAATCAAAAACAAAATTGAACGTCTGGATATTAACCTTGATTTAGAGAAAGTAACGGTCATTGATCCTGTGAAATCACCTCATTTTGATGACTATGCAGCAACCTTTTATGAGCTAAGAAAGCACAAAAACGTGGATCTCACCATGGCTCAAGACCTTATGACCGACGTATCTTACTTCGGAACCATGATGGTCTACAATGGTCATGCGGATGGAATGGTGTCTGGGGCGATCCACACAACGCAACATACCATAAGACCGGCATTGCAGTTCATAAAGACCAAACCTGACGTATCCCTGGTATCTTCTATCTTTTTTATGTGCCTTCCCGATAGGGTAGTCATTTTTGGTGACTGCGCCATCAATCCAAACCCCACGGCGGAACAGTTGGCCGAAATCGCCATTTCGTCGGCAGATACCAGTATCAACTTTGGTATTGAGCCCAAGATAGCCATGCTATCCTATTCTTCAGGAAATTCTGGGCAAGGTGAGGACGTAGATCGGGTTCGCAAAGCCACTCAACTTGTAAAACAAAAACGCCCCGATTTAAAAGTAGGTGGGCCCATGCAATATGATGCGGCGGTAGATATTGAGGTAGGCAAAAGCAAATTACCAGATTCCGAAGTGGCAGGCCGAGCTACCGTGTTTATTTTCCCTGACCTCAACACAGGTAACAATACGTATAAAGCGGTACAACGCGAGACCGGAGCTTTGGCCATTGGTCCCATGTTACAAGGATTGAACAAACCGGTCAACGATCTAAGCCGTGGCTGTACCGAAGATGACATCTTCAACACGGTTGTAATCACCGCGATTCAGGCACAGGGTTTTAAATCGCCGTAAACATGCAAGCATGCGGTTTGGTAGTTGTTATTATTATTTTTGATGGGTTATGAATCTTGCCCCAACCAACAAATGAATCGTCCAATAAGCTTGGTAAACTAAACAATGAAAATCCTTGTTCTAAATTCTGGAAGTTCCTCTATCAAATTTCAACTCCTAACTATGCCTTCAGAACAGGTGGTTTGTTCAGGCATGGTAGAACGCATCGGGTCAGAAATTTCCATACTGAGAATCAAAACCGAAACACAAAATATTAAAGAGGAATACTCTCTAAAAACCCATAAGGATGGTCTACAAAAAATAGTGGATTTGTTGCTGGATCCCGAGAAAGGGGTCATACAAAAACCCAACGAGATTAATGCCGTAGGGCATCGGGTGGTACATGGCGGCGATTCCTTTGCAGATACCACGTTAATAACCCCTGAGGTCAAAGAGGAAATCATGGAATTCGCTACGCTTGCCCCCTTACATAACCCGCATAACCTGCAGGGAATTCAGGTGTCGGAGCAACTGTTCCCCCAAGCCGAACAAGTAGCTGTATTTGATACGGCCTTTCATCAAACGATACCGGTCAAGGCACGCAAATATGCTATTCCCAACACATTTTATTCCGAGTATGGCATACAAGCCTATGGGTTTCACGGTACAAGTCACAAGTATGTCTCGGAAAAAGCCATGGCCCATCTCAAAAAAGAAAAGTCGAAAATCATTTCCATTCATTTGGGGAACGGATGCAGTATGACTGCGGTAAGGAATGGCAAAAGTGTCGATCACAGTTTGGGTTTCGCGCCTTCCAATGGGCTTATTATGGGCTCCCGTAGTGGAGATATCGATCACTCCCTGATCTTCCATCTTGTCGACACCCTAGGGTACAAGCTGGAAGAAGTAAATCAAATGTTGAACAGAAAAAGTGGTATGCTGGGTCTAACGGGTTATAATGACCTTCGGGATATTCAGTCTGAAGCTGAGAATGGGAACTTGGATTGTTTGCTGGCCCTTGAAATGAACGCCTATCGTGTCAAGAAATATATTGGGGCGTATGCTGCAGCCATGAATGGTTTGGATGCCATCGTTTTTACTGCCGGAATCGGGGAAAACTCAAGTTTGTTACGAAAAATGGTATGCTCCCATATGGAATACCTTGGGGTTCGGTTCGACGATGTCAAAAATGAATCCGGGTCGGGTTCGATTTTTGAAATCAATGCTGACGGCTCAGAGGTCAAAGTTCTTGTAATAGCAACCAATGAAGAATTGGAGATTGCGAAACAGGCCTATTCCGTGCTTTCTACTGGATAATGCATCCACCCCAAAGCGTCGTTCCCAATGGGAGAAAATTTTTCGACATTCTTCGAATCAACATCATTTCCAACGCACTGATGCTCCATCGGTAACAAAAAACCGCAAGTTTCGTCATCATAGCATAACTCACAGCCATGATGAAGAAAACCTTACTACTACTGCTTGTTTTAAATCTTTCCTTAGTTACAGCGCAAGACCATATCAACTTGCCTACAAAGGCAGAATTAGAATCCCTAATAACTGAAAATAACATCCCAGCTCTGGGAATCGGAACAATAGAGAATGGAGAGATTGCCCATTCCTTTGTGATTGGCAATCTCAAGGAAAATATTCCAGCGCCCGATAATGCCATTTTCGATACAGCTTCAATCACAAAATCGATTACTACTTGGTTGACCTTAAAGTTGGTTAATGAAGGATTATTCGACTTGGATGAACCCCTGCATCCATATTGGGTTGACCCCGATGTGGCCAAAGACCCTTTTCATAAATTGCTTACCGCACGTTATATTTTGGGTCATCAATCAGGGTTTAAGAACTGGCGATATATGAACGAGGATGGTTTACTTGCCTTCGATTTTGAGCCGGGCACTAAAGTCCAATATTCAGGAGAAGGTTTTGAGTATTTGAAGGAAGCCTTGGTCAGGAAATTCAACATGCCTTTTGAAGTGATGGTAGAAAAATGGGTGTTTGGACCATTTAAAATGAAAGATTCCCATGTTATCTGGAATGAAAGTATTGATGCTTCCAGATTGACCATAGCGCATAACCAAAAGATGGAGCCTTATCCTTTTGACATTGAGGAGCGCAAAACGGCGAGCGCAGCAGATAATTTCATGACCACCGTACAAGACCTATCCCTTTTTGGTAAAAACATCATGGAACGAAATGGGGTTTCCGAAAACGTGTTCAATCAAATGGTTGACCCAAAATCTGTTGTTCGGGGAGGGGTAGCCTTTGGATTGGGTTGGATTGTTTTTGAAAATCTCGCCGGCGGGGAATATGCGCTACTCAATGCGGGCAGTGATAAGGGAGTCAATGCCATTGTACTGCTTTTACCAAAATCGAAAAGAGGACTCATCGCGCTCACTAATGGTGATAACGGCAGAAAAGTGGTGATGCAATTGATTGGAAAAACCCTTGATGTAGGTCCAGAGATTTTAGGTAGGTTTTGAGATTAAGAACACCTAATTACTCTTTTAAGCATTCAATAAAAAAGGCTTATTATTCTTTTAGTTTTTCGGCTACGCTGTCATAATCCTCCTAACTTAATACTTCGGTCCATGTGGTTGGTTGGGTTCCTCCGTAGAGTGCCAAATAAGTTATATCGCTATCCTTGGAAGATGAATGCCAATGTTCCGTTTCTTTATTGCACTTGATAACATCTCCCTTCTTCATTCGAATAGGGTCCCTTCCTCTTTCCTGGTAGTATCCTTCTCCTTCTACAATAATTAGTACCTGAGGTGATGAATGTTTGTGCCAATCCAATGTGGAGTTTGCTTTGAAGGTCGCTTTGGTGATATTGTAATTTAATTCTCCGTCAGCACTGAGTAATCGATTTAACCATGCCTCACCAATATAATGCGTGTTAGGGGCCTTTGTGCCCTCATCCAAATAAGAGGTTATTGAATAGTCCGAATCTTGGGCATAATTAAGTATAGGCAGTAAAACCATTATAACAACTATTAAATTCTTCATTGGTAATGTTTTGAAACCAATTTAAAATAAAAAACGGCTATACCGCGAAGTATAACCGTCTTATTTACTCCCTGCTCCCCTCACTTCGGCAAGCTCAGTGCATTGGCTGGGCTTACCTCCCTTCGACTGCGCTCAGGGTAAACTCGCTCGGGATAAACCTTTCTGCCTACAGGCAGGCTTCTCCCAATAACAGACATAGTTTGGAACCCATTCCCTATTCAAAAATTCCACTACCGGCAATTTCAAAAATGCTAGGGCACAGTAGGCTGTCGACTACTCAAATCTACTTGAAGTCTCTGCCGCGTGATGTGATTGATGCCTATCGAGAGGAACTGAATAGCTTGTAGAGGTTTTAGGTTGATTTCAGGATAAACAAAGATGTCTCGAAAAACGTTCGTTTCCTAAAACTCGGCTTTGAATAGGTTATTCACTCTATCATTCAAAATCAATGTACATGGATTCAAAATTTATGGTGAATCCACCAAATTGGTTGATAAGGTCCTGCCCTAGGTTGCCATATAGGTGCTGAAAAGCCTTGGCTGTATCCTTGGCGATGAGCTCAATGGAGTCCAGTTTAACGGATTTGTCGTTTATGACAACATCAAAGGGCACTAGAAACCCTTTTTTCTTTATGCTTCCTCCAGCACCACCAAATTCAAACTCCGTTGGTTCATAATGATCTTCGATATTTTCCCTAAATCTTTTGAAATACCTGGGATAGAGCATACTTGTGGTGGCCCCGGTGTCGAATGCATACGGAAGCCTTACACCGCTTTTGTCCTGTAGTTCGATGATAGGGGTCAGGAAGTCCAGGGCCATATTGCCACCACTTTTTTTGGTGGGGTGCTGGGGAACGACAAATGCATCCATTTTTGTAATGGTCACTTCTCCCATGGCCTCTATCACGGGATATCCCAAGATACCGTTTATCTGAAAATCGATGGAAGGGACATACAGGGCCTCATCAGGGAAAACCAAAAAGATTACATTGGCCAGGGTCATGTTCCCCAAACGCAGTGTGTCGCAGACTGCCAATGAGGCCTCTACTTGTTCCCCTGTTATGGACCCCACTTGAATAGATGCCGGGATAGAGTGCATTGACAGTTTCTCCGCTGTCGATTTCACAGTGGTTGAGATGTTGGCCCCTGTGTCAAAAATAAAATCCATTGTTATGTCTCCCACCTTGACGGGCAGGTTCTTTAAGTTGGCCTTGTCCCTAGACATGGTGAATTCTGTATCGGCACTTTTGCTTATGGTCTGGGCAGCAACATTCTTCAAAGGTTCCCAAATGGCATTGGTGTTTGCATACCCCTCCTGTTCATCGGGTCCCAAAAAGGAATCGTATTCCTCCAATAGTTTTTCGCCAATATCATGGGCCTTTTTATATTTGTGCAATTTGGCATAGTTTACATATTCCACCCCGAGTAGCCCTCTTTCCAAAGAATCCGAGATGTTTTGGCCAAATTCTGAGAACAAGCGTCCAATCAGGATATTGGAGGTTTCCAAATTGTTGAACACGCTGTTCAATTGTGCTGAAAGGTAAATACTGTCCTTTTTCAATAGAATTGATTTGCTTTCTTCAAACTTCCTTCGGGCATCAAAAAAGGACTTTACATTTATCAAAGAATCGATTTCTTTGAAGGAAGTCAGGGATAATGGTCCCTCAGGTTCACCAAAGCCGTTCTTGCAACTTAAGCATAGGGCTATGGTCGTTGTCCACAAAATGTTCCGGATAACTCTCATTTCGTTAAAATTCATTTTTTGTGTTTTTATAGATGTCACTGCTTTTCATTCTATCTGGGTTCATCCACAAAGTAATATGAAGATTAGAACTCGTTGTTTTGAATTCGTGTTGTAAAACAAAACAAGCCAAATAAAACTTCCCAAATACATTATCTTCTGAATCAACCCTAAATTTTGCTCCGAAATCATAAATAGGGCAGAGCATATGGTTGCAAAAACAAAAAATAAGGCATGAACAAATCTTCTCTTGTTGTCTTTGATTGAAAAGATCAAAAGTGCCATACAGAATGAAGTTCCCGCCACGGTCGCTGCAATGGAATGAACCAAAGCTTCTGATTCCGAATAGTGCAAGCCCCTTATAAAAGGTTTGGTGGAATAAAGACCCGAAACAAAAACTGCTAGGGCATAGAAAACAATACTGAGCTCGGCAATAAAATCCGATTGCTTGTTCAACAATTTCCTCAAGACACCGAGGAACAATATGCCCCCAAAAAGGATAAACCCCGATTTCATGACCAATCGGTCTTTATAGTTTTGGGCCGCCAATTCGCTTATTGTGTGCTCACACCAATCATAACTGTCAATAGCCAAAATATGTGCCACAATAATAAAGCTGACAAAAACAAATACGGCGAAAACATTGTACTTAAAATCCATTATTTCCTAAGTGAACATGTATTTAAGAACACGGGGAATACCCATTTGCAGACATATCCATAGGAATTGATACTTAAACAGTATTTTCAGTATCTCTGCGCCTAACATAGTGGCCGCTGCATTGTCTGTCAGATGCCCCGTTCATTAACATTTTTTCTTTCTTAAAAGACAATTAGATAAAAGGTTGTCGCGTCAGGCTTTTTTCCAAATAACCATACCCATTAAAAATCGGCTTATAGGTTGCAAAAGGGGATACATCCAAGCCACAACCCAGCCAGCCCAAACCTCATTGAAATAACCTGAAAGGATAATCAAAAAGGTCAAGGGAGCAGCCAACCAAAAGAGGTAACTCAACAGCTTTTCCAATCCCTTACCATTCCATGTGGCCCAACCGAAAAAGATGGTGGCCAAAAGAAAACCGATAAGCAGTACAAAGAACATACTGTCCCAAAGCGAAAGATAACTCTCTATATTTGCCTTTAAGATGACCTTTTCAGCAACGGTGGCGGTGGTATAATCTGTCCTCCAATTTCCATTCACGGCAAATATGATTCCCGAGACCCCGATCATCTCCACAATGCCCCAAATCCCAAAGAAAACCATCCCAAGACCTACTTTGGGCAGCTCCCGTTTTCTGAGTATATAAGCCATGCCAAAATAGGCGGTCAATGCCAGGGGAATATGCAACAAGTTTACCCATAGTCTTGCCATATACATGGAATTGGCTGCGAGTGCCACACCTTCCTCGAAACTTGTGGGAGCTGCATAGAGTTTTGGGAGCAACCATAACAGCGTTGTGGTCAAGGAGGTAAGGAAAGCGCATATCGCTGTTATCCTTATAAATAGAGGATCAGTTTTCATAAGATGCTATCATATTGATTCAAGATATACGTTACTTGGAACTTTCCACACTTCACCATGCCAGCCGAGGAAAAAGAAGGGCCGGCGGACAATTTCTACAAACTCTAGGTCGAGTATGTAACAGGTAAAAATGACATTTCCAAAGCCAAACGCCAACCTGTGAACTTCTTGAATTTCCAGATATGCAAATAGGGTCTGCGAAGGCCCTCCAAATCGGTAAAACCAAAGGTGTATCCCATATCGCCGATTTTGGAAACATCGGCATCGACCAATTCAAAAGTGGGCTTTTGCGTAGCATCGTTGACCAGCATATTTACTTCTTCGGGAGTTGCAAAAGGAATGCTGCCATTTCGCAAAAGTCTGGTGTCTTCCGCCAAAAAACGGTCGTAGGCGTTTTTGAGGTTCTCGGTCGCACTGATGGTTCCAAAAAATGCATCGACTTCTATCAGTTCATTCCTTAATTTTTCCTTATCCCAATCAATGTTTACTTTCAGGGGAAAGTTATCCGGAAACACGATATCAGGGAAGGACATCCCAGAATTCCCATAAAATATTCCAAGGTCAAAAGCCACCTTCCATGTCCCGTCAGGTTTTCCTTCCCAAATGGAAACATATTCCCCGTATCCATCGGGTTCTACGCTGGCCTCCGAAGTACGGATTTCAAAAGGGCCCGTAGTGTAGCCAAAATCCCCTGAGCGGGAAATATCTGCAAAAACAGGTTTCCAAGAAAGTATGTCCGAAGTGGGCTCTTGAGGTTCGTAAAAGGCTTTTCCAATTACGAAATCCCCTCGGAAAATGATTCCGTCTTCTGCCAGAAAAGATAGGAACCCTTCTTTGATACTGGTGCTGGAAGTCAGTTGGGCGAAGGTGAATTCATTTTCCACCAATTCGCGATAGTCTTGTTCGACCGTCCTGCGGTTCTTTGGCGGATCGTTGTCCCAATCATAATCAATATACTCGCAGCTTGTGAAAAGCCCGATAAAAAGAACAAGTACAAAAGTTAGGTTTTTTGTGTTCATAACGACATAGCTTTTATTAATTATACCATTAAAAAGTATTTAGATGGTATGAATATAAAAATAGTAATCTAACCATCAAAGTTAATTTTACCGGTATGGCTATATTTAACATATGAAGACCAATACCGAACGACTACAAAACTTCCCCTTGGAAGGTGGGGCCCTATGTCTGGACTTTATCAATACCGTGCATGACCGAACCACAGAAGGCGAACTGTACGATTACATAAGTGGCTGGGAAGAGTGGACCACATGGCTTTTCAGAACTGGAATTTTGGAAAAGTCCGCAAAATTGGATCCTGAGGGGGATTTTAAAAAAATTGCAGAAACACGGGAAATGCTTTATCAAGTATTTAAGGCCGTTATCGATAAGGTCAGTTTATCTGAACCTCTGCTTAAAGGCTATAACCAGCTGTTGAAAGCCGCTAACTCCCATGTAGAACTTGTGATGGACAATGTTGGTCCATCTGAATCGTTAATCTTCAATGAATCCAAACCGCTGGACTATCTCTTCCCCATCTTAAGATCGGCTCATGATATCTTGACCGCCGAGAACGTTAGACATGTAAAACAATGTCCCAATTGTGGTTGGTTGTTTTTGGACACAAGTAAGAACAAGAGGCGTCGTTGGTGCAATATGAAGACCTGTGGAAGTTCACAAAAAGCGAAACGGTATTACAGAAGGCGGAAAAATTCCAATAAATAAGGGCTAAGATGTCTATTTGATCTTTATTTGTTCCTCTTTAAGCCCTTTGTCCTTTAAATATTCATACAGGTGTTTTGCTCCCCCCACCTTGGCATGGTGCAACAGTGTGAAGCCATGTGCGCCCTTGGCAAAGAGCTGTTCCGGATAGGCCTCCAAGATGGGTTTCACCAGTTCGGTTTTTCCCAACATGGTCATCACAAAAAGGTTGAGGCGTGCACCTTTGGAAATTAGGTATTCCGCAATTTCCTTGTTGCCCAAATGTCCCAAACCTTCAATCGCTTCCTCAAAATCCCCTTTTCCCCAGTCATATCGACTGTAGATCAGGTTTGGATGTTCCTCAAGCATCTCTTTGACCAATTCCAATTTCCCATATCCCGCAATTACGAAGTCCTTTACCAGTTTTTGGGGAAGTGGTTCAGGCTCTTGATTGGTTTTGGCCATCAGGGTAGATGGAACAAAGGTACTTTATGGTCGTGCCGACCAATGGTAGTTCTGATAAATGTTTTTCTATTCATTTTGGGTTTTTGGCCAAAGTCGGGATTAAGCAATCAAAATCCTTCTCAAATCATGATTTCATAGACGTTTGCATTAAAAAACAACTTAGACTTCTATTTCCAGTTCCTTTAATTGGCCGTTTTATTGGACTCAGCAGAAGAATTAATTCTAACTATTCATACAGTTTTATTTGTGGTCTTTTTTAGTAGTATCGTTAATTGACATTTTATGGGACCGGAAGAGTTTGCAAAACCAACCGTTTTACTGAACTTATAAAATGGTAAACATAGGACTGTACGACAAAGCTCTTTGTTACTTCATCCTTGTTGTTTGTCATTGTGTTTTTGGAAACTCTCTTGCAAAGGTTTAAAGTGCCAATTATATCTTGTTGGTGGCATAAGGATGTATTCATTTTGGGGCACATTTTTGAATCCCAGTCTTTTGTATAAGCTCCCTGCTCTTTGCAGCAAGGGGTCTGTCTCGAGATAACAGGTTCCATATCCCATTTCTTGGGCTTTGTGCAAACAGGATTTGATAAGCTCCATCCCCAGTCCGAATCCTCTCCACTTCCGCTCCAAATAGAACTTTTTTAATTCGCAACCATCTTTTTTCGTTTTGGGTAACGGAAGTATGCCAACGGTACCAATGACCTTACAATTAACGGTGAGCACCATAAACACCGACTCTTCCCCACTATAGTACCCATGGATGTTGTCGAGCTCAGGGTCTAGCAAGTATTGGCTGTGGGCATCTATCTCCTTCCGTACTTCCAATATCAGGCTTCTGACCAAATCGTTGTCCGCAGCGGTTGTTTCCCGTATTTCAAATTTGCCAAACTTTCTGGAAACGGATAGTGGCTTTTGACTTTTAGTGGTGTCCATACCTTGTTCAATAAAGGGTTATTCCAAAAAACGTGTCCAGGACATTGAGGATAAATACAATCCCAAGAATCCACGGGCACAGATATTTGATGGAGAACCCCAGGAATTTGGCAAGGAAGGTATTTGCGAAACGTTTATTTCCGTTGGAAACCTCCTCGAACAAATTCTCCTTTTTCCAAACAAAAGCTGCAAAGAGGGCTAGAAGAAAACCGTTCAACGGCAAAAATGAGTTACTGGCCACATCGGAGATGAAGGTCATAAAATCGGTTGGGTCCGATGCCCCAAAGTAGGTGACAAACTTTGTGAAGAAACCTGAATAACCGTTGGACAATAATGAGGGTATCCCTAATATAAAGATTCCGGCTGCGACCAACCACACGGCCTTGGGCCTTTTCATTTCCTTTTCATCCACCAAATAAGAGACAGGAATCTCCAATATGGAAACGGTGGAGGTCAAAGCGGCAAATGACAGTAATAGGAAGAACAATATCCCAACTACCAAGCCCATGACGGGGCCCATATTGCCAAATACCCCGGGCAGGGACATGAACACCAATCCCGCGCCTCCATGCGTGTCCAGTCCCTGGGATATCACCATTGGGAACAACATGAGTCCCGCCATAAACGCGATTCCCACATCCAATAGGGTTATGGCCACCGCGGATGAAATGATATTGTCTTTCTTTCCTACGTAGCTCCCATAGGTAATCATGGCACCCATCCCCAAGGAAAGGGAGAAAAAGGCATGTCCCAAGGCGTTGTAGACCACCTCACCGGTTATCTTCGAGAAATCGGGGAAAAGGTAAAACTCTGCCGCCTTGGATGCGCCGGGCAGGGTCATGGCATAGCCTGCCAATAACAGAATAATGATGAACAGAACGGGCATCAATATTTTTGCCGCCTTTTCAATCCCCCCGGAAATCCCTCTGGAAACAATATAGGCCGTGGTAGCCATAAAGAGAATGGAATAGCTTCCCACTTTGACAATGTCCTTGACAAAGACCGGGAACTGTTCCCCTATGGAAAAATTTCCTAGCAGTATTTCCACAAAATAGCCAAAACACCAACCGGCGACCACATTGTAGAACGATAAGATCAACACACAGGACAAGATGCCCAACTTGCCGACAAAGGACCACTTGCCATGCCCTAAAACGGTGAACGCACCAACCGGATTTCTCTGGGCCTTTCTGCCAATGGCGATTTCGGCCACCATCAACGGAAAGCAAAGTATTAGGCAAAAGGCCAGATAAACAATCACGAAAGCAGCACCTCCGCTTTCACCAACTTCGAAGGGAAACTTCCAAATGTTCCCCAAACCGACCGCAGAACCAGCTGCAGCAGCTATAAAACCAATCTTACTGGAAAAACCAGATCTCTCTTCCATACAATTATTTTTTTGAGTTGAACTAGGGCAAACCTTTTCTGAAGGTCCGCCCAATCAGGGGAGGGAACTTTTGAGTCGGGACTTGTTGCAAGCAAAGATTCAATTTGCACAAATCCCTTGAAGGTTTTAGAACAGCCTCTTGTGAAACTTTTGTTTTAACCTTTCCTTTCTCCTAACGGTATACGCCTTTATGGTTGTCCTCCTGTCAAGGGGCATGCTTCTCATTATCATAACATTTTGTTTTTGAATTCGGGGGGCAAAGATATTTCAGGAGCTAACTCAGCGAAAAAAATGGAGTAGACCAGTAGTGTACAATGCCATACGCGAAGTGGACAAAAAAATAATCTTCTTAAATTTTGGGAAACATTAGGTAGACAAAGACTTACAAATATTTGATGGACAGGTTTTTACAAAACACAAAAACTTATCATGAAAAACGAATCAACGCAAGATAAAAGGGGCCGTATTATTAGACGGATTTAAAATATCATTCTAGTCTTATGAATTGTTCCTTAAACGAATTAACCTCTCTTCATAAATTCTAGGTTGGATTTGCCGATCCGAAAAAAATACTACAAGAGCCCCTCGTACTTTACTTTGTTAGCTTTTGTTCTTTAGAACAGACTTTACGGTCCGGAAACCAAGATGCTCTTGAGAGGAGTCCAATGTGTTCCCCATTCGGGCTGAAACACGATAGCTGGCACAATAGTTTTCATTGCAAAGAAATGACCCTCCCTTAATTACTTTTTCCTTAACATATGGATTATTAGGGTTATGGGAATCTTTGGCACCTTTTGGATTAATGACATAATTCTTTGTTTCTGCGATTTTCCTGTAATAGGAAACATTGTACCAATCTTGGGTCCACTCCCAAACGTTTCCGACCATGTCATACAATCCATAACCATTGGATGGGTAGGAGGCTACGGGTGCCTTGTTTGAAAATCCATCCTTCGCATTGTTCTTTATCGGAAAAGTGCCTGTCCAAGTATTTGTAAATCGGAACAAATCGGTCTTATCATTGCCCCACGGAAATCTGGAATCCTTGGTTCCTCCACGTGCCGCATATTCCCATTCTGCTTCTGTAGGAAGTCTAGAGCCCGTCCAATTACAATACGCCAAGGCATCTTCATAGGCAATATGAACCACGGGATGATCCGCTTTGCCAATCAAATCACTATCAGGACCTAATGGTTGTTTCCAATTTGCTCTAATTTTCCATTGCCACCACTGCGTAAAATCGCTGAGATTTTGTACATCATGTTGTGGGGTTTTAAAAATCAAGGAGCCAGGTTGAAGAATTGAATCAGGAGGTTTTGGAGTGTCGGGAGGCAATTGCACTTTCATTTGTACCCAATCAATTTCCCTTTCTGCCACCGTAACATACCCTGTTGCTTGCACAAACTTTTCAAATTGGGCATTGGTAACTTCGGTACTATCCATGAAAAAACCATCAACCCAGACCGTGTGGTTGGGTTTTTCGTGTGACATAGCCAAGGAGTCCGAATTAACAGCTCCCATGGTGAAGGAACCTCCAGGAATCCAAACCATTCCCTCAGGAGTTTTGACATCTTTTGGTTTTTCAACCAGAACTTCAATATTGCTTTCTGTTGATTGGGAAGTTTGTGCATCTGGCTTACCCTTTTGACTCTTTTCGATACAATAGCTCAAGGTCAAAACTAGGAAGACCCAAATGAAGAATCTTGAGACCCTCGTCCAATAAAGGATTCTCGATGGATTCAAAAAAACACGTTTTAAGTACATTATTCTTTTTTGCCTTTGAGATATTCAAAATGACTGTTGTCCTTTCCGGTGGTAACGATTAAAGATTCTGGTAAGGGCCCTAGTTGTTGATAAGCCTGTTCCATTTTTGAAAACAATTCCCTCGTAAAGGATTTTTTTTCCAGATAGAGATTTTTGGTTTCACCGGGGTCTTTTCTTAAATCGAACAAAAGCGTATCATGGGCGGCAACGGCTTTTTGCCATGGACTTCCCCTAGTCCCCCTATACGGCTTTTTAATTTTCCACATGCCTTTACGGAATCCCTGGAGTCGACTTCCATCTAAAAAAAGAAAAGCATCCCCTTCACGTTTCCCATGTTGAAACAGGACCTTTGAGATATCCGAACCATCAATTGGTCTATCATCGGGAAGACTAATGCCTAAAAGATGGGCGAATGTGGGAAACCAATCCATTTGCGTGGCCAAACCGCTATATACAGTTCTAGGCTTTATCCTTTTCTTCCACATGGCCACCGTTGGAACACGCATTCCCCCTTCAAAGGTAAACTGCTTTCCTTCCTTGAGTATTCCAGCGCTACCTCCGTGCTCTTCCATTACCAACCAAGGCCCATTATCACTTGAAAAAATAACCAAGGTATTCTCAAGAAGTCCAAATGATTCCAGTTTGGTCAAGATACTTCCCACGCTCCAGTCCAATTCCTCAATAACATCCCCGTACAACCCTCTTTGAGACTTATTTCTAAAGTCTTTGGATGCATGAATCGGAACATGGGGCATATTATGGGCTACATATAAAAAGAAAGGGCTGTTCTTGTTTTTCTCTATAAAATTCAACGCCTCCCTGGTATAGGTCTTGGTAGTTTCCCTTTGATCTACGTAATAATCTACCACTTTATTACCTCTCATATAGACCACACTAGACATGTCATTGCTATAGGGAATCCCAAAATAATAGTCGAAACCTTGTTGTAACGGTAAAAACTTTTCTCGATGGCCCAAGTGCCATTTGCCGATAATCCCGGTGCTATAATCTTTTTCTTTTAGCAGTTCGGCCATTGTGATCTCACTTTGGGGCATACCCGTAAAACTCTCTGGAAAGAAAACATTGTTTATACCCATTCGTTGAGGATACCTTCCGGTCAACAATGCTGCCCTTGAAGGGCTACAAACCGAGGAAGCGGAATAGAAGTCGGTAAACTTGATTCCTTCTTTGGCTAGGCGGTCAATGTTGGGTGTTTTGATATCGGTGGCCCCAAAACAACCCAAATCACCATATCCCAAATCGTCTGCGAAAATGAAAACTATATTGGGAAACGAATCTTTCCGCTGTGCCGATAGATTTACTTGACAGAACACCACAATTAAAATGCTCAAAACGATTTTGTCAATTCTAGGAAATGAAGTCATGATTACAAATTCAATTGTTGTCAGATCTCACTAAATCGCTGGGTTTGTATCCAATGCGATGGGCCCGGGCCACGAGTAACTTATTAGATTTGATTTCTAAGGGCGAAGTGTATACTTGCCAAAAATCTTGCGGTTCTTCTCCTGGAGAAAGCCATTGATAACCGATTGAGGCACCTAGGGTCGGAGATTCAAGCTGAAATGAGTTGCCCTTTTTGGTAAAGCTTGGAGCAACTGTTTTCGGTCGGGCCCAATAGTTGCCCACTTTTTCAATGTGTTCCGCTTCGGGTATAAGGCCTTTATCTTTGGTATCGCTTATCCAACCGTCAAGCGCACTCCTTAGTTCCTGAAGTTTGCTGGCAAGGAGTGGGTCATTAGCCAAATTGTGTAGCTCGTCGGGGTCGTTCCAAGTATCAAAAAGCTCCTCAGGGTCCTTTTTTTGTCTAAACCAGAGAAGCTGCTTCGGGTCAAGGCTGTCATTTTTGCGTAAACGTAATAATTCCTGCATAATGTCCATTTCCTCCCTAAACTTTATGGGAAGGTAATAAGACTGGTTGGGCAGAAAGTTTCGAATGTATTTATAGCGCATATCCCTAACTGCCCTAATCCTATCATGTTGACGGTCAAAACGGTCTGCCGCGGCGTAGATATATTTTCTTGAAGACTTATCTTGGTATTGACCCATCCAGGCTCTGCCATCCATATATTCCGGATTGGGAAGCCCTGCTAATGATAACAATGTGGGCTTAAAGTCAACAAAACTTAAGAGTTGATTATCGCTTTGGCCTGCCAACTGTCGATTTGGAAAGCGAATGATCATGGGAACCTTAATTCCGGAATCATAGATGGTGCGTTTTGACCTGGGGAGAGGTCCGCCGTGATCGGTGTACCAAAAGACAATGGTTTTTTCCAAGAGACCTTCATCCTCCAATTCGTTTAAGAGTACTCCCATTTGATGGTCCATTTCCTTGATGTTGGAATACATTCTACGAATATCTTTTTGGGCAAGAGACGTTTTGGGCCAATACGGTTTAATGGGAACATCCAAAAAGTTGTCCACCCAAAGAGAATCATTCGTCTTGGTCCATATTCTGGATTCATGAGTCACCATTAAGTTGAAGATGGCGAAGAACGGTTGGTTGTTGGCACGATTTTTCCAATGCGCCTCCCAACTACTTTCATCCCATGCCGTCAATTCACACCTGAATTGATAATCTTCTTTGCGATTGTTGGTACAGTAATAACCGGCGCGTCGGAGATAATCGCTGTGCATATGCACTCCTGCTGGAGGTTTTGCCTCGTATACCGGATTGTACTTTTCATGATGATTTAACAGTGCTTCATCCTTAGTCTTAAAACTGAACCATGGCCCAGTACGCATGTGCATGGCCCCAATGCGTGTTGGATACATGCCTGTGGCTATGGCGGCGCGGCTTGGTGCACAGACACCGGCAGGGCTATATACGTTGGTATAGGTAACCCCTTCTTTCGCCAATCTGCTAAGGTTAGGAGTTGCCACGGTGGAGTCTCCATACATGGGTAAAAAGGGGCTTAAATCCTCTGCAACGATCCAAACAATATTGGGCTGTGCAGGAAGATTCAAACTTGAATAATCAACAGGTTGGTTTGTCTTCTGTTGCGCTTCTGCATGAAGGGAGAGGAGCACATATAACAAAGTAGTCAACGGTTTTAGAATGTCATTCCGCAAATAGTATTTTGCTCCGTTTTGATATGCCGTTTTCATTAAAAGCTTCAACTTGAAAATAATACTTTTGTTCTATGTTAAGTGCACGTAGCTCATAGTTGGGCGAATCGTATATATGGGCTGAGAGATTTAGTTTTTCTGGATGGATTCCCCAGTAAATACCATAGCCTGTAGCAGCCTTTACAGCATCCCATGTGAGATCGGCGTTTCTTTTATCTTGCTGTCGTGCAACCTCAAAATTCTTAGGGCTTCGAGGTGGCCTTCCCCTTCCCTTTCCAAAAACTCTTAATTCTGAGATAGCGAGATACTCGTTGGTACAATATACATGTTCATATTTGATATACCGAGCAATTTCAGGACTTTTCAATTCAATATAGGCGTGGGGCATATCGCGCTCATTTCTGGAGTAATCTGCTATGGTTTTCCAGCTTTTTCCATCAAGGGAGGATTTGATTCTGAACTGCTGTCGTAAAGTGTCGGGTCGTCCAAAAATAGTACTCTTATAATCCTGAAAGTTAATCTGAACCGCTCTTACTTCACTGGTATTTTCTAAATCGATTTCCACATAGATGGAATCGTTGTTCGTTTGGGAAACCCAATACGACCGAATCTCTTCGTCATTGATTCTTTTGATTCCAAAATCAGTGATTTGCTGCTGCATATAACCTTGGTCACTTTCATCGACTACATTTGGGGAGCCTTCCACTAGTGGCGAATTGGTCTTTACAGGTTTGTGATAGGACAGCAGCATCCATCCTGTGAAGCGGTTTTTATGATTGTCCACCTCGGTATCCGGTAAGTAGTGCGGATAGTCACCATAGGCCGTATTTACATACATTTGACCATTATCGGGTTCAAAACCTGCAGGATACATTCCAAGTCTCCGCTCAAACTTATAATTTACCGAAATGGCCATCGTGGCAAAATGCCAATAGTTCCCATGGTTATCCTTTACAGTACTTCCATGGCCGGAGCCTTTCAAGAAACCACCAGGTTTATAGGAAATGGGATTGTAAGGAGCATACTCGAAGGGTCCAAGCGGGTTTTTACTTGTATAAACACCATCCGCATACACGTTCCACTGTGTTCCCGGGGCACCATATTCCAAATAATAAGTATCGTTGTGTTTCATCATCCACGGGCCTTCTATAAAAGGTTTTAAATCTGAGCGATGATCCTGGCCAAAGCGTTCCCAGCCATGCTTTTCTGGTTGAAGGTTAAAAAAGTCCGTTTGCTCTCCCATTGGGATGTAAAAATTGTTGTCATCCAATTCTACGCCTCTAATGGGCCACTTGTTTGAGGATTCTTCAAATAGGTAAACCTTACCGTCATCATCCACAAAAAGATTGGGATCTTGTACGCCTCCAGGTACATTGATTACTGCAAAATTGGTTTTCCAATCTCCCAGTTCAGGACTATCAGTTTCTATTACGGCGCCACGACCCGAAGGGTCTCCCATGAGTATGATCTTGTCATCCTTTACTGCTGCAGCTGGGGCATTGCTGCCGTTAAAGTACCAACTCTGTGGTCTTATAAAGGTCCAATTGCTCATATCGTCCGAACTCCAATAACCATGCGAACGGGTAACGAACATATAGTACTTGCCCTTAAAATTTACAACCGCGGGGTCAGCACCAGAGCGATAGGACACGTTGTTCTTAGCTCTATAATGTGACATGTATGAATAATCAATATCAATGGGATTGCAGTACGTACGGTATTTTTTTATTGGCTTTTCATCTTGGGAAAATGTATTGAAAACCGTCAATAAAAAAACACAAAGTGTTGTTGAAATTACAAAAGAACTTTTTATCAAATCGAGAGTTTTGAAGTTTAGGTCAATATCAAGATAGAAAATATGGATTAGCGAAAAAGGGGGTCAAATACATATTAAATACATCACTCAAAAAGCATTGAAGCAAAAAGGGTTGTATCGTGCTTTTTATGAATGCTTTGTTATGATTCACAATACTGATGTAGTAATGATGTAGAAAAACCTGCTTTGCAGGTGTTGATGAACTATCTTTTGAGTTTTTCAATACCTAGTTTTGTATATTGATTTAAGGTTAACCTAAGGTTTTCTAAAACTTAAGCAATATTTGTTTAGATGACCAAGCGTATAAAAACAACAATCCTGTTTGTTCTGTTCCAAGTAATGGTTTCAGCACAAAATCTTTTGCCACCGGTCTATAACTATTCGTTGTTGGATTATAACGGTGCTGGTAAAAATTGGGGTTTAACAACCAACAAAGAAGGGGAGTTGTTTGTTGCGAATAATAAGGGAATGCTTCATTTCAACGGGGAGGAATGGAACTTGTACAAGTTGCCCAACAACACGATTATTCGTTCCATCCTCTCACAAGGAGAAAGAGTGTATACAGGTTCTTATGAAGAGTTCGGGTACTGGCAAAAAAATAAGGAAAACATATTTGAGTACTATTCCTTGACCCATCTTATACGAGACCATACCTTCACAAGTGAAGAGTTTTGGGAAATTCTACCCATAGGAGAGGCCATCTTTTTTCGTTCCTTCTCTTCGATTTATGTCTACGAAAAGAATCAAATAAAAGTAATTGACCCGCCTCAAGTTGTTTCCGATTTCATTGTATATCAGGGAAGATTGATTGTGTCAACAGGAAGTGAAGGCCTTTTTGAGTTGAAGAACGACGTGTTGGAACCTTTGGGAAATCAAGAATTGTTAAGGAACAAAACCTTGACCGATATGGTAGTGGTCAATGGAGAATTATTGATAGGATCCAAGTTGGACGGCTGTTTCATTTTCGATGGTAATAAAATAGAACCTTGGCAAAATGACCTTAACACGGAACTCAAGTCCCATCAATTGAATAAACTACTCAATTTGACCAATGGGAAACTAGCCTTTGGCACCATAAAGAACGGCGTTTATCTGTATGATTCCCAAACCGGAACTTCACAGATTTTAAATAAGAAAACGGGGTTGGGAAACAATACGGTACTCTCCATGCTCCAATATGAGGACCAACTTTGGTTGGGTCTTGACAACGGAATGGCCCGGGTAAAACTCAATAACTCCATTACCTACTATACCGATTATTCAGGCGCTCTGGGAATGGTATATGACATGGCACTGCACGATGGAAAGATTTACTTAGGTAGTAATACAGGTATATTCTACTTTGATTCCGATGAATTGAGATTCGTCAACGGCTCACAGGGTCATGTGTGGGATTTGGAAATCATTGATGATGATTTGGTTTGTGGCCATAATACCGGAACGTATAAGGTTGAACAGAATGAATTCCAACGTCTTTCCCCATTTGCGGGAGGATATGAAATCATAAGAATCCCTGAGCGGAAGAATACATATATGCAAGGGCTATATACGGGACTTGCAATGTATGATAAAGAAGCTGATAACGAGTGGGAGGTAAGCAAAGTAACTGGAATAGGTTTTCCCATAAAACAATTATGCTTTGAAAGTCCTCACGTCCTTTGGGCAGCACACCCTTACAAGGGTTTTTATCGTATACATCTGAATGAGGATTATTCTCAAGTCTCCAAGATCGATGAGTTTAATGGGAAAAGTGTTCCGAGCAACTACAACGTAAAGATTTACAAGATTAAAAATCAAATTGTGTTTTGCAGTCAGGGCAGCTGGTACAAATACGATGCAATTCTTGGAGAGATAATCCCATTCTTGGAATTTGAGAGGTTCAACAACCAAGAGTTATTGAGCTTCGAAGATGAACATTTTTGGTTTGTTGATGGTGAGAAAAATAAACACGTTGTTAGGACCAACTTAAAGACCGATAGTTTGGTGATTGCCGATTTGCCACTTCGTAGACGTTTGGTGCCCGACGCCCAAAGAATGATTAAGGTAAACGATACCGTCTCGTTCATAACCCTTAGCGATGGTTTTGCTAAGGTAAATGTAGCCCAACTGCAACGGCGATTGGACAGTTTTACATTGCCTGTTCCAAAATTGACCTTTTTAAAGGATCGGAGTGATTCATACGTTGCAGATGAGATGGGCTCGCAACGTATTTCGTTTAAGAAATCGAGAATCATAACCATTGGATTTGCCACCCCAAAGTCGATTCAACCCCGTTATCATTATAAACTGTCCGGAGCAGAGAATCATAATGGATATGTGGAGGAGGGATTGGTTACTTTTCAAAACCTTTCTCATGGGGATTACAGATTTGAAGTATCTGCCGTCGGTATAGACAATAAAACATCGGAGTCAAGTAGTCTTGATTTTAAAATAGCTCCTCCATGGTTTTTGTCAAACCTGAGTGTTGCCCTTTATTTCCTTTTGGTTATTGTTTCCATTATCCTGGTTAGAAGATATAACCGTCTAAAACTCAAAAGAAAGCAAAGAGAACTGGAGGAACAGATGCAAAAGGAACAAGACAGGAGAATTGCCCAGTTGGAACGGGAAGAATTGGCGAAAAAAGTGAAGCTTAAACAAAATGAACTGGCGAGTACCGCACTGAATATTGCCAGAAAGAATGAAATGATTTTGGAATTGAAAAACATGTTGGTGCTCAACAAAGAAAAGTTCCCCAATTCTCAGCGATATCGTTCCTTTATAAGAAAACTAGATAACTCGGTAAAGGATACCGAAGATTGGAAACGGTTTGAAGTCAGTTTTAAGGAATTGCATGAGGATTTTTTTGAACGTCTTTTAATGGAATATCCAGAACTCACTCCAAAAGACCTCAAACTCTGCGCCTATCTTAAAATGAACCTATCCACCAAGGAAATTGCCCCTCTCATGGGAATTACAATAAGGGGAGTGGAAATCCATCGGTATAGGCTACGCAAAAAATTGAGATTGGAAAGCACAAAGAACCTCTCCAACTTTCTGATTACCTTCTCATAATGTGAAAATCGGTTCTTTACGATGTGTTCTATTCCGTTTTACACTACATCAAAGTTACATCATTATGTTAATTATTTATTAGCAAGTTTTTTGTTCAACTACTGCAAAAGCCTTGTTTTCGTGCCTTGTTGATTCCAAAAAAAGGTGATGTAGTTTTTATGTAGGCTACTACACCGATTTCAGATATGCTCTTTATTAAATTAGCAATAAACTAACTCCTTTGCTAAACAATCATGAAAAAAAAGAGTGTATTTTTATCAATCTTTCTATTGCTAGTTAACGTAGCTGTTTTCGCACAGAGTACGATCACGGTTTCCGGGGTGGTTACTGAAGTGAGTGGGCAGCCTTTACCGGGTGCTTCCGTAATCGTTGTTGGTACTTCAATAGGTACACAAACCGATTTTGATGGCAATTACGTATTAAACGGTGTTCCAACCGATGCAACGCTTGCTTTTAGCTATATTGGCTATATACGACAAGAAGTTCCTGTTAACAACCAAACCTCAATTAATGCTTCTCTTCAGGAAGACACCCAACTTCTGGACGAAGTTGTGGTCATCGGTTACGGTACCCAACAAAAAGAGGATATCACTGGTTCCATTGAAGTAGTCACTGGCGACGAAGTTGCGAGTCAGCCCAA
>NZ_JANQIH010000017.1 GCF_028282265.1 Allomuricauda sp.
CAACCCATAATGGATTTCTATCAAATTCCCGGTACAGTCCGTGCCAGTTTCAGTTTTTACAATACCATGGAGGAAGTAGATGTGTTGGTTGAGGGGGTAAAGCGAGCAAGGAACATGCTTTTGTAGCTTGAAGTTATCTTTCTCTTAAAACATTGATTCACACCACTGCGAATCGTATTTTTGAACAAAAATTATAGATGACCATTACTGAAATACAGGAAGAGATAGTTGACGAGTTTTCAATGTTTGACGATTGGATGCAGCGTTATGAATACATGATTGAGTTGGGCAAATCACTTCCTTTGATTGAGAATCAATACAAAATCGAAGATAACATTATTAAAGGGTGCCAAAGTAAAGTATGGGTACATGCAGAATTGGATGATGATAAATTGGTATTCACAGCAGATAGCGATGCCATTATTACCAAGGGAATCATCGCGATTTTAATTCGAGCATTTAGCAATCAAAAGCCTCAAGACATTATTGATGCCGATACAGAGTTTATCGACGACATAGGGTTGAAAGAACATTTGTCACCAACCCGTGCCAATGGACTGGTAAGTATGATCAAACAATTGAAGCTATATGCCGTAGCATACCAGACCCAATTAAATTAAAAGCTATGAGTGAAGAACTTACTATTGATACCCAAGAGCTTGGAGAAAAAATTGTAAAGGTCTTAAAGACCATATACGATCCCGAGATTCCTGTGGACATTTATGAATTGGGATTGATCTATGACGTTTTTGTCAACGAGGACAACGATGTAAAAATACTAATGACCCTTACATCACCGAATTGTCCCGTAGCAGAAACCCTGCCCGTGGAAGTGGAGGAAAAGGTAAAATCTTTAGATGCCTTAAATGATGTTGAGGTTGAAATCACATTTGACCCTCCATGGACCCAAGACTTGATGAGCGAGGAGGCCAAATTGGAATTGGGATTACTTTAAAGAACGGAATTCAGATGTCAGTTACCAGATATCTGAAGATGAAGTTTTATTTTTAAATAGATGTCAAACCCCTGATATCAAATGTAATATGTTTGTTATGGATAAGGGGTTTGAACAGATTGTTTCTTGGAAAAAGGCTCGGGTACTTAATAAAGAGATTTACAGAATCACGAGCCGGGCTAGTTTTGGAAAAGACTTTGCATTAAAAGACCAAATAATAAGAGCTTCGATTTCGATTTCTTCCAATATAGCAGAGGGATATGGAAGAAAGACTTATAAAGAGTTCATTTATTTTTTGAATGTTGCCAAAGCCTCATGTTATGAAGTAAAATCACAATTGTATTTGGCAATGGATGTTGATTATATAGACAAGAATGCCTTTAAAAGAATATATGATGTTTGTGATGAAATATCAAAAACCATATATGGGTTAATTAAACATTTGGAACAAAAGAATAAAACTGAAGTCTGATTTCTGGTGTCAGACCTCTGATTAAAATGATGGAAAAAGAAATCATAAATAGAGTTGCCCAAAGCAAACTGATCACCTTTGATTTAGAGGAACTGTATCCTGAGGGAAAAAGGAATGTTCTCGATATCAAAGATTGGTTGTTCGAAGGAATTATTCTTCGAGAAAAGGAGTTCAGGGCTTATTTGGATGAAGAAGATTGGTCGGTCTATCAAGACAACTATGTGGCCCTTACCTGTTCTACCGATGCCATTGTCCCTGGATGGGCATTTATGTTGGTGACAGCCAAGTTGGCACCATTCGCAAAGAAAATAATAGTGGGCAGTTTAGAGGATATGGAAACTTCACTCTATCAATCCGTTTTGGACGTTTTGGATATTTCCCAATTTGAGGGGAAACCTGTAATCATCAAGGGATGTTCGAACAAACCTGTTCCACAAAATGCTTATATCATGGCGACCACTAAAATACAGCAGGTTGCTAAAAGCGTGATGTATGGTGAGGCTTGTTCTTCGGTGCCCCTGTTTAAAAGAAAATAGTTTATTCTCTAAAAAAGAAAAAAGCCTGACGTTTAACCAGGCTTTTGTTTTAAAATAGGTTGAAAATTCTTTTACCTAACAAAAATCGATAATATTGCGGAATCTCCGGCCCCTTCGGTAAGTTCCAGTTCCATAGGGGCACCATTTTTCCAAACGATGGCATTTGCTATTTCCCCTTGGGGCTCTAGGCCTCCCACATAAACATCTTCACCATAAACATATACTGAAACAGCTGCTGAACCAGTCATTCCCAAATTGGTTGGCGTATTGTTTTTCCATACTACTGCTTGTTCCAAAGTTTCAAAATCTTGAGCATAGAAACCAGCCACATATACATCTTCACCCACAACGAATATCGATCTTGCTTCTGCATTTTGTGAACCGTCGGATAAACTCGTTGCCATTCCATCTTTCCAATATTTGGCTATCGAAGTTCCGCTATCGTTCTCTTCATAACCGGCCACATAAACATCCGAACCTACGGCATATACCGAATAGGCTCTACCATGATAGGTTTCATCGGTTAAATCATTTAGTATGGTACCCTCCCATAATTTTGGGGTTCCATTAATGTGCTGTGGACTCTCCTCATATCCTGCAGAATATATACCGGTTTCGTTTACAAAAATGTCTGCACCTGATGAGGTTTCATTGGCATTTAAACCATCGGTAAGGGTGGCGTAGGTAATCCCATTTTTCCAAATAGTCGCATTTGAAACGTTTTGGTCACCCAACTCTTCATTGCCAATTACATACACATCACCATCATATACAAAGATAGAACCAGCAAAGCCGTATTTGGTCCCATCCGTTAGTTCATAGAAGACCTCTCCATTTTTCCATACCATAGCGGCGGGAAGTCCATTATCGGCAATACCGCATACGTAAGTGTCACTTCCGTCTACGAATACAGATGTTGCAGCCCCAAATCCGGTACCATCCGTAAGGTCGGTGGGTACTCCGTTTTTCCAAATTTTGGCAACGGAGACGCCATTTATTTCTTCATACCCAACTGCAAAAACACTGGGGTTTATGGTAACAGCACACTCAGCGGAAATATCGTTGCCCAAATCAGCGGTAATGGTTGCAGTTCCGCCAGAAATACCGGTGACTATTCCCTTATCATCCACAGTGGCCACACTTTCATCGTCGGAGCTCCAAGTGATATCGGCGAAAGTCGCTGTTCCTGTAATGGTGGGTACAAGGGTTTCGCTGTCCAAAGTAAAGAGCTCTAAGGTGTTTTTGTTCAGGGTGATGCTGTTTTCCGATACGCTCTCAGTTACGGTAAAAGTACCTCCGGTAGCCGTTTTTCCTCCTACGGTAACCTTTACAGCACCTGAGGTGGCACCCTCGGGTACAGTAACGGTAAGTTGAGTGGCAGTGGCGGTGTTGGGTACTGCAGTGGCCGCGCCAAAGGTCACCGTGTTCTGGGATTCGGTTGCACTAAAGTTGGACCCTTCTATGGTGACCACTTGGCCCACTGGACCTTGGGCGGGGTCAATTTTGGAAATTGTGGGGGCCTCTGTGGCTGGGTCGTTTTCGGAACCATCGTCCTTGGAACAGGACAAGGCGATAAGCCCTGCTGAAAGTAATATGGCACTTAAGTAGATTATTTTTTTCATGGATTTGGGTGTAATGGTTGGATAGTGAAGAAAAAACATAAAAAGGGTACGACATGCGCCAAATTGACCAATACCTATTTTGGATTGATGGAAGCATGCCATTTTGCCCCATAACGGGTAGTTGGGTAGAATTCTTCTGAAGCTAACAACAAGGAAAATGTAATCTGATGCCAAAAGTCCGTTTATGGCGAGGTCCCCTCTTTGGTTTTTTATTAGAAATGGGAGCTAAAAGAGCTCCCATTTCAGACATTGTTATGATAGTAGGTTAGAATCCGCTATAATTTAGCCGCAAAGTCAGTAAGGTTTATGGATTCTGGCAGATTATCAGTAGAAACTACAACATTGGTCACCTCACCGGTTTCCAAATCAAAGGATACGATATTGGGTGCAGTGTTGAAGTTTAGGTCATACATTTGAAAACCAATGTATTGGTTGTCATAAATAACCGCTCCTCTTGTATTAAGGCCATAAACACTTTCGGAGGCTTGATTTTCCAGATAAGTAAGCTCTCCTGTTTCTATGTTGATTTTTGCCAATTTGTTGACCGAGTCATGAAAGATGTACAATTCATCCTCGGGACTAATGGCCAAATCAGTAAAAGAACTTCCTTCCGACAAGAAAGATTCAGGTATTTTAACAGAGGTCGCCACGCCCGTTTCTAAGTTGAAACGTACTATATGAGGCTCTATTTCAAAATTCTCGTTGTCTACGGCAAAGCCAATATATTCGTCGTTTGCTTTATGGTAGACCGCACCCCTTGTGTTGTTTCCATATTTGGGGGAGGTTTGTTCCCCAATATATGTGAGCGTTCCACTTCCCAAATCAACCTTGGCCAATCGGTGTATGTCTGAATCATGAAATATATATAGGTTGCCCTCAGTATCCACAACAAAATCATCGAAATCAGTATTATCTCCAATCCCAGCGATTTCGGTAACAGTATGAGCGCCAGTGTCTAAGTCGATACTTACAATATTGGGGTTGGTTACATTAAATTCGTCTTGTGTTTGAAAACCGATGTAAGTATTGTTAAAGATAATTGCATTACGCGTGTTGTTACCATAAGGAATATCATTTCCTACAAAACTGACTTGGCCAGTATTCACATCAACATGGGCCAGACGATTCTCGGTATATTCGAAAATATAGAATTGTGCCAAAACTCCTATATTCAATGTTCCCAAGGATTTTGTTTCATCGTTAAAAGTTAGTGTAACATCGCCACTAACGGCTCCATCAGGCACTTTAACCTTTATGCTGTTTTCGGTCACCTCAACCACTTCTCCTGCTATATTTTGACTAAAAAGAACTATATAAACGGCGTTTACATCAAAGCCACTTCCGTTTATAGTTAGTACATCTCCTGGGTAATATAAATCTTCTGGAAGGTCTTGAGTGATAGGAAAAACAACTTCTTGAGCAGTTTCAGTCACGGTAAAAGTACCTCCGGTAGCCGTTTTTCCTCCTACGGTAACCTTTACAGCACCTGAGGTGGCACCCTCGGGTACAGTAACGGTAAGTTGGGTGGCAGTGGCGGTGTTGGGTACTGCAGTGGCCGCGCCAAAGGTCACGGTGTTCTGGGATTCGGTTGCACTAAAGTTGGACCCTTCTATGGTGACCACTTGGCCCACTGGACCTTGGGCAGGGTCAATTTTGGAAATAGTAGGTGTCTCTGTGACCGGGTCGTTTTCGGAGCTATCGTCCTTGGAACAGGACAAGGCGATAAGCCCTGCCGAAAGTAGTATGGCGCTTAAGTAAATTATTTTTTTCATGGATTTGGGTTTAATGGTTGAATAGCGAAGAAAAAGCACACAAGGTGAACGGAACGGGTAAAATTGACCAATGCCCACGTTGAATTGACAGAGACACCCTAGTTTGTACACAGAACAGGAGAATTGTTTGAAATTACTAACGTGTCTAAAACCAAAAAGCCCCGACCAAAGCCAGGGCTTTTTTAATTGAACTAAATCGTCTTTATCTCAAGAAGATATCTATTGCCTCCAATCCAGTGTCGTTGATAAGATTGTTGTCCTCGAGGTTGAAATAATCTTCTACTATAGCGTTGTTTTTCCAATAGGCTATATTTTCTCTGTTTCCATCATCCACGTAACCCACGGCATGGATTTGACCATTGTATACTGTAAGAGCTCTAACTGAACTAGTAATCGTATTATTGGGAACGGATTGTGGGGTGGATGTTCCGTTGTTCCATATAGTTGCAGAGCCATTATTTTGCCCACCCACGTATACAATACCCTGGTCGGCTACAACATCGGTAAACAAAGGCTCATCGCCTTGTAAATTTTGTTTCACTCCGTTTACGTATAAACCACCGAGGCTTGGATGGTCCACAAGGATATATGTGTTTTGCTCCTCATCCACAAAGAAGGATATGACATCTAAAGTTTCTTGTTGAAATGCATTGATAAGTTGAACGTCCTCGCCGACCATTTGTGCATATACACCTGAGTCTTCGTCCCTTACCACTGCGTAAATCACGCCATCACGAACAAAGAAATCCATAAGACTTACATCGGAATTTTCAAAGGCCGAAGGGCTAGAAAGTTGTCCATTTATCCATAGCACTACATTGTTGTCATTGCCAGAGACTGCAGAGGCTGCTACATAAACAACCCCATTTTCTACATACATTTTGACATTGGAATACTCGTCTTGCATAGCGTCGGTCAACGGGGTGGATTGGGACACACTTCCATTACTTGGGTCAATGGTCCAAACCTCTGGAACCCTAGTCCCAACTTCTTCGTCCAATACATAGATGAGCCCATTTGAATCTACGGACATCTGTTTAGGGAGTATTACATCATCAGCCGAAATCAAAAATTGCTCTGTGCCATTTTTCCAGACTACATTATTGTCGAGACCGCTCCTACCAAGCACATACACATCGGGGTTTACGGTCACTTCGCAACTGGCTGTGAGATTATCCACGGTAACGCTAATGGTGGTGGTTCCCGCTTCAATAGCTGTAATGTTTCCATCTTGGTCCACGTTGGCAACGTTGGCATCACTGGAGTTCCAAACCGGGTCTCCGGCCAGTTCGGGGTCTGCAGCTGTCTCCAAAGTGGCAATGGTCAAGGTAGCTTCATCCCCTCTAAAGAGTTCTAAAGTGGAATTATTCAGCTCCAAACTGGTCAACGGCCCATCGGCTACTGTAATTGTTGCTGTGGCTGAAGAGCTGCCAACGGTCGCAGTAATGATTGTGGTACCAATCGCTATTGGAGTAACCAGACCATTCGGGTTAACTGTGGCAATACTTTCATCGCTGCTGCTCCAAGTAACGATGTTGCCCTGTAAATCGGAGGTTACTGCTAAACTGCCCGTGTATTGTGGGAAGGGGTACAACGTAAGTGCCGTACTATTTAGCACTACAGTTAACGGCGTTATGTCTTCCGTTACTGTGAAGTTGCTGCTGCTTGTACCGGTTTTTCCACCAACTGTTACACTAATTGGACCGGTAGTGGCACCTTCTGGCACGGTTATATTAATCCTAGTGGTGGTTGCCGTGACCACGGTTGCTGTGGTATTCCCAATTTTTACGGTGTTTTCAGCATCCGTATCGCTAAAGTTTGAACCTTCAATGGTCACTACAGTGCCTACGGGCCCTTGTGCTGGGTCGATTTTGTCAATGGTTGGGATTGGCGAACCAGCATCATCGTCATTGGAACAGGAAACGAAGAACAAGGTTGCCGAAAAAGCGAGTGTGAGTAAAAGATTGAAATTTTTCATGATGTAGTATTTTTGGAACCGCAATAACGTTGAAATTGCGATGGCTGCCCTTAATCAATTGACCTGTGTAGGTTTTCAATTGATAGTTGCCGAAAATATGCGGTCTGTTTCCTACTTTTGGGGTTCTAAGCATTAAACTCCATACTATGAAAAAACTACTTCTCACTTCGGTGATGCTCCTTTCGTTTGCTTTTTCCAACGCCCAGACTGCCGAGGAAATCAAAGCGGAAATGGCACCAAAAAAAGATTCTATTGCGGCCATTCAAGGCAGGGTAGATGCCCTGCAAGCCAAACTCGATGCACTTCCTGGTTGGAAAATAGGGGCCTTTGGGACTATTGGCGGAAACATTTCAGAATTCAACAATTGGTTTGCGCAGGGGATTCCCAACAACTCTTCGGGAAACATTGGATTTACCGTAAACGCTTACGCCAATTTGCAACAGGAAAAGTTCTTTTGGCGTAATGCTGCCAACGTAAACTTGGCGTGGGTAAAACTGGATGATGAAGATGATCCCACTGATGATGATGGCTTTCGTGAAGCCACTGACGTATTCAACATCTCCTCTCTTTATGGACGTAAACTAAGTGAAAAGTTCGCCATTTCAGGGTTGGTAGAATACCGTACCACGCTGTTGAGTAATGTCAACAACCCTGGTTATCTTGATGTGGGTGTCGGTGCTACCTGGACTCCAATTTCGGACTTGGTAGTAGTGATACATCCGTTGAACTACAACTTCGTGTTCAGTGATGAGGATACGATTTTTGAATCTTCTGCTGGGGCAAAAATCGTGGCTGACTACACCAAAAAGATTGGAGCCATCAGTTTTAAGAGCAACTTATCCATGTTCCAAAGCTATGAGGATGGTGATTTGAGTAATTGGACGTGGACGAACTCTTTTGCGTATACCCTTTGGAAAGTGATAGGGGTAGGTTTTGATTTTGGTTTGCGCAACAACAAACAGGAGACACTGAATTTTGTTCGAAACTTGGCTCCGACCCCTGACCCCGATGCAACTTTCGATTCCATTGACAACGAGTTGCAGACGTTCTGGACATTGGGACTTAGCTATTCATTCTAAACCGATGGATTAAAATAATAAAGCCCTCCGATGAGGGCTTTTTTTGTTTGGGGCGAATTGAAATTTTAAGTGTTTTCAAGGCCATGGTCTAAGTAGGTTAAGTTTATGGTAGACCTGCAGTAACACTAACACTTAAAAACAGTATGAAAATACTTTTTCTGTGGTTTGGCCTTAAATTTTTGTTGTGAACGGGCAAAAAGTTGTGGTGGAACGGAATCGCGGTTGTATTTCATCGATAAACCTGACCCATCGTCCAAATTAGGATTGGTACTCATCCAAAAACTCGGGGTACAAAAAGTTGTTGTATGGAAATCGGGTCACATGAATGTCACGAACTTCTTGATAGACCCTTTTCCTAAACTCATCGAGATTTTCCTTGTTCAAGGCTGAAATAAAAAGAGCTCTATCCCCAATTTTGTTGAACCAGGTTCTTTTCCATTCCTCCAAAGTGAAATGGGAAGAATTCCGCTCAGTCATCAAATCGTCCTCGGCAATGTTTTCAGGCCGATACTGGTCAATTTTATTAAAAACCATGATTGCCTTCTTGTCGGAAGAGCCTATTTCATCCAAAATCAGGTTTACCGAAGCTATATGCTCTTCAAAGTTCGGGTGCGAAATGTCCACGACATGTAACAATAAGTCCGCCTCCCGTACCTCATCCAAGGTACTTTTAAAACTTTCCACCAACTGGGTCGGAAGCTTTCGTATAAATCCAACGGTATCGCTGAGCAAAAAGGGCAAGTTGCCAATTACGACCTTTCTGACCGTGGTATCCAGTGTGGCGAATAATTTGTTCTCCGCAAAAACCTCACTCTTACTAATAACGTTCATGAGTGTGGACTTTCCCACATTGGTATACCCTACCAATGCAACCCTAACCAGAGCACCACGGTTTCCTCTTTGGGTTTCCATTTGGCGGTCAATCTTGGTGAGCTTCTTTTTGAGAAGTGCAATGCGGTCACGAACTATACGGCGGTCAGTTTCAATTTCGGTTTCCCCTGGACCACGCATACCGATACCCCCACGCTGGCGTTCCAAGTGTGTCCATAACCCTGTCAGTCTGGGGAGCAGGTATTCGTACTGTGCCAATTCTACCTGGGTCCTGGCATAACTGGTTTGTGCCCTTTGCGCAAATATGTCTAGAATCAGACTGGTACGATCTAATATTTTGCAACGAAGTAATTTCTCTATGTTGTTCTGTTGGGCAGGGGAAAGCTCATCATCAAAAATCACTGAACCAATTTCGTTGGCTTTGACATAGTGCTGTACCTCTTCCATTTTACCGCTCCCAATGTAGGTCTTCGGATTGGGCACCTCGACACGTTGCACAAATCGCTTGCAAACTTCTCCTCCCGCAGTATAGGTAAGAAACTCAAGTTCATCCAAATACTCCGTCACCTTCTCTTCATCTTGGTTCTTGTTGATGACCCCGATCAGTACCGCTTTTTCATAAGCTATGGCCTTCTTTTCTAGCATGAAATCAATGTAAAGTGCAAATCTACGAATGTTTTGGCTGTGGTTTTTGTATTTTGGATAAGGAAGAAATTCACTATCAAAACCAAACCCTTTGAAGACTACGGAAGACCAATTCGTCATTGCTTTTTATAATCTTGAAAATTTTTTTGATACCAAGGACGACCCTTACACTTTGGATGATGACTTTACACGAGAGGGTAAGAAAAAATGGAGTGAAACCAGATTTCGGAGGAAAACCAAAAAACTGGGAAAGACCATTGCCCGCATTGGGGAGAAGCATTCCGCCCTTCCACCGGTTATGGTAGGTATTGCAGAGGTCGAAAATAAAGGGGTCATCGAAGAACTATTGGACACAAAATCCCTAAGGAATTTTGATTATGACTATGTTCATTTTGATTCTCCTGATGAGAGAGGAATAGATACGGCCTTGATTTACCTTAACAGTCATTTTAAGGTAATGGAATCTGAGACCCTACCGTTATTGATAAATTCGAGCAACGGGGAAAGAGATTTGACCCGAGATATTCTGTACGTGCACGGTCTATTAAATAATGAAGAAATCCATGTTTTTGTGAACCATTGGCCTTCCCGTAGGGAGGGAGCTGATGAGACCGAGCATAAACGAATTTCCGCGGCAAATAGGGTTATTGCCAAGTTAGAGGAACTTCCATATGAAAACCCAAACTGTGTGATAATGGGAGACTTTAATGATGACCCCAACTCAGAAAGTATTCAAAGGTTAATGGCGACAGGCAAGTTCATCAACCCTATGCAATCTTTACTTTCTCCAGTATCGGGAACGGCCAACTACAAAGGAGAATGGAGCCTTTTCGATCAAATATTGTTGTCTCATAGTTTTCTGAATTTTGAAAAGGGAACGCACAGTTTTAGAAATGCCCAGATTTTTGCTCCTAAATTTCTGAAGGAGTGGAAAGGAAAATATAAGGGTAACCCATTTCGCACCTATGCAGGCAAAAAATACCTTGGGGGATATAGTGATCATTTTCCGGTATATGTGGTTTTGAAGAAGAATTGAAAGAAAGAAAAATACTACAAACCACAAGAAAATGAGGTTTCACAACAGACCGTCGACAAAAACCCTGTAGTTCGTCGAAATAAAGCGGGGTTTTACCGATACAATACCATTCGTAAAATAGATTTGTAGTCCAAATCTTACTTAACCATACCATGGACTGCAAAAAACCCCTCTTGGTACAAAGTACATTTCCCCTTTTTGTGTTTGCCTTTTTTAGTGCTGTTTTAGTATATGGACAAACTGAAACAAAGTCACAAGATTCCCTTCAAAAACTGATTGAAGAATTCAAAAAGGAAGAAATTGAAAAAGAAGGTAGACTGAACCGGAAACTAAATTCCATTTGGAGTTCTAAGGAAAAAATGTCAGATGGCTCCGAGGTGGCCCTAAACGATATTGGAGATGATGGAGCCTTGCTTTATTACACTACTTACACTACACCTTCGAACGAAGTGTCTCGGGCAAACGAGCTATATTCCGATGGTTTGTTGCGTTTGGGGATGGATGGAAAAGGAATGAAAGTAGGAGTCTGGGACGCTGGGGTTGCCCGAACAAGCCATCAAGAGTTTGATAGCCGAGCCCAAAACGGCGATGGTTCACAAGAAATGAGTGAGCATGCTACCTTGGTCACTGGGGCAATAATCTCATCAGGAGTAAAACCGGAAGCAAAAGGGGTAGCGTACTACGCCCAGGCCGATACCCATAACTGGACCCGAGATAAAATTGAAGTAGCGGAAGCAGCAGGTAATGGTCTTATGTTGAGCAATCATTCCTACGGAATTAAGTCTGACCGAGTACCCGATTGGTATTTTGGCGCCTACATAAGAGTATCCCAAGACTGGGACAGGGTTATGTACAATGCTCCATATTACCTAATGGTGACTGCTGCCGGAAATGCTCAAAAATCGCGCGATAATGAAGCTCCCAATTTTGGAAAGACAGCCGATGGGTTTGATTTGTTGCTGGGCTTTACCACCAGCAAAAATGGACTTACGGTAGCGGCTGCAAATGCCGATATAGGAAGAAATGGTGAACTCAAGGATGCCACCGTTACAGGGTATAGTAGTTTGGGGCCCGTGGATGATGGGCGGATAAAACCGGATTTGGCCGGAAACGGTGCAGCCGTTCTCTCAACTTCTTCCGAAAGCAATTCCAGTTATGACACCTCTGTAGGAACTTCAATGGCAGCTCCGGGAGTCACAGGGTCTTTGTTATTACTTCAGCAGTATTACAAGGAACTATTCGGGGATGCCATGAAAGCATCAACCTTAAAAGGACTTGTACTACATACTGCTGATGATGTTGGAACTGAGGGACCTGATTACAAAATGGGCTGGGGGGTGATCAATGCCAAAAGAGCAGCTGAGGTGTTAAAAGACAATGAATTCAAATCTTATATTGAGGAAACCAAAATTACACAAGGAGAAACCTTGACGTATGAATTCACAGCTTCTGGAGAGGAGCCTTTGGTGGCTTCAATATCCTGGACCGACCCAGAGGGGGAATACATCAACAGGGGGGAATTAAATAATCCCGTTAGCGCTTTGACCAACGATTTGGATATTAGAATTTATAAGGATGGCGAGGAATAC
>NZ_JANQIH010000199.1 GCF_028282265.1 Allomuricauda sp.
GTCGTACCCAATGCAATTCATCATCTTTGACAAAGAGCGTTCTCCGGTAAAGTCCGGGATGATCTTTCCCTTGGCCTGTATATATGATATTTGAATTGACATCAGTATCCAAAACAAATAAGGGTTCTTTGGTACCCCCCACATCAAGGCCCTTGCGCTGGCCTATAGTGAAATAATGTGCGCCTGAGTGTTCCCCAACGACCTTTCCATCAGCTAGGGTATATAGAGGTTTTTCAGAAAGATGTGCCAATTCGTTATACTTATCTTGAAAGGCTTTGGTTCCCATATTGTAATGTTCTGCATCTTTGGGAACTTCAACAATAACCCCTTTTTTTGGTTTTAATTTCTGTTGCAAAAAATCGGGCAACCGCACCTTACCGATAAAACAAAGCCCTTGCGAATCTTTTTTATCAGCGGTAATCAGATTATTATCCGAAGCGATTTGACGCACCTGAGGTTTGGTCAATTCCCCAATCGGAAACAATGTTTTTGAAAGTTGCTCTTGAGATAACTGACACAAAAAATACGATTGGTCTTTATTACCATCTTTTCCAGCCAACAGTTGAAATGTCTTGGTACCATCATCATTTTCAATGGTTCCTTTACGGCAATAATGACCGGTTGCGACATAATCGGCACCTAAATCCATCGCAATCTTTAAAAAAACATCAAACTTTATCTCTCTGTTGCAAAGTACGTCAGGATTTGGCGTCCGCCCCCTTTCGTATTCATTGAACATGTAGTCAACGATACGCTCCTTATATTCTTTGCTCAAGTCAACCGTTTGAAAGGGAATGCCCAACTTATCAGCAACCAGCAAGGCATCATTACTATCTTCCAACCACGGGCATTCATCAGAAATGGTGACGGAATCATCATGCCAATTCTTCATGAATAGTCCAATAACCTCATGCCCTTGCTGCTTTAACAAATGGGCAGCAACGCTGGAATCTACTCCACCTGACAACCCTACAATGACCTTGCTTCGCTTTGTTTTCATAGTCCGTGCAAAAATACAAAATACGGATTGTCGATTCTAGGTACGGGATGAATCCAAAGTGAAAACTATGCTTAAAAAGGCATCAAAAGTTAAAATCTAAAAGGTTGAAAACAAATCAAGAAGTAGAGGCTGTGTCTTATTTTTGTTAAACTTTTCAAAAAAAAGATGAAACAAAAGCAACCTTTTTATTTTTGTTTAATCTTTTCGATGTTTTACAAAACAATGTTGTTTTCTGGCATTATTTGTTAAAAATGAAAGAATATATAGTTTATATAACGTTTCTTTTAGCAAAAACCGCCTTAGTAACCCCACTTGTTCTGTATACGATTAAACAGAAACAATTAAACAATCTATTAAAACATTTGACTATGAGACAACTCTTGAAAATGAAAAAATTTATGCTGGTTACCTTACTGGCATTGCTTACTTATTCGTGCGATGATGAGGATGATGGCGTGCAATCGATTGAACTCGATACTTCTTCCGCAACTATCGTTGAAACTGCTATTGATACCGAGATACTAGGTATTTTGGTTGATGCCCTCACCAAGGCTGATGAAAATGAAGGTTCTGATTTAGTAGGGACTTTAAGTGGTGATGGTCCTTTTACAGTATTCGCACCTACCAATACTGCTTTTACAGAATTGTTGGGCACTTTAGAGGGTTTTGATTCCCTTGAAGATTTTGATACCGAAGAAGAAAAAGCGCTTTTAGCTGAAATTCTTAAATACCACGTCGTTGCAGGTGCCGCCGTTTCTTCTGGAGAATTATCTGAGGGGCAACAAATCGGTACAGTTCAAGGTGAAAATGTCAGCGTTTCATTAGAAGGGGGAGTTTTCATAGGAGATGCCACTTTGGATGCCTCAGAAGTCATTATGCCAGATGTTTCGGCATCGAACGGCATAGTACATATTGTTGATAAGGTATTGTTACCACAAGCGGTTTTGGATGCTTTGGCAGGTCCGATGGATCTAGTGGACTTAGTCGTAGGTGCCGAAGGTTTATCAGCTTTAGAAGCTGCTGTCATAAAAGCTGATTTGGTTGAAACCCTAAAAAGCGAAGGTCCGTTTACGGTTTTTGCTCCAACAGATGATGCCTTTATGGGCTTGTTAATGGCACTTGGAAGTGATTTCAATTCATTGGATGATTTTGATACTGAAGAAGAAATTGCTCTTCTAAAGGACATTCTTTTATATCATGTAGTCCCAGCCAAAGTCTTAGAGGTCGATTTGGCGGCTGGGCCGGTAGGTACCGCCTTGACGGATAATAGCATTGAAATCATTGAGAGTGAAGGTACTTTCGTAATTGGTGATGCTTCTGACAGCAATGCCAATATTATGGATACCGATTTGGAAGCTACCAATGGCGTGGCCCACGTTATAGACAAGGTACTTTTACCACAATCTGCCATTGACTTTTTGGCAACTCTTGAATTAAAGAGCATTGTTGAAATTGCCGTAGAAACTGAAGACCTAAGTCTTTTGGTGGAAGCCCTTACCACAGCGAATGCTGGATTGGTCGAGACCCTGAGCGGTGAAGGTCCGTTTACGGTATTTGCACCCACAAACGATGCTTTTGTGGCTTTGTTGGAGGTCTTGGGAGATGACTACAACAGCTTGGGTGATTTTGACACCGAAGAGGAGATTGACCTTCTTGTTAAAATATTGACTTACCATGTTGTAGCCGAGACCGCAGCTTTCTCTACTGATCTTTCTGACGGGCAATCCATACCTACGGTGAATGGTGCCAATGTTACCATAAGCCTAAATGATGGAGTCTTTATTAAAGATGCTTCTGATATGGATGCCAAAGTCATTATTCCTGACGTAGGTGCAAGCAACGGGGTGGTACACGTCATCGACAAGGTACTCTTGCCACAGGAAGC
>NZ_JANQIH010000294.1 GCF_028282265.1 Allomuricauda sp.
GATAATCTAAGAAAAACAACTTCAACGTATATAATTACTGTAAACAACAAATACTAAACTATGAAACACTTGAAGAAAACTCTTTTATGTTTGCTCATGTCGGTAGCCTTTTTTGCCACCTCATATTCTCAAACCAGCTACACCGGTGCTGTAGGTCTAGGCATTGATCTTTGGGACAGTGCCACCTTTGTAGGCCCTAGTGGAAAATACTTTTTTTCGGACAATCACGTAGGACAGGCTGATTTGGGTTTTGAAGACGGAGGCACAATTTTGACCGCCCTATATTCTTATCACAGTCAATTTGCAGGAGCTCCTGGTTTGCGTTGGTATGCCGGTATTGGTCCCAGCATTGTTTTGATTGATGATTCAGACAATGTTTTTGCATTGCGACCACATGCAGGACTGGATTTTAAAATAGATGGGGTTCCATTGGTAATCAATTTTGATTGGAGACCTGCCCTAGTTATAAGTGATGCTGGAGATGGTGAGGCAGGTGCATTTGGTTTTGGTATCCAATACGCATTTAATTAAAGATACGTCGTAATGTTATTTCAAAAGAAAAGGGCGAATTATCGCCCTTCTTTTTTGTCGTATTTTTAACCCATGAAATTAATAATCATCAACGGACCGAACTTAAATCTTTTGGGAAAAAGGGAGCCAGAAGTTTATGGGGATACCACATTTGAAACTTATCTCGAAGAACTAAAAAGTAAATTTCCCGGGGCAACATTGGATTATTTTCAATCAAACGTTGAAGGCGAGTTGATTGATAAAATCCAAGAAGTCGGTTTTAGTTATGATGGTATAGTACTAAATGCCGCATCTTATACTCATACTTCCATAGGAATTGGTGATGCCGTAAAAGCAATTGAAACCCCGGTTGTGGAGGTCCATATTTCAAACACCCATAAAAGGGAGGAGTTTAGGCATGTTTCCTATATATCTTCCGGAGCAAAGGGTGTAATATTGGGCTTCGGCCTCCAGAGTTATGAGTTGGCCATCCAAAGTTTTCTATCCTAAGGGCTGTAGATATTTTTTATCGGCATAAAAGGTTCCAAACGGTAATAGAGATGAAATAAACAGAATTAGAAACCTTTTTATACTCCATTTTCGCTCCCAGCAGAACATTCCCGCAATAACCACAAATAAGATAAAAAGTCCACCATGGGCGTAACCCACTACCTTGTTGGGTTCAGGAATATCGGCCCAATACTTGAGGGGCATAGAAAAACCAAAAAGCAACAAATAGGATATGCCTTCTAAAATAGCGGTGGCCCTAAACAGCTTTAGCATAGGTTATAAGTGGATTACTTCGTCATAGGCATCCGCGACAGCCTCCATAACCGCTTCACTCATAGTAGGGTGGGGGTGGACGGCCTTAAGGATTTCATGACCCGTGGTTTCCAGCTTTCTACCTACAACCGCTTCAGCGATCATGTCGGTGACACCGGCTCCAATCATGTGACATCCTAGCCATTCTCCATATTTGGCATCAAAAATAACTTTTACAAACCCATCAGCGTTCCCGGAAGCCTTTGCTTTACCACTTGCAGAGAAGGGGAATTTACCCACTTTAATATCGAAGCCTTGTTCCTTGGCCTGTTTTTCGGTCAAGCCTACCGAGGCCACTTCAGGCATACAATAGGTACATCCTGGAATGTTTCCATAATCCAATGGTTCGACATGCATTCCTGCTATTTTTTCAACACAAAGAATCCCTTCGGCAGAAGCGACGTGCGCTAGGGCTTGTCCTGGAGTAACATCGCCAATGGCATAATACCCTGGAATGTTGGTTTGGTAGTAGTCATTCACTAATATTTTGTCGCGGTCCACAGCAATTCCGACTTCCTCTAAACCAATATTTTCAATATTGCTTTTGATTCCAACGGCAGATAGTACGATATCCGCTTCAAGAACTTCCTCTCCCTTAGCAGTTTTGACAGTGGCCTTAACACCATCTCCAGATGTGTCCACGTTTGTAACCTCTGATGAGGTCTTGATTTTGATTCCAGCTTTTTTGAAGCTTCGTTCCAGTTGCTTTGAAACATCCTCGTCCTCTACAGGAACAATATTGGGGAGATATTCCACAACCGTTACTTCTGTACCCATGGAATTGTAGAAATAGGCAAACTCAATACCAATCGCACCGCTTCCCACCACAATCATTTTTTTAGGTTGCTTTTCCAAGGTCATAGCCTCACGGTAACCAATCACCTTTTTACCATCTTGCGGAAGACTGGGAAGCTCACGGCTTCGTGCTCCAGTGGCAATGATAATATGGTCTGCAGTATATTCTGCCGGGTCGCCATGTTCTCCTTTCACCACTACCTTTTTGCCTGGCTGAATTTTTCCGTAACCCTGTAGTACCTCAATCTTGTTCTTTTTCATTAAAAACTGAACGCCCTTGCTCATGCTATCAGCGACTCCACGGCTCCTTTGAACAACAGCATCAAAGTCATGCTCTATTTTTTTGGCACTCAGACCATAATCCTCTGCATGTTTAAGGTATTCAAAAACTTGAGCAGATTTCAACAACGCCTTGGTTGGAATACATCCCCAGTTGAGGCAAACCCCACCGAGGCTTTCCTTTTCTACAATAGCCGTCTTGAAACCCAATTGTGAAGCCCTAATTGCGGTTACATAACCTCCAGGACCACTTCCCAAAACAATGACATCGAAATTGCTCATCAGTTTATCTTTTAGTTTTTAAAATTGAAGTGCAAAAGTACGGAATTCGGTCACCATTTACCAAGACCAGAATTTGCATAAAAACTCCAAAAAGCAATTTGGTGTCATAAGGACTTTTATATTAAAATCCCCTTTCTCCGTTTTTAGTAAAGTTTTTAAGTATTTATTGGTCTTCCGAGGGTTCAAAACCGATACTGACCGAGTTAATGCAATACCTTTGACCAGTGGTTTCTCTTGGGCCATCATCAAAAACATGGCCCAAATGACTTCCACAATTAGCGCATACGGTCTCGGTACGTATCATGCCGTGGGATGTATCCCGAATGTATTCGATAGCACCTTCGACTGCTTGGTCGAAAGAAGGCCAGCCACAACCGCTTTCAAACTTATGATTGCTTTCAAACAATTTGGCATTGCAGGCCCTGCAATGATAATTTCCATTTTCAAAATGTAGATTGAACTTACCCGTATGTGGATATTCGGTTCCTTTCTGACGAAGTATTCGATATTCATCCGTGGAAAGTTGTTTTTTCCACTCTTCTTCAGACTTTTCTACGGCGTATTTTTTGTTACTTTTCAAATAAAGAACTCCTTTAAATTAAGTTAATTGACATCGGGAATGAAATCAAGAGCAACTCCATTGATGCAATGTCTTTTTCCTGTAGTAGCCCTTGGTCCGTCATTGAATACATGCCCCAAATGACCTCCGCAAGTAGCACAATGCTCTTCTGTACGGGCATAACCAATTTTATAATCGACATCGTAGGCTACATTTCCTTCAATTTCACGGTCAAAACTAGGCCAACCGGTTCCTGAATCAAATTTGTGCTCGCTTTTGAACAAAGGTGTTGCGCAAGCTGCACAAACGTAAGTCCCCTTTTCCTTGTTGTCCAAAAGGTCACTGGTGAAAGCATTTTCGGTAGCTGCCTTACGAAGCACATAATATTCCATATCGGTTAATTCGGCCCGCCATTCAGCATCAGATTTTGTAATTGGAAAATCCTTTTTTTCTGCAATTTCCTTTTTCTCTTCCTGTGATACGCCCTTACATGCTATTATGGTCAGCAGGGCGACCCAAAGCAAATTTTTCCCCATTATTTTCTTTTATACAGTAGACGCAATTTTTTCTGATTCCTTTCAAAAATAAGGCTCAAAATGGATTCTAAACAAAAAAGTCCCGTTCAGAGACGGGACTTTTTTATAAAAGTGTCTTCTATCAGTTCATCTGCATTTTGACAACACCATCTTCTTGAACCCCAATGGCCGCCATCACATTGGTCAGACTTGAAGTATCCATTCTTGATGATTCGTTAAATATACTAGGTACGATAACAATTCTAAAAGTTTGATTGTCAGTAAACCCAACATCTATTCCAGAAAGGTCAAAATTGCCATCGATAAACAATTCAACATCCACGAAGGTATGGGCAAATACGTATTGTAGAGTCCCCTCAGGAAGGAAAAAGTTTTGTGGTAATTGACTCCAGGCATTCGCAGTACTACCATCATCTAGGTCTATAACTCCATCAAAACGATAGACCAAAACGGCATCTTCTTCCAATACCTCAAAATTGGTAACATCGATAAAAGGAATTAAGACCGAGTATAGATTGGCACTGGCATCATAGCCAAAATTGACGCCTTGAACTTCCACTACCTGCCCTTGAATACCGTCTTGCCCGTCAAAACCATCATTACCATCGAAACCGGGAGGGCCAGGAGGTCCTGTCGGTCCTTCACAGGAAACAGCGAACAAGATTACCAATGCCCCTAAAATTGTATTGATTTTCTTCATGATTCTTGATTTTATGATTTGTTTTTCTTTGTGTTTTTCAAGATAAATCAAAAAGCGTTCCATAAAATTTTGGATAGCTGAATACGTCCTTTAAAAAAAGCGGTTTTGTCGTAAAGGTTTGTTGGTTTAATTTCTATATTTATCAAAAGAGACCAACTAAAATTAAATTATGCTCAGGCAACAAAGGGTTGTAATCGATAATGTGCAACCACAGCTCGATTCCGGTGATTTTTTTATAAAAAGAGTTGTTGGCGAAAATGTTCGGGTAACTGCGGATATTTTACCAGATGGACATGATATAATGCAGGCAGAACTGCTCTACAAACACGAAAAGGAAAAGAACTTCTCTGAGGTGCGTATGCAACATGAAGGCAATGATGCCTATAGTGCCTCTTTTAAGGTGAAAAAACAGGGTTTTTACGAATATAAACTCAGGGGCTGGGTAGATTATGCGCTAAATTGGCAACATGGGGTAGAAGCCAAGTTGGAGGATGGTCAGCACCTGACCAGTGAATTGTTGGATGGGGTTCAGTACCTAAAGTTTTTGGCAAAAAAGGTCTCCGAAAAGGATAAAGACCGACTAAAAAAGTGGATAGACGGATTCAAAGACCCAGAGAAGTACGATGAGGCAGTCAAAAATGCGGTGTCTCAAAAACTGAAAGATTGGTTTTTAAAATACCCTCAGCGCATTCTAGCGAATGAGAGCAAGACCTTAAAGGTATATGTGGACCGAAAAAAGGCCAATTTTAGTACTTGGTATGAGTTCTTTCCGCGTTCGGCGTCCCCCAATCCCAATACGCACGGTACTTTTAAGGATTGTGAGGCTCTTTTACCAAGAATCTCAAAAATGGGATTCGATACCTTGTACTTTCCCCCAATCCATCCCATTGGAGAGGTTAATCGAAAGGGCAAAAACAATACGGTAGAGGCAAAAGAAGGGGATTCAGGCGTGCCGTGGGCCATAGGGTCAAAATATGGGGGTCATAAATCCATACACCCTGAGCTTGGTGATGAAAAGGATTTTAAGCGTTTGGTAAAAAGAGCAAAGGATATGGGTATTGAAATAGCCATGGACATTGCTTTTCAGGCCGCCCCTGACCATCCGTATATTACAGAACACCCCGAATGGTTCAGAAAACGTCCGGATGGGACCATTCAATATGCTGAAAATCCGCCAAAAAAATATCAGGATATTGTCAACTTCTATTTTGAGACGAAGGCTTACAAAGAGTTATGGAAGGAATTACTGAGCATTGTACTTCATTGGATAGGTTTTGGTGTAAAAGTTTTTCGGGTGGATAATCCCCATACCAAACCTTATTACTTCTGGAATTGGTTGATTGGAGAGGTTAAAAAAGAACATCCTGATGTGCTCTTTTTGGCCGAAGCTTTTTCAAGGCCCAGAATAATGCAGCAATTGGCGAAGCAAGGTTTTTCACAATCCTACACCTATTTCACATGGAGGGTTTCCAAATATGAACTTATCGAGTATATGGTGGAACTTACCCAAACCGATATGCGAGAATATTACCGCCCTAATTTTTGGCCCAATACTCCAGATATCAACCCATATCATTTGCAGGGGGCGAACGAGTCCATGCATTTGATTCGGTACGCTTTGGCCGCGACCTTAAGTGGTAGTATTGGAATCTATGGGCCGGTTTTTGAGTATATGGTGACCGAACAACTTCCTCCAAAAGAGGAGTATCTTGATTGTGAGAAGTATGAAATACGTCATTGGGATTGGACCATTGAAAATAACCTAATACGCCAAATCACAAAAATCAACGAAATCAGGCACCAACATCCAGCGCTTCAGCAAACCAATAATATCAAGTTTTGCGGAACCCAACATGACAACTTGATGGCTTTTTACAAATGGGACGATGAGGCCACTGACCAACTCTTCATTGTGATAAGTATGGATTCGCATCATATGCAGCAGGGAAACGTACAGTTTCCGTGGCATGATGTGGGACCTATCTATGGTAATGGCGTTAGGATAAAAGACCTGGTGACCGACCGTGAATACCGATGGCATGATGAATGGAATTTTGTGGAGTTGCATCCCAATCTACCTTTCCATATATTCCAAATCATGAAAGATTAACAAAAACAACGATTCATTTGAAACCTCCATACGAATTCAATATTGCCTGGGAAAACCTGCTAGATGACGATAGCTTTACTGAGGCTTTTTTGTCCAATGTTTTACAGGATTACATTGTGAGGCAGCGTTGGTACGGCGGTAAATCGAGTAGATTGAAATATATTGAATTACCGGAACACTTCAGAATTCAGCAACGCGGTGAAGTGTATTACGGGTTGCTTTTGGAGGTCAATTTTGAGGAAGCTTTTTATCAGCATTATTTTTTACCGATTGCCTTTGTTTCAGATGAAAATTTTGCCAAAAAGGACAGGATTCTGCCCTTAAAATTGAATGGGCAGGACGGATTTATCATAGATGCGTTGAATTTGGATGCTTTCCGGAAGCTGGTATTTGAACGATTGATAACAGCTGAACCCAATGACACTACCAAGGTAAGGTACCATAAGAGCTCCTTTTTTACAGATACCGAGTACCAATCTTCTCGATTTATGGGGGTAGAACAGAGCAATACCTCCATTATTATGAATGACAAATACGTAATCAAGTTTTTTCGGCGAATCTATGCCGACAAAAACCCAGATTACGAAATGAGTCGCTTCCTTTCTGAGAAAAAAGGTTATAAAAATACCCCTGCCTACATGGGGAGTTTGAGCATCATCGATTCTGAAAATGCCAACATCACCATTGCCTTGATGCAAGAGTTACTTCCCAACAAAGGTGATGCATGGGACTTTATGCTTAAAGAACTGGATGTAATCTTTCAATGTTTGGAGCGTAAAGGAATTGATGTGTATTCCCTTCCACAAATAGAGTCATTTAAACGCTTACAGATTGGAGATGTGCCTCCTCAGATTATCGACTGGGCAGGATTAAATGTTTTTCTGAAGCTACAAACCCTGGCCCAGCGAACCGCAGAAATGCATATCGCCCTAGGTTCCGAATTTGAGGATACCGCATTCACCCCAGAGCATTTTAATGGTGATTACGAGGTATGGTTAAAAAATCGATTACTCTATCAGTTTCAGAACCGTCTAAATACGGTCGAAAATAACATTGGTAGGCTAAAAGGCCTTTCAGCAGAATTGGCCAAGGAATTTTTAGAACGAAAAAACGATATTCGCAAGCGATTTATAAGCTTTGATTGGACCAAACTGAAAGGGGAGCGACTAAGGGTTCATGGAGATTATCACTTAGGGCAAGTTTTGGTAAGGGATGAAGACTTCTATCTGATAGATTTTGAAGGCGAACCTGAAAGCACGATACGAGATAGAAAGGTGAAGCAACCTCCCCTAAAAGATGTGGCAGGTATCTTTCGGTCGTTTCATTATGCCGTGTACGCTACAATTTTTAATAACGAGGGAAGATATCCCTACAAACAGGAAGAACTCTTTCATGCCGGAGAAATACTCTATCATTATTTTACCGGTGTTTTTCTTCAAACATATGTAGCATTAATACAAGAAAACAATATAAACATTGGATATACCCAAGAGCGTATTTTTCTATTGGAATACTGCATGCTTGAAAAAGCGGTATATGAACTGGGTTATGAAATGAATTCAAGGCCTTTGTGGGCGGTGATTCCGCTTCAAGGTATAATGAGCATTATAAACAACAACTAAGAATGGCAAAGGTAATTCCACATAGTTTTTTCACGGATTTCGACATTAATCTTTTCAAATCAGGTAAGCATTATCGCCTTTATGATAAGCTTGGTTCACACATCACAACCGTTGATGGGGTAAAAGGAACCTATTTTGCCGTTTGGGCCCCTTCGGCCAAGGCGGTATCCGTAGTAGGAGATTTCAACTATTGGCAAGAGGGCGAGCATGAGCTTTATGTTCGTTGGGACGAAAGTGGTATTTGGGAAGGATTTATCCCGGGTATTGATATGGGAACGTTATATAAATACAAGATTCACTCCCATAACAACGACATCAGAACAGAAAAAGCCGATCCTTTCGGAAGATATTGCGAACATCCACCAAATACTGCTTCCGTAGTATGGGATGCAGCCTATGAATGGAACGATTCAGATTGGATGAAAGAACGCGCGGATAAAAACTCCCTTGATAGACCCTTTTCTGTATATGAAGTGCATTTGGGTTCTTGGAAGAAGAAAAATGGTTGGGAGTCTTTGACCTATGTCGAAATGGCCAATGAGTTAGTGAATTATGTGTCTGAAATGGGCTTTACCCATGTGGAGTTTATGCCCGTTATGGAATATCCCTTTGACCCTTCATGGGGCTA
>NZ_JANQIH010000296.1 GCF_028282265.1 Allomuricauda sp.
ATCAGCCCAGAATTTGCCACAAAATCCTTGTTTCCCCAAACCTCGATGTAACAAAAACCTGCAAACTTATCACCGTCAAGGGCGATGACCGCATTTTCGTTTTGGAGTCTTTTAATGATGTATTCAGGCGTTCGTTGCGCAATACCCGTGCCTCGAACCTTGGCCGATTCTGAAATGGTATCGCTAATAATCTGTGCGTATTTGAAATGTGATTCGTTAGCAACTATAATTTCCATTGCTACTTCGATTTAAACTGAAATTTGAAAAATGTCTTTGAGTTTTTGCGGAAATGGACTCACCTATTTCCATAACAGAAATGCACCCTTACGGGCGACGACGGGGAGCGAACGGACGAACGGGAGCAAGGTTGCTCGAGAGAGTTACTATGTGTTTTTGTCCTTTCATTACGGTTTAAAAGTACAAATTAATTCCAATTGACCTAGTTTGTGTCGACTTTTTTAAAGAAATCTAACTTTTTTCCACGCTTAAGGGTCAATTCATAAATCAAATAGCCGAACACTATTAAATATTCAAGAAGCAATAGCCAAAGGTTTTCTTGGTATTCTGGATTTGAATATGCCCAATAGCTCAAAAAAATTGTGGCGGTCCATACCATCGGAAATCGATAGTTGCTAAAAACACCCAGTACTAGGAGAAATACGACATACCAGGGATGAACGGTGCTTGATAGAAAAAGATAGCACGTTAGGACCCAAAGCATCGATTTTATCAAGACATTCAGATTTTCATTTTTGCGCAAAAAGGAAAGTAATAAGGTGATTCCGATAACACTTAAAGCCATAATCCTTCCATAGGATTTCACCAACTCCCAGGGTTTGGCATCAAAATAGGATATACCAATCTTTTTAATGAGATTATAGGTACTGGCGTTGAACTCAAAGTTGGAGAACCATAGTCCAACGGTTTCTGAATAATTATCAATAAAAACTTGGGAATAAAAGGGCAAAAGCAATAACAAGCATGAGCCCCCAGTAAGGACGTAAAAACCTATGCTTTTTTTGATGCCAAAATATCTCAGAAACACGGGCAGAAATAAAATGGGGACAAGTTTTGTCATTATCGATAAGGCATAAATGGGAGCAGAGGCCACCCATTTTCCTTTGCCAATCAAATAGAGGGCCCAAACAAAGAAGAATAGCATTACCCCCTCAAAATGAAGATTGCCTGTCAGTTCAATAATAACCAAGGGATTGAGAAAATACCAAAACATCATATGTGATGTTACTTTCAAATGTTCCAACAATTTTATCCCAAAGTAGAGGACACCCAGATCTGCGGCAATGATGAAAAGCCGCATGGTAATTATGGAACCCAATATGCTTCCGCCACCCAAAAAAGCAGCAATGGTAAAAACGAGTTGGTTTAAGGGCGGATAGTTACTGAAGTGCTTTGCGCTGAGCTCGCCCATTCCCAAAAAAAGTTCTTGGGCATTTGAAATGGGAAGCCCATCATCCAGAATAAGGTCTTTTGGCAGATGAACATACGGATTGATTCCGTTTTTAATGAGTTCCCCATCCCAAATAAAACGGAAAAAATCCTGAGACAGATTGGGTTCCGCAAAAAGGAAGACCATACGGAATAAGACTCCAGCAACCAGCAAGAACTTAAGGTTCCACTTTTCTAACTGGATGAGCTTATAACAAAAGAAAAATGCTCCGGCATAGAGCATGATTAACTTGATGAAGTCAGCTCGGTCTAGGTCGTAGGCAAAAGCAGCATAAAAAAGGATGCTACCCAGAATAAAAAGTATCGGGAATTTATGGAGCTTCCAATGAGCAAAAAACTTGGCTAGCATTTTTTAGCGGCTTGTAACCATCTAAAATAGGTCTTTTTAAAACTTACCGGAACTAAGAAATTTTTATCTTTTGATTTTGATGCATGCCATTACTTTTTAAAGAGAAATAAGCCCTAGTTTTTGAAGTATCTCGTAACATTGTAAAGGTATTTACGTCTTTTAAGCCTACGATTTATTTTGTTTCATGGTATACGAACCTCAACTCGCTGAATTACGAAAGCACATTGACCATTACTGGATTCTCGGCGCTTCGGACCTTTTGGTATTTAGCGGCACCCAAATGCTTGCTTACCCAGGTATTACCCCTGACATGATCATCGTGCTTGATGGGTATTATTCCCTTTCATATCAAGGCAAAAATTTCAGGTCGAACCGAAGCCTTCTATTTAGTTTTATCCATGAAAAGGTACATATCGATTTTTCAACTTTGAAACGTTGCATTGTGGTAAAGTTTAAGTCCAGGGCACTTTCATCATTAAAACCATTTATTCGGGCTGGTGCTGATACCATTATGAAGAACTCGGTAGCGTTTACAGAAGATGTTTTCGGTATTGGAATGCAAAAACTGAATGATTATCTGAAAACGTGTGGCTCGGAATTGTTGGTTTCAGCTTTGGATAGCTGGTTCGCGCAACGTTACCGAAAGGAAGATGAGGGATTCATTGTTGAAATGTCGCAAGAGGTAAGCGAGTACTGCGATTTGAAAGAAATTATGCAAACCACGGGATATTCGTATTCAACGTTGGAGCGATATTTTAAGAAGGAAACGGGACTGACTCCGAAGCATTTTCAAACCTTGCAACGATTTAAAAAGGTTCTTCGTGAACTTTCAACGACAAAGAACCATGATTGGCAACATTATGTTTTACAACATGGATACTATGATCAGAGCCATTTTATCAAAGAAATGAAAAGGTTTACGGGGTATTCTCCTTCAGTCTTGGTTCAAATGCCTAGTTTCATAGAACTACGCCCCCATTATAGCTGACGAATTTTTACAATGGGGATTTGAAACAAACACCAATCTTTGTTCAAAAATCAAGAACGATGAAATATGTATGGCTGTTTATTGCTATCAGCACATTAGTTGCTTGTTCTTCCGCTAAGAACATCACTTATGGAACAAATACTACTGCTGAGCTACAAAAGATTTTAGATGAGGAATGTGGAAATACGGAGAATGGTATCGTGGGAATGTCCTTAACGGTACTATCCCCCCAATTGGATGTTGACTTTACAGGAAGTTCGGGGTACGACGGTTTGAAAAAAACAAATCTTCTTAAAGCGGAGCAACCCTTCAGAATAGCTAGTTTGACCAAGGTTTTTGTAGCCACAGCCATATTACGGCTCTATGAGAAAGAACTACTCTCGTTGGAAGATCCTATATCTAACTATATTTCTGAAGAACATGTCACAATTTTGGAAAAAGGAGGTTATAGTCCAGAGCTTATTACCATTCGGCATTGTCTTACCCATACCAGTGGCCTATACGACTATGCCGAAGGTGGGTCCGAGTATATCGAAGAGGCCTTAAAAAATCCTAATAAACGGTGGACACGAACAGAACAGATACAATTTGCCATGGACAATGGACAACCCCATGCAGCGCCCGGCAAAGAACATCATTATAGTGATACCGGCTATGTGATTTTGGGTGAAATCATTGAAAAACTCAATCAATCCGGTCTTGCGGAAGGGTTACGTGAACTTTTAAAATTTGATGAATTGGGCATGTCAGCTACGTATTTAGAGAGCCTTGAAAAAAGACCAGAGGGTTTGCTGCCTAATGTAAAAAGATATATGAGCGGAATAGATGCGTCTGATTGGGACAATTCCGTTGATTTGTATGGTGGCGGAGGTCTTGTCTCCAATACCAAAGATTTGGGTGTTTTTCTACAAGCGCTTTTTAATGGAAGAATTTTTGATTATCCGGATACCTTGGATATTATGTTACTAAAAAAGGAATTTGATGATAAGGGTGAAGGGCTGCCCGAGCAACGACTGGGTTTTGGCAGTATAGTAGGAAAGAAATCAGGTCTAGAAGTTTATATGCATACAGGTTTTTGGGGTACGGTCTTTATGCACATCCCCGCATATAATTGTAGTATTGCTTTTAACAACACTAATGATGGTGATAGTGAGGTCTTACAGCGTACCATAGATTATGTACTGGAGTTGGGAAAAAAGAAAGGGTAAAACCGTAACTAAATACCAAACCTTTTTGTTTCGAACCAAACTACTGTTCCGTTTTTTCAAGTCGAGTCTTGGATGAAGTGTATGGAGAACCATCTTTTCTGCTTTAATCTATTTGCTCGATACGTTTCAGAACTTTGGTTTGTTCCATCCTCGGGTTTATGTCCGTCAGACCTACGGTTTGCCAGACAGAAGAACTCGAACTGCTGATTTTTACGGGTTTTGTTTTTCATGACTGTCGTTTTTTGATGAGATGAATATTAGGCGGTAGCCACTAAAATCTCGGCTTCACCGTCCATAGGATTGATTGCCTTTTCTCCATAGATTTCAATATCCGTAGTGTAGGCCCGCTTCAAATCTGTGTTCCATATCTCCATCCAGGTGTTGATTACGGCATCCTTGGTGAGGTCGCCTTTAGCAATGAACTGGGTATAGTTGGATTCGGGAACAATTTTCACGGTCATATCCTCGGGAATATTGTCCAAACTGGAAACATTGCATCCAATAACTATGGTATAGGGTTGGGAATGGTCTCCTTCATAATCGGTGTATATGGCATAAATGGTGTTGTCCACTTTATTGGGGACACGATTGAGAATGTTCTCGGCCATGAATCTTTCCCATAAATGGGGTATGTCCCGGTCCCCTTTTCCAGGTTTATTTGAAGTTCGGACGGCAATGCCAACTATGGTCAATTCTTCTTTTTTGGTGTTTGTCATGATGCTAAATTTTAAGATTTGCTCAAAGTTATCCCCATATTATGACAAGGGTATGTCAGGGGTGTTTTGAATTGATAAATTCGTTTATTGGGTTCACCAAATACAACTGGATTTTTAAGATGAAAATCGGTAACTTCACGTACCTGTGCTGAACTCGTTTCAGTATCGGTCGATATAGTTTATTAAAACAAACCATATCTTAAATCGTTGTGTGCAATTTCAATAATGAAAGAATCAAACGAGACAAATAGAATACTTCAGAGAATACTTGAAATCCTGACCAAAAACGAAGCACGGATTGAGGTGAATGAAATGACTGCTGAGGGGGATAAATTAATACAGAAAGCGGAAGATGAAGGAGATGAGGCAAGCAAAAAAATACAATCCACTTTTGACAGAATCCATGATAAGCTCTTCACAATAAATGGTATTCTAGTAGCTTCATTTTTTGGTCTTGGTAAGTTTCCGATTGAAAATCCAATAGTCAATCTTTGGCTGGCGATTATTCCTATTGCCGTTTTGGGCTATTTGGTATTTCTCGAGCAAAGACAAATGGAAATTTACCGCCATGCATCCCAAAGAATGAATTGGAATTTGGATACTGATGTTGCCAAATATGGTAAGATGATTAATCGACAAAACTTAAGATCTTTATTTGCAATTGTTGTAACCTTTAGTCTGTTCATATACCTCGCCATAAAAGTCATTACTTACTAAAAGTCATGCGTAGAAAATTAATCCTTTCAACTTTGCTAATTCTGATAAGCTGTAATTCCAAAAAGGACAGTGCGGTTTCTAAAATCAAAAACTCAAATCCAGAGAAAGTAATTCAAGGAAAATTAAGCGGAAAAGAAGTTGTGGCAGAATTAGAAAAATTGGGCTATTTCAATCTGACCATCGAATCGGAATTAGATACTGTTAAAGCTGACTATAAAAAAGCATACGTGGACTTACATTTCTTTCAAGGACCAATGCGTGGAGAAACTCTGAATTTTATGGATAATCGCTATCAATGGGTAGATTGTGAGGAACTATTCGAGATTGGAGGACTAACAGAATATTTAAAACAAGTAAAACCGACTTTTGAAAAACTTGGACTGGAATTGAAATTTGAGAATGAACAAAGCGAACAAGACCAAAATAGTTGGAAACACACAATCGAACTCAACGGAATTGAATACACAGCTTTTGACGGACAATTTTCCGACTTGGATTGGGGAATTGCCTATGTGAATTTTATAGAAATGTTGAACGCTGAATTAAGACGACAAAATTCGGACGAGCAGTTTTATCCCATAAATTGCGGAAATGACGGAATGTTTGTATTGCTAACACCAAAACAGTTGGACTTTGTAAATCGGAATTATCCAATTGACAATGAGCATCCGACAACAATGAGTAGTTGGAAAAGTAAAAATGGAATATAAAAAAACTGCACACAACAATGGCTATAATTCATTGCTTCTTTTCGTTAACTTGAAACCTAAAACAAACAGAACGGCTAGGATTCCGTACCGAATCATAGCCGAAACCGATTAGCGCCCCTTGAAATTTTTCCAACGATTTTAAAAGAGGGATTTGATTATCTACTTTCTGAATCAAAAGACTCTTGGTGGTATTGCTCATAATTCTTATAGTACTCCTCCAAGGTCATATTGTGGGATTCAAACACTTCGTAGGTATTTGTGATTTTTTGGATAAGGTCTATTCGAAACACCCGAAATGCCTTTCTAAGGCGGCAATAGGCAATCAGCAACCATTTTTCCTGGGTACTGTATAGGGCAAAAGGCTCTATGTCCCGGTTGGTGGATTTATTCTCTAGGGAGTGGTAATCAATATTCAACACCTGAAAGTTGGTCAGGGCCGATTGAATGCGCATAAGGTCACTACTGGTTCTTTGGTGTGAAAAATTATCGGTAAAATAGATACGGTCTTTGAGCAGGCTGGCTTTTTCTTTCTGTGAACCTCGTAAAAGGGCTTTGATTTTGAGGATGGCTTCAGCATAATATTGCACAAAGGAGGCATCCTTGTTTTTCAACACCAATTGTTCGGCAGTAATCAGCGCGTTGGCCTCATCTTCGGTGAACATGACGGGGGGCAGTTGATACCCTTCCATCATGGAATATCCTTTTCCTTCCTCGGTGACCACGGGAACCCCTGATTTTTCCAAAGTACGGCTATCCCGATAAATGGTTCGGATACTGACATTGTGCTTTTCGGCCAGTGTTTTGGCCGTAACGATCCTAGAGGATTGCAATTGGGTCAAAATAGCGGTAAGCCTCGAGAGTCTTGGTTTTTCTTCCATCTACTTTAGAATATCACATCTAATAGTATAAATGTAGCTATTTTGGTTTCCATTGTGCGAATGGTATTGCCAGATTCAAGGGGAACTTCGGCTTCGCTCAGTGTCCTGAGGGTGAAATGGAATTGCCAAATTCAAGGGGCACTTCGGCTTCGCTCAGAGTCCGGAGCGTGAAATGGAATCACCAAATTCAAAGAGCACTTCGACTTCGCTCAGTGTCCGGCGAGTGAAATGGTGGTGTCAAGTTCAAGGGGAACTTCGGCTTCGCTCAGTGTCCGGAGCGTGAAATGGAATTGCCAAATTCAAGGGGCACTTCGGCTTCCCTCAGTGTCCTGAATGTAGGAAAAAGTATGAAGGGTAAAAGGATTATGCTTTCGAGGTCAAAGATTTAAAGAACACAAAGCCAAATCCTAGGAACAACATCAAATGGAACGGGAACAATCCGTAATCATTCAAGGGGATAGCACTGTACATTCCGAAAAGGAAGTAGACCATCAGCGCAAACTCCAAAATCATATTGGGTGAAAGCTTTTTGGCCAAATATTTATTGCCTTTCCAGCTATCGGTCAAACTATTGATGTTGAATTTAGGTGTTCTTACGAATTCACTGCGTTTACCCATATGACCTTCCAATACGGCTACCGTGTTGTGCAATGAAAAGCCCAAGGCGACCGAAAAGAAGGTAAAGAACAACTTAATATAGTCCACAAAATTATCGAAGCTACTGCCCTGTATACTTTTATAGGTAAACCAATAGCAAATAAACAGTATAATCGTGCTAATGATGAAGAAGCTGGTTATCTCATAAACCCAACCCAAATGGCCATAGGTATTTTTGATGTACAACATTGGGATACTCAAAAGGGCCACGATGAATACACACAAGAACATAGAGCTGTTCAGCAAGTGCATCACGCCGTGAAACTTGGTCTTGAACGGGATGTTCTTTGCCGTAATGACACTCCAAACGGTTTTTCTGAAGTTTTCAGCCCCACCTTTGTTCCAACGGAATTGTTGCGAGCGAGCAGCACTGATAACCACAGGAAGTTCAGCGGGTGTCTCCACATCTTCCAAGTATTTGAACTTCCAATTTTTTAATTGGGCACGGTAGCTCAAGTCTAAATCTTCGGTAAGGGTATCACCCTCCCAGTTACCCGCATCAAGAATGCATTCTTTTCTCCAGATTCCGGCAGTACCATTAAAGTTGATAAAGTGTCCCTTTGAATTTCTTCCAACCTGTTCCAAAGTAAAGTGCGCATCCAAAGCAAAAGCTTGAATCTTGGTAAGGGTAGAGTAATCTCGATTGATATGTCCCCAACGGGTTTGAACCACACCAATTTCCTCATCCTTAAAGTAGGGAACGGTTTTCTTTAGCCAGTCGGTTTCCGGAAGGAAATCCGCATCAAAAATGGCGATAAACTTACCTTTTGCAATGGCAAGGCCTTCTTTAAGAGCTCCGGCTTTAAAACCAACTCGGTTCTCTCTTCGAATATGTTGTATGTCAAGTCCGGTTTTCTGAAGTTCTTCGATTCGCTCCGCGGTTTCGATAACAGAATCGTCGGTGGAATCGTCCAGTACTTGAATTTCAAGCTTGCTTTTAGGGTATTCAATTTTGGCAATATTATCCAAAAGACGCTCCATTACATACTCCTCATTGTAAATGGGAAGCTGTATGGTCACATGGGGAATCTCTTTTGGGTCGAGAAGGTTGAATTTTGGAGCTTCTTCGTTTTGCCTTTTATGGCTCAAATAGTTAATCAAAAGATTGAGCTGCGCAAGACTGTAACAGAATATCAAAATCAATGCGGTACTGTAAATGGCGATAATGATCCAAGCGATTGTAAGTCCCATATTATTTTATACTGTATTTAAAAATCCAACCCAAAATTTTTACGCCAGCAAATATAGTACCTTTTACCGTACCAGAGACTTTTGAAACGCCAATTCTTCGTTTATAACGCACTGGTACTTCGGTATATGCCATTTTTTTTCGCAAAACTTTCAGCTGCATTTCGACCGTCCACCCATAAGTTTTGTCCTCCATCTCTAGAGCTTTGAGCTTTTCGTATTTTATGGCCCTAAAAGGTCCTAAATCCGTAAATTTTGCCCTAAAAAACAACCGCATCAAAAAAGTGGCCAATTGGTTTCCAAAAACCTGCTGTGGGGTCATGGAACCTGGTTCTCGAAGTGATTTTTTTCTCGCTCCGACCACAAAATCGACATCATCTTCCAAAATTGGAGCTACTACCTTATCCAATTCTTCGGGATAATCGGAGTAATCTCCGTCAATAAATACGATAACGTCGGGTTGTTTGGATTGTTGTTCGATATAATGCATGCCTTTTAGGCAGGCATACCCATAACCCTGTTGATTTTCTGTGAGGACGGTGGCCCCTGCTTTTTCAGCGTTTTTCACGGTATCATCTGTGGAGCCATTATTGACCACAATAATTTCGGAAACTGATTTGGGAATCTCACCAACGACCTTGGCAATGGAATCCCCTTCGTTCATGGCGGGGATGATGACTTTGATATCTGTCATTTACTTTAAATCGGAAAGTTTGTTCTCCTTTTTGAAGCTGCTGAAATCATACCATTCCTTTATCTTTTTTCCGTTGCTGTACTTTTCCGCAGACTTCAGTTTTTCGTTTTTGTACTTCAGGCAATATCCGTTTTTAATTCCTTTTTGTAACTGACATTTGTGGTTTATTTTTCCGTTTTCATCATAGAACAACCACCATTTCACCATTTTTCCATTGGTGTAATGCCCTTCCATTTGCAATGACCCATCTTTACCATAAAAATACCAGTAACCTACTTTACGGTCGTTTTTAAAATGACCTTGCTCCCGGAGCTTTCCGTTGGCATAATAGAATTTCCAGAAATCCACTTTATCAGGTCCATTTTTCCAACCTTGGGCTTTGATTACCCCATTTTCATGATACTCTCGATGGTACTCTTTTTTGAGGATTATAGAAGAAGAAATTAATAAAACTCCTATCAAGAAGAAACGAAACATTATTTCTGATTCACCAATTGCATTAAGTCCACATCATTACCCAACAACACTTGGTTGCTATCAATTCTTCCTTTTAAAGGGCCATTTTCAAGTTTTAGAACCCCCCTCGGGCAAACTGCGGAACAAATACCACATCCCACACAGCTTGAACGCACGATGTTCTCACCTTTCTGGGCGTATGCTCTTACATCGATGCCCATTTCGCAGTAAGTAGAACAGTTTCCGCATGAAATACACTGCCCGCCATTGGTAGTGATTCTGAATCTTGAGAACAACCGTTGCTGAAAGCCCATCATGGCCGCCATAGGGCAACCGAAACGACACCACACCCTGTTCCCGAAAATGGGGTAGAACCCTGTACCGATAACTCCTGAAAAGATGCTTCCAATTAAGAAGGAGTAGGATTTCCTAAGGGTTTCCGATTTGAAAAGGAAGACATTGCCATCACCACTAAAAAAATGGATTCCGAATAGAACCATGATAATAACAAAGTATCCCACAGCTCCATATTGGGCATCCTTCTGTAATTGTTCTCTTTTGAACAACATTACCCAAGCGAAAACCACGGTCAGTAGAACAGCTACTCCAATCAGAAAAGTGCTTTTTGTCAACCAATATTTGCTGGTGTCAGTTCCCAAATAGGAATAGATTACGGCGGTCGTCATCAATGTAACAAAAACGACCACGCTGTGCACCACCCATCGCTCAATATTCCAAGCTTTTACGGTTTTGTCGCTCAACTGTCTGAATGAATCCCCCGCAGTCTCGGCCAATCCGCCGCATCCACATACCCAGGAGCAATACCAGCGTTTTCCATAACGATAGGTGAGAATTGGAGTGATGACAAAAACGGAAAGAATTCCAAAAATCAAAAGTGCAAAACCGATATCCCCCGAACTAAGAAATCCTTTGATGCGATACCCTTCAAAATTGTAGTAATTCAGTGGCCAAACGTTTTTAAGGTCGTAGTACGGGAGACTGCCTCCATTCAAAATTTTATC
>NZ_JANQIH010000301.1 GCF_028282265.1 Allomuricauda sp.
GTTTAATACTATTCATCCCGGAGCACTTCCACAGGGTTTACAATCGCTGCTTTAAAACTTTGCCAACTTACCGTAAGCAATGATATTATAAGGGCTGAGAGCCCTGCTAAGGCAAAAATCCACCAGCTCAGTGTTGTTTTATATGAAAAGCCCTCAAGCCATTGATTTAGGGCATACCACGAAATGGGAATGGCTATTATAAAAGCCAACCCCACCCATTTTACAAAGTCCTTATTGAGAAGGGAAAGTATTTGTGTAATCGTTGCACCGTTTACTTTTCGTATTCCAATTTCCTTGGTGCGACGGGCCATGGTGTACGAAGCCAAAGCAAACAGCCCCATGCATGACAAAATAATTGCCAGGAAAGAGAACCAGGTAATCAAGGTATTTACACGCTCATACTCTTTGTAATACAGGTTCAACTTTGTATCGGCAAAAAAATGGGTCAATGCTATCTCAGGAAATAATTCTTGCCACTTTTCTTCCAATAGACGGATAACTTGTAGTGAGGCTTCTTTTTCGGACCGAATGGTAAGGTAATCCCAAGTCATAAGATTTTCAAAATCGGTAAAAAAGTGTGCCAAGGGTTCAGTTGCCCGCTGAACCCCTTGATAACTAAAATCGTCTACGGTGCCTACTACGCGATATTGCCTTCCATCTTTTCGACCTTCTACTAAAATTTGGCCCTCCGCATCATTAAAACCAAGTCTGGCCATAGCGGTTTTGTTCAAGACTACGGTATTTTTTAGTGTTGTTGGGTCTTTGTCAAATCCATGTCCGTTTAACAAGTCTATTCCAAGGGTCTTGAAATAGTCTTTACCAACATATGATTTTCTAAGACTAATGGTAGGCACATTACTATTCCCAACAGGATAAAAGGTATTATAGTTTTCATCGTAATCCCCGGGAATACTTCCTGTAAAATTGATGGCTTTGACCAATGGGCTGTTTTGCAACTCTTTCGAAAGGATGTCAAGTTTTCTTGAGGCAGCATCAAGGTCTGAATGCTGCCACTCATTGGTTTCTAAAACGATGACGTTCTCATTGTCGAACTTGGGATTTTTATTCAACATGAAGTGGACCTGTTTCCTTACGGCAATGGTACCTGAAATCAAAACAATGGCGATAACAAATTGTACAATGACGGAAGCATGTTTTGCGAATCCAGATTTGTTTGAAGCAGTTATTTTTCCCTGAAGGTTTTCGACGAGTTTACTTTTTGACCAAAGTATGGAGGGTACGGTTCCTGAAAAAAGACCCATAAAAACCCAGAGACCGAAGAGGAGGTTGGCCAAAAGATACGGATTCAGGGATTGAAGGGTTAGGTTTGTCTCAAAAAGGGCATTAAAAGCCGGGAGCAATAGGGAACTAAAAAGGACTAACCCAATTACTAAAGCAAAGAATCCGGTAGCAAAAGACTCTAAAATAATTTGTTGCGTTACATGCTTTTTTAGAGCGCCATGCACTTTTTTGACCCCAATTTCACGTGTCCTTGATAATGAAGTGACTATGGTTAGGTTAATGAAATTCACCATAGCGATACAGATGATCCCTATTGCGATTATGGCCAAAATGATTATCAGCGTTTGATTCGATTCTTCGGCGGCATGGTATTCTGCATACGGAAGCAATTTTATTGTCGTATTGTTTTCACCTTGAGGAAGAAAGTTTGCTTTAACAATATTATCGAGCTTATCTGCAATTTGGGATGGATTAACGCCGTCTTGAAGCACCACGTAGGTCTGGGAAAAGGTGTTGTACCAATCGTGGACCTCTTTTATCCAGGGTGAAATGGCCTCTCCGCTTTCATAAGAAGTGACGATGTCGAATTTGACAGAGGAGTTTTCGGGAATTTCCACCACTCCGGTAATAGTAAGAAAAACATCCTCAAAACCCACTTGCAATTGTTTCCCCAAAGCTGATGTTGTTCCAAAATACTTTTTGGCAAAAGACGAACTTATGACAGCACTATATTTATCATCAAGAACCTTTTTTGGATTGCCTTCTTTAAAGGGAAAACTAAAAACGGAAAAGAAACCATTGTCCACATAAAAAACATTCTCCATGAAAGCATTTTTGCCATTGCTTAGCCGATAGCCATCCCAATCAAAAATTCGGGTGCCATTGACAACTTCAGGAATTTCTTGCTGCATCTGGGGGAACAACAGGCCTTTGGTTTCCGTACCAGCGCCTTCCGGATACACCTCCTGTATCCTATAGATATTAGAAAGGTTTTCGTTAAAATGGTTGTAGGTCAAATCGTTGTAAACATAAATGACCAATATCAAAAAAGAAGCAATACCCAGACCAAGCCCCATAACATTGATCCCAAAAGTGGCCTTATTGTGTTTTATGTTTCTGAGGAAGAGGTTTAGGTTGTGTTTAAACATGTTTCATTTTTTGGAGTAATGACTCAAGAAGTGTTGTATTCGCATAATGCTATTCCGCTCGTAAGTTTTTCACTGGGTCTACTTTGGCCGCCTGCACCGCTTGACTTCCTACGGTCAACATGGCAATTAGTAACGCTATCAGACCGGCTCCGATAAAGTACCAAACATGTAACGGAATCCGATAGGCAAAACCGGATAGCCAGCTGTTTGCTAGTAAATAAGCAATAGGTATTGCAACTAAAATTGCTATCAAGACCAGCTTAGCAAAGTCACTGGATAACATAAAGGTGACCTGAGAGGCACTTTGTCCCAATACTTTTCGGATACTGATTTCTTTCTTTCTTCGTTGGGTGGTAAAGACTGCTAGTCCGAACAGTCCGAGACAGGAAATTATGGTAGCAATTGCAGCAAAAAATTTGGATAACACAGCAACCCGTGTTTCCGCTTTGTACATGGCTTGATAATTATCCTTTAGGAAAGCGAACTCGAAGGGCATCCCGGAAATAAAATA
>NZ_JANQIH010000303.1 GCF_028282265.1 Allomuricauda sp.
GCACGCCCAGGTTCTTTCCGAAGCGGATTTCGATTACTTTAAAGACGGAATCATACCTTCCGTACAACCGACCCATGCCACTAGTGACATGTATTGGGCCGAGGACCGCTTGGGTCCAGAACGTGTGCAGGGGGCCTATGCCTTCAAAAAACTATTGGATAAAGCGGGGACCGTTGCCTTGGGAACCGATTTTCCGGTGGAGCAGGTCAGTCCTTTTTTAACTTTCTATGCAGCTGTTGCCCGAAAGGATTTGGAAGATTATCCTGAGGGCGGATTTCAAATGCAAGACGCTCTTTCCCGGGAAGAAACCCTTAAGGGAATGACCATTTGGGCTGCACATTCCAATTTTGAAGAAAACGAAAAGGGTAGTATTGAAGCTGGAAAATGGGCAGATTTTGTGATTTTAAGTGACGATATCATGACCGTTCCGGTGGAACAAATTCCTGAGTTGGAAGCAGAGCAGGTATTTTTGGGAGGAATCAAAGTGAAATAAAAAAAGCGGACTTCTAGGTCCGCTTTTTTGAATTCGTTATTCTTTTCATTTAGAAAGTCATAGGAACTGATACACGAGTCGTACCCCATCCCATTACCATAGCACCGTTATCATCAAAAGCGATTGAAAAAGCTTCCAACGACTCGGAGTCAGTGCTGGCTTTTCCGGTAACACGAGCTACGTCGGCAGCACTATCGTAAGAATAGGCTCCCCATTGGTTCAAGTTATTATTTAAAATAACGGTCCACTCGCTTTCACCTGGAATAGTAAACAAAGAGTAAGTACCAGCTTTGACCGCAGTACCTGCTATAGTAGCATCCTTATAAAACGTGATTTCTGCAGCTTCATTGGCTCCAGTTCTCCACACTTTACCGCCTGGGGCAAGCTCAGAAAGACTTCTACCTTTCAATTGGGGACGGCTGTAAATAACACGAACAGCTTTATCCGCAACTCTATAACTGGAAGGATAAGAAGCAATATCAGCTGGGCTTTTATCCAACCCACTGAATTTTTGTGCTGAAGCATCTACCGTAAAGACCAAGCAGAAAGTCAAAAAAGAATAAAAAAGAAGTTTTTTCATGATGTTGTTTTTAATTCGTCCAAAACTAGGATGTAAATACCCGTTATACCTTTAAAGAGACGTTAAAATTCTGTAACCTTTCAAAATGTTCAAAAAAAAGAGCTCCATACCCTAAAACAATTTCATATTACTACAAAGTAGAAGTTTTTTATTATAAAATATAACTAAAATAAGGTTTTTACTTTCATAAATTATTTTATGTATTCATTTTTGGGCCATAATTGTAATAAGAAAGAAAGATTATGTGTGGAATTGTATGCGCTTTCGATTTAAAGGAAAGTTCGAAGAAGTTAAGACCTCAGTTGCTTGAAATGTCAAAAAAGGTAAGGCATCGCGGTCCAGATTGGAGTGGAATTTATTCAGATGACAAGGCTATTTTGGCTCATGAGCGGTTGGCTATTGTTGACCCTGCCTCGGGAAAACAACCTTTATACAGTGCCGATGGGAAGCTGGTTTTGGCGGCGAACGGCGAAATTTATAACCATAGGGAACTTCGGAAGCCTTTTGAAGGCAATTATCAGTTTAGTACGCAATCTGATTGCGAGGTGATTCTCGCCCTATATCAAGAAAAAGGAGTTGACTTTGTGGATGAGTTGAACGGTATCTTCGGTTTCGCCATTTATGACAGCGAGAAAGATGAATATTTCGTGGCCCGTGACCATATGGGGATTATTCCACTTTACATAGGTTGGGACCGAAATGGAACTTTTTATGTGGCTTCAGAACTTAAAGCTTTGGAAGGGGTTTGTACCAAAATAGAACTATTTCCTCCCGGGCATTATTTGCACAGTTCCGATGGTGAGTTTAAAAGATGGTACAAGCGCGATTGGATGGAGTATGAGGCCGTAAAGGAAAATGAGACCAGCATCGAGGCGATTCGCCAGGCTTTGGAAGCTGCGGTACGCCGTCAGTTGATGTCGGACGTGCCCTATGGGGTGCTTCTATCAGGTGGTTTGGACTCTTCCGTTACTTCGGCCATTGCTAAGAAGTATGCCCAGATGCGTATTGAGTCAGACGATACCAAGGAGGCATGGTGGCCACAGCTACATTCATTTTCTGTAGGTCTTGAAGGTTCTCCAGACTTGGAAGCTGCCCAGAAAGTAGCTGACCATATCGGAACCATACATCACGAAATCAAGTTTACAATCCAAGAAGGTCTGGATGCCATTAAGGATGTCATTTATAACTTGGAGACATACGATATTACGACCATTAGGGCTTCTACTCCCATGTACCTCATGGCAAGGGTAATTAAGTCCATGGGGATTAAAATGGTCCTTTCCGGTGAAGGGGCGGATGAGCTTTTTGGGGGATATCTTTATTTCCATAAAGCGCCAAGTCCTAAGGATTTTCATGAAGAAACTGTCCGAAAGCTGGACAAGCTTCATATGTACGATTGTCTACGGGCCAACAAATCCTTGGCTGCATGGGGAATTGAGGGTCGAGTCCCCTTTTTGGATAAGGAATTTATGGATGTTGCGATGCGAATCAACCCTAAGGACAAGATGATTAACGGTGAACGAATGGAAAAATGGGTCGTTCGGAAAGCCTTCGAATCCTATTTGCCCGAAAGCGTGGCGTGGCGTCAAAAAGAGCAGTTTTCCGATGGTGTCGGTTACAGCTGGATTGACACCCTAAAAGAATTAGTGGAAGAGAAGGTGACAGATGAGCAATTGGCGAATGCCCATTTTAAGTTTCCAATTCAGACACCAACGACAAAGGAAGAATATTACTATCGTTCCATTTTTGAAGAGCATTTTCCATCGGATGCAGCTGCATTGAGTGTGCCCCAAGAACCCTCGGTCGCATGTAGCACAAAGATTGCCTTGGAGTGGGACGAGGCTTTTAAAAACATGAATGATCCTTCAGGCAGGGCGGTGGCCCATGTGCATGAAGATGCTTATGTGAAGTCATAAACTTAAGAATTTCGTAGAGGGAATTAAATGTGGTTTTGTTTCATTTAATTAGTCGGGAAAAACCCCTTTTTTAAAGGGGTTTTTTATGCCCCAAAATAATCGTCTGTTCCCAAAGGATTTTCCGTCTGGTTTTCCACAGAATCTTGTTGATAACTTCAAAGGTTCAAGATAGCCCCATTACCTAATTTTACTGGGTATTCCTTATATTTGTAGGATTTGAAAATTTCATAGGTAACAGGTAAATTTATGAGCGAAGAAGCTAACAAAAAGCAATATTCTGCGGATAGTATTCAGGCCCTGGAGGGAATGGAGCACGTAAGAATGCGACCCTCCATGTATATTGGTGATGTAGGGACACGAGGATTGCACCATTTAGTATATGAAGTAGTCGATAACTCCATCGACGAGGCCATGGGTGGTTACTGCGATACGATTCAAGTAACCATCAATGAAGATAATTCCATAACTGTTCAGGATAATGGTAGGGGTATTCCGGTAGGACTGCATAAAAAGGAGGGAGTCTCTGCCCTAGAAGTTGTAATGACCAAGATTGGGGCAGGAGGTAAGTTTGATAAAGACTCCTACAAGGTATCAGGTGGTTTGCATGGGGTCGGTGTTTCCGTGGTGAATGCACTTTCCAATCACTTGAAGGCTACAGTGCACCGGGAAGGTAAGATATGGGAACAGGAATATGAACGGGGTAAAACCCTTTATCCGGTCAAAAGCGTTGGTGATAGTAAGGAAACAGGGACCATGGTCACCTTTATTCCCGACGATTCCATTTTCACACAGACCACTGAATATAGCTATGACACCCTGGCCAATCGAATGAGGGAATTGGCTTATCTCAACAAGGGAGTTACCATTACGCTTACGGACAAAAGAAATAAAGACGAAAAAGGAGAGTTTATCTCTGAAACCTTTTTCTCCAATGAAGGTCTAAAGGAATTTATTCGGTTTTTGGATGGTAACCGCGAACCTCTGATTCAGACCGTGATATCGATGGAAGGAGAAAAGAACGGAATTCCTGTAGAAGTAGCTATGATCTACAATACAGGGTATACGGAAAACCTCCATTCCTACGTGAACAACATCAACACCCATGAGGGTGGAACGCATCTTTCCGGGTTTAGGAGGGGATTGACCTCGACCCTTAAAAAATATGCAGACTCTTCGGGGATGCTAGATAAATTGAAGTTTGAGGTCGCAGGGGATGATTTCCGGGAAGGGCTTACTGCTATTGTTTCCGTAAAGGTAGCTGAACCTCAGTTTGAAGGTCAGACCAAGACCAAATTGGGGAATAGGGAAGTAACCAGTGCAGTGAGTCAGGCAGTTTCTGAAATGCTGACCAATTACTTGGAAGAACATCCTGATGATGCCAAGTCTGTAGTGCAAAAAGTCATTTTAGCGGCACAAGCCCGTCATGCGGCGGCCAAGGCCCGTGAAATGGTACAGCGAAAAAACCCGATGACCGGTGGTGGTCTGCCAGGAAAACTATCAGACTGTGCCGACCAAAATCCTGAAAATTGTGAACTTTTCTTGGTGGAGGGAGATTCCGCAGGAGGAACGGCTAAAATGGGGCGTGACCGAAACTTTCAGGCGATTTTACCATTACGAGGTAAGATTCTGAACGTGGAAAAGGCCATGCAACATAAGGTGTTTGAAAATGAGGAAATCAAGAATATGTATACTGCTCTCGGTGTCACCATCGGTACCGAAGAAGACAGTAAGGCGTTGAATCTTGAGAAATTGCGGTATCACAAGGTGATTATCATGTGTGATGCTGATGTCGACGGAAGCCATATTGAAACCCTCATATTGACCTTCTTTTTTAGATATATGCGGGAATTGATTGAAAATGGCCACGTTTATATTGCTACTCCACCATTATATCTTGTTAAGAAAGGCTCAAAACGTAGATATGCCTGGAACGATGATGAGCGTGATGAGATTGTTGAGTCCATGGGAGGTGGAGCAGGAAT
>NZ_JANQIH010000024.1 GCF_028282265.1 Allomuricauda sp.
TGATCAATAAAAAAAGATTCACCTATTTGTGCTCCGGGATTGATATCCACACCCGTCTGACGATGTGCGTATTCCGTCATCAATCGAGGGACCAGGGGAAAATCCTTTTTATAAAGTTCGTGGGCCAGCCTATAAATGGCGATGGCATAGAAACCAGGGTACGCCATATACACTTCCTGAATAGAAAGTGAAGCTGGGTCACAATTCAGAATTGCTTCGGCGTCCAGATTGAGCTTTTCAAGAATGGATGGCAACTTTACCACATAATTATCCCAAAGTTTACTGCAGGGTTGTTGAATGTCCCAACAGGCCAAATCAACTAACCTTTCGAACTTTTTCTCAAGTTTATCAAGGTTGTTCTCTACAGGGGTGTTCACATCAAACAGCGTGTAAAAAAGCAGATTGGTAAACTCTTCCGTTTCCCTCTTTAGCCTATAGTCCAAATAGGGTTGTTTTTTGTGTCTTTTGAGTTCCTTGATGATATTTTCCTTATCCATGACCATTAGTTGAAAGTCTAAAAATAGCTAAAACCTTACCTTGGCAGTAGCGAAATGAATAACTTTAGCTAAAATATAACACATCAAAAATAACCTGTGAATACTAGCATAATACCTAAAGAAGCATTTGAGTTTCTAAAAAAGCTTGACAAAAACAATAATAGGAATTGGTTTGAGGGCAATAAGCCGGAATTCAAGAGATGGGAAACTGCAGTAAAAAGCTTCTACCAACAGGTAAGGGAAAATTTAGAGGCACATGACGATATTGAGAAAATGAAAATGTTCCGGATTTATCGCGATGTTCGATTCTCTAAGGACAAAACTCCGTACAAAACCCATTTTGCGGGTTCTTTTTCGCGATTGGGGGCACATTTAAGAGGGGGTTATTACCTTAGATTAAAGCCTGGTGAATCTTTTGTGGCGACCGGGTTTTGGGAACCAAACAAAGAAGATCTGTTCAGAATTCGAAAAGAGTTCGAAATGGACGCTTCTGATTTTAGAAAAGTCATCAATCACGAATCCCTAAAATCTACTTGGGGGGAGCTTCAGGGTGAAGGTGTAAAAACAGCTCCCAAGGGTTTTGACAAGGAACACGAAAATATTGACTTGATCAAACGCAAACAATTCATCTTTGTTCGAAACTTTACAGATGAAGAGGTTTTGTCAGATTCGTTCCTCACTATGGTCGACGATTCCTTCATGGCCATACGACCGTTTTTCAATATCATGAGCGATATTCTAACCACAAACCTAAACGGAGAATCAATTTTAGACTAAGACTCGTTCCTCAAGTAACTGAACTTGGTCTTTTAATCGTCCAATGACCATATTCATCATTCTCTTGTTCAACGCTGACGAATTATTTAGGTACAGATTGTACTCACTTACCGTGAAATGGCCTATTACCATTCCCTTCAGGGAGTTTCTGAACTTAATATCCTTTTGAATGCTATGCTCGATATAATCAAGCTTTTTGTCAGAAGATAATTCGTAAAAAGCGCCTTTGTGCTTTCGGATATAGTTTTTGAACACCTCAATAAGAAGCTCGTTCTGAAACTTGATGATGGGCCTCAAGGTTTTGTTCTGAAACCGTTCATCAGCGGTCATATTTTCGTGTATTTTGGCTTGGGGAATATCGGGGCGAATCTCTTCAAGATTCTTGGACCGGGAATCCATATCGATTAGTTTTAATAAAATTACTGAATCAATAACTGTGCAAATTTAGGCCCCGTGATAGTTTTTAACGATGTTATGAACATAAAAGCCGCCAATTATTGGCGGCTTTTAATGTAGTGATATGGTATCTCTCTTATTTACTGTCCAAGAATTCCTCAAAGGTTTTGAGTTCAACACTCTGCTTCCTCAAATATTTTGATTTTACTTTTTCAAACTCAGTCTTTGCTTCTTGTAGCTGCCCCGATAACAGACTTAGGTTCTCCAACTCCGATTTTGTTGGCTTGTCATAGCTTGCTGCGACCCTACTGTACAAGGTTGCCAGCTTTTCTCTGAGTTGTGGTTCTGCCGACCCTACGTAATTATCTCCTGTTGTAATTACCAAACCTTTTTTCAAATCGTTTAGTTTAGCGCCTACTTTTGAATTGCCGGTTTCCTCCGTGTTTTCAATCAGTTGGTCAATTTCATACACCAAAAAGGCCAACTCTTGTGTCATATCATACAGCTTTGACGTGGTTGAGTTTTTCAATTCACGATCCGCGACGGTAAGACTGGATTCTTCATCATAAGTCAATTCAAACATATGCTCATAGCTGTCGTTGCCCTTTTGTAACACCGCTTTATATGTCCCTGCTGGCACCTTTGGTGCAGTAAAACCTCCGAAAGTAAAGGTTTGACCCGTGGCAATTTTAGGGGTTTTTCTACTAGCATTCCAAGAGACGATGTTGATTCCTTTGGATTTCCCTGGAGTAATTTCGGTAACCACGTTACCATCCATGTCCTCAATTTTCAACGTCATTTTCCCAAAGGTATGGCGCTTTTTAAGGAAGTATTTTATCTGCACTCCAGAGCTACCACTTGACCCTACAAACTCTGTTTCATTACCGAAACCACCTGAGAAAGAGCTTTTCTCGTTAATGGGTGTTGGTTTGGTAGCAAAGAAATGTACATTTTTGTTCAACACTTCCGAATTGATTTCACGCAGTGGGGAAATATCATCAATTATTATCACACCTCTTCCATGGGTCCCCATTACCAAATCATTTGTTGACTTTTGCAAATCAATGAAATGTACGGCTGCTGGAGGCATGTTATTGGTGAACTTTTTCCAGTTTTTCCCTCCATCAACGGTTATGTAAAGACCAAACTCTGTTCCAAGGAACAACAAATCGGGATTCACATAATCCTCTTGAATATTTCGCACAAAACCTTCAACTTCATCAGTGATGATATTGGTCCATGTCTTTCCGAAATCGACCGTCTTGAACGCATAGGGATTCATGTCATTTTGGGTATGCCCATCAAATACGGCATAGGCAGTTCCTTTATCAAACACACTGGCCTCAATATGATAACACCAAGTATTCTTTGGCAGACCTGTAATATTTTCTGTGGTATTGGTCCATGTTTTACCCCCGTCTTGGGTCACCTGAACATTTCCGTCATCGGTGCCCACCCAAATAACCTTTTCATCTAGCGGTGATTCAGCAATGGTAAATATCGTGGTGTGGTTTTCAGCACCTGAGTTATCCGTGGACAGCCCTCCTGAATCTTCTTGGTTTTGCTTGGTCGGGTCGTTGGTGGTTAAATCGGGGGAAATGATCTCCCAAGAATCTCCCATATCCTCAGACTTATGAACGAACTGACTTCCCATATAAAATCGGTCAGGTTGATGTACACTCACTGCCATTGGAGCATTCCAATTAAAACGAAGTTTGGTGCCTTCATCAATGGCAAGAGGTTGAATCGTTTTACTGACCCCTTTATCTACATCAATGCGCCAGACATTTTGTGCGCCTTGCATCTCGGAATAGACGATATTCTTTTCAGGATGTCTCAATACCCTGAATCCATCACCAAAACCTGCAGAATTCCAATCACGGGCTTCAACACCGCCAGGGGATGAGGAAGGACCATACCAAGAACCATTATCTTGAAGACCTCCATATACATTATACGGCTTTTCGTCATCGACACTAATATGATAAAACTGTGATAGGGGAAGATTCTGTACAATCTCCATGGTCGTGCCACCGTCCCAAGATCGGTAAACACCCCCGTCAGTTCCAACATACATGATGTCTGAATCCTTTATATTGAAGACAATATCATGGATATCAGAATGCATATTACCAAGATTTCGGAAGGTCTTTCCTCCATCCCTTGATATAGAACCCGTGAGTCCTCCTTTCACCACAACATCTTCATTTTTTGGGTCTACGACAATACGGGAAAAATAGAAAGGACGAACGGTTATTCCGAAGTCATTGTTCAACTGTTTCCAATTGGCTCCTGCATCATCACTTCGGTACAATCCCTTTCTTTCATCTTTTTCCGCTTCTATCACGGTATATAGAACATTAGTGTTTGAAGGTGCTACGGCTATGGCCAATCTTCCCAGACTGCCTTCCGGAAATCCGTTATGGATTTTGTTCCAGGACTTACCGCCATCGGTTGATTTGTACAATGCACTATTGGCACCTCCGGATTCAAATGACCAGCCTGTTCTACGAAACTCCCACATGGAAGCATACAGTACTTTGGGGTCTGATGGGTCCATAGCCAAGTCGGCACAACCTGTTTTTGCATCAATATAGAGCAGTTTTTCCCAAGTGTTTCCGCCATCAGATGACTTAAAAACTCCACGTTCCTCGTTATCACCCCACAAAGCGCCCAATACGCCTACATAGATTTCTTGGGAGTTCGACGGATTGACGATAACATTTGCAATTCGCTCCGAATTTTCGAAGCCTATCTTGTTCCAGTTTGCTCCTCCGTCAGTTGATTTAAAAAGTCCACATCCAATGGAAACACTGTTCCGGGTCCAGGTTTCCCCAGTTCCCACATATAAGACCTTATCAGGATCATTGGGGTCTATTTCCACTGCACCGATAGATTGGCAATGCTCATCAAAAATAGGATTGAAGGTTGCACCTCCATCACTTGATTTCCATACACCACCTCCGGCAGAGCCTGCATAAATAATTCGGCTGTTTGTTGGATGCACTTCCATATCGTTTATTCTCCCGCTCATCAAGGCTGGTCCGATATGTCTGGCCTTCATGTCTCCAAAAAGTGCCTTTCCATCAATTGATTCTATAGTTTGCTGGCCAAAGGAAAATCCGGAAACGAATAAGCCCAGAGCCATCAAGATTTTAGGTAGCTGTTTCATAAGTGTTTGAATTTAAAAGACCCGCAGAGCGGGTCATACTGGAATTCTATTTTGGTTTATTCCTTTGTTTCAGCTATCTCTTCTGGAAAAGCAAAAACGTTGTCCTCAACTTGTGGATTTAACTCAATATTTTCCATGGTCATGGAAAAAACGAGATTTCCCTCAATGTATTGGGAAGTTGAGAAGGCAAAGTAAATTCCGTCCACCTCTTGATAGTCGCTCATAGTGGTTTTAGCACTTTTGCCCTTGGCGGGCCCAGAGTTCACCTTTGATTCCACAGCAATGGGAACGAAGTTTTCAGTATCAAAGTAGTAGAAAGAAACATCTTCCTCTTCTTTCCCATCAATGGTAAGGGGTTCCTTTACCAATTTAACTTTGAAGGTTTCTGCACCGTCCATGGTTTCATTGCCCAAAAGCTCTACAGTATATCCCTTTTCTTTATAGTCAATAAAGGGATCCATAAAATCATTGGTGTTCAACTTAAAGTTTGCCGTTTGTTCAGCATCACTCTTTTCTGCTTTCATGGTCATAAAGTTGGTGCTCCAAAGCACTTCCCCATCATAAACCTGCTGTTTGAATTGTTGACCTTGAACGTCAGCAGAGAACATTTGTCGTCCGTCCTTTAGTTGAACTACGGCTATTGGAAATTCAATGGTCTGTTGCATTCCAATTCCGGACATTTTAATCCCTTCCACTTGTTTGAGGTTTTCAAGCCCTCCAATGTTTTCAAAGTAATTGTCAAGGATTTCATCCACGGTTTGGGCTTGTACGGAAAATGTCATTCCTAAAAGAAGAAAAAGTGCGGTTTTTAGTGTTTTCATGGTATACTATTAATTGAATTTAGCTATCAGTACTAAAAATACTGAATATGTTACACTTGCCATAGAAAATCGGTATTGTAAGCTGACATTTCATGCCTTATTTTTGATATAAATATTCAACTCTTATAACATATGAAGTTTGGAAAAGTAGAGCAGCCGGAATTAGTAGATTTTACCATTCCGCCAGATCATCCGGAAACCGAAATATTGCTTTCAAAATATAAGGATGACAGGGCCACAAATTTTTACGTGGGATGTGCCAAATGGAACAGACAGGATTTAAAAAACTTTTATCCCAGGGGAACTAAGGATGAATTGGCCTACTATTCCTCGCAGTTTAACTGTATTGAGCTAAATGCAACCTTCTATCGTATTTTTCCCGGAGAGCAGTATGAAAAATGGTATGATAAAACTCCTGAAGGGTTCAAGTTCTTTCCTAAAATGACCAATGAAGTCAGCCACCTTCGCCGTTTAAATGACAAGGTGTATGAAATAGCGGATCGATATCTGGAGGTCACTTCACTTTTAAAGGAAAAGTTGGGAACGATTTTCTTGCAAATGCACAACAATTTCAATCCAAAAAATTGGGATAGGGTAGTACGCTTTGTAGAATATTGGCCAAAAGAGTTTCAGCTGGCCATGGAGTTTAGACATACAGACTGGTTCAATGACGAAAAAGTTGCCCAAGAGCTGTATCACCTTCTCGAGGAAAATAACATTGCCAATGTTTTGGTGGACACGGCAGGTAGGCGGGATTTAATGCATATGAGATTGACCAACGATGAAGCCTTTATTCGATATGTAGGGGCCAATCACGAATCAGATTATCCCCGTTTGGATGATTGGATTGAGCGATTGTCGCAATGGAAAAAATCAGGTCTCCATAACATTCATTTTTTTGTGCACCAAAATCTTGAATTGGAATCACCTTTATTATCAGCCCACTTCATTGAAAAATTGAACAAGCAACTCGGAGTGGGGCTTCAAGTACCACAAACTTTAAACACTTCCAAACCAAACACCTTATTTTAATAGGGAATTCCAACCTCTACAAAAGTGTTCTTGGTATGGAACCTTGGGGGAACTGGGGCGGCCATGCAACAGGTGGACCCCAAATAGAAAAGAGAAAGCTCTTGAAGTTTTGTCACCTTATTGCCCACTGCTATGCCAGGCGAAAGTTCTATTGTTCCGACTGCCGGACCACCTACAATCGATAGATACCACATGTTTCCGTTTGCATCTTGCAAATCAATATTATAGCGTTCGTTTCTAAAGGCGGGGAGGGAAGGGTTTTGCTTGTAAATCCATGGTCGTAAAACCACCAAATCCCCTGGAACATGCTGAATTCTTGTTATAGTGGCATCAATGGGCGAATGAATACGATGATAATTTTTGTTGTGTAAGAAGACATTGGTAAACGTATGCTTTTTTGGGATGTCTTTTTGGGAAAGGCCAAAAACGGTGGCCACCGAACGTAAGTCGCTTTTTATCTGAACATATTCCAGATTCTCCACTTTTTCTTCATCACAAAGAAGACCTTCACAGGGCCATACCCAATCACTTTCATTGTTGGGCAGTTCCCTGAATTCCCTAATAAAAAAATCCTGAAAGGATTCAAACTCCTTTTTTCCATTGGGAGGTCTGAACTTTTCAAGATAATTCTTATCGGCATAATTTAACCGGATATAAGGCTCAATAATTTTTTTTGAGTAGGGTTTGTCATACACAGAACTATACCAAGAAGAAAGAGCCCTTTGCAAGTTACTGGGCAAATTGCCCCAAACCTCGACCGATAAAAATTTGTAGAATTTAGCCCTCCATTCAGGGACTTTAAAAATTGTAAAGCTGGGATCCGAATAGTATTCCGAAATCGTATTCATTAGGGTTGTTGGCTTTGATTGACACCTTCAATTTATTGGGATTAAATTTTCATGCCAAAGAATTAAGAAAAGTTTATTTAATGATTAACAAAATTTATAAAAATCGAAATCTTTCTGTTAAAACGATGAAGTATAGTTTTCAAACTTGTAGAAACTCTAATTTTACCACAACAATACCCTAAGTTTTATTGAAATGAAATTTCACACTAGAAAATGGGTAAAGCCCGAAGATCTTAATGCCAATGGTACGCTTTTCGGAGGGAAAGTATTGGCTTGGATTGACGAAGAAGCTGCGCTGTACAGTATCGTTCAGCTAGAGAGTAAAAAAATTGTGACCAAATACATGTCCGAAATCAATTTCATGAGCAATGCCCAAAAGGGAGACATTATAGAAATTGGTATTGAGGTGGTAAAGTTCGGAACAACGTCAATAACCTTGAATTGCGAAGTGCGGAACAAGATGACCCATGAGAGTATCGTAACCGTGGATAATATCATCATGGTCAATTTAGATGAGAAAGGCAATCCTTCACCACACGGAAAAACCAAGGTGGAGTATGTTAAGGACAGGCTCGCTAAAAAAGAAACTGAAAAAAATCCTCTTTAGGCGAATTTGCAAATCCTTGTGCTTTTTTGAAATCATAAGTAAAATTACCCACCGAAAGTTTGCTGATTTATCTCAGGTATAATCTTTGGGGGATAGTCTTTCGTTTAATTGGCTATGATTCTAAATCAATCTCTTTCGCATAAAAAGGAACATCGGATTCTCTCCAAATAGGAGGAATACTTTTTTCCAATCTCGCAATACCATACCTACAAATAAGTCATTTTTACAACAAAACTAGAGGGGTTCCAAACAATAAGTTGTGATACGATTCTTAATTGAACATCTTAGAATGATACACTAAGAAAATCAATTTTGGGGACAAGCGAATTATTAAGGTATTTAGAGAAGCTCGAAATCGGATTGAGCAGTTTTTCGTACGAGGAGTTGAACACTCACGACGCAGGAGAATTAAAAAAATCATTTGATGAATTCAAAAATGGACTCGAAGACAAGGTTTTCGGGATTCCACCAATGCATGAATTGGACGTGGTTTTTGAAGAAGTCGGTATACGAGGGTCTCTAAAAAGTGACTCAAGTCTCCCTGACAGCTTATCCGAAATAAACTCAATTGCATCCCTCTTAGCGCAGCTAGAGGAAATGACCTTGAACAAAACCCAGCAAAACCTGTTGGGTAAATTAAAGCATCATGTTCAGGTATTGGGAAAACTGAATGGGTTTCAGAACTTGTTCAACGATTCAAACAACCTTGAAGCAAGCTTGGAGGTACAACGAAAAAGTAAAGTAGACTTAGGTCCTCTCTGGGAAGAATGTATGTTTCAAATGGACCTGTTGGAAGAACTGGTGAGACTTTACAAACAAAATGTCTTGGAATTCGTTGGTAAAATCAGGTTGAATCTGCAAAGCAAGAATTTTAGGGAAATTGGTTTTTCCTGTCAAAAGGTAGGTTCCTCTTTAAGAATGTTACGAACCCTTAGCCTCCTCGAAATTACCGAACAAATGTCCTTGGTCTGTAAAACGGATAATGACCTCAAGCACGTCAAATTTTTATATGGCCAATTTCTGGTAGAATTTCCAAAAGTGGAAGAACTTTTGGATATAGAACTGGAAATGTTGCGACAGAGGAATAAAGAATGAACAAACTTCTAGATGGTAGAAGAATTTTTGCCTGCATATCACCACAGTATTTTTTATCAGTTGTTCCAACATGCTTCTGATACAAATTCCAAATTGATTTTATTGGATTTGGTATTGAATCTTGGTGAGCGCAGGGAAATTCCATTATTGGAGGAGTTGGAATGTGTTTCAGAACTTACAGTGAGCAGTAGGGCCTATGAGGTAAAACTTAAGCTACTGGAAAAACTGGATATTTCAAGGAATGGCGATGATGACAAATTACCAATGAACCTCTGTTTCTTGTACGAAGAGTTTGACATAAGTCCCGCAAGGATTGATGATGACCCAGATATTGATTTTGACCTTTCATTAGAGTTTTTGGCCTCTGAATAAGAAATCAACAAAACCATGAATGTTTCACAACGAAATAGTCCAATTTCACCACATTTTATTGTAATACCATAATCTTTCAACTAGGTTTACGTTGTAAGAATAACCCAAACAAAAACCGTCCTAATATTATGTTGTACGATACCTACGGAGAAGAATACTTGGCATTTCTTCAAGAATTAAATGAAATATTGAGCATGAACGAGCTGGTAGAGCTCGATTACCTATAGCCACAAATCCCAAATTTGATCCTATGAAAAATCAAAACTCAGAAAACGCGGCATATCTGAATTTTATTCAGAATCTAAATCAGATGTTGACAGATTACAATATTAGTCAACTCAATTACCCCAACAGTTGAACAAAAAGAGAATCGAAATGATTCTCTTTTTTTTTATCCCAAATAAGATTTAAGGTTTTTGTTTTTGGAAGCGTGCCTTAATTTTCGAATTGCCTTCTCCCGAATTTGGCGTACCCGCTCCCGGGTCAAATCAAAAGCGTTTCCAATCTCTTCCAAGGTCATTGAGGGTTCATTCCCAATACCATAGTACAATCGAACGATATCTGCCTCTCTAGGAGACAAAGTTTCCAAGGCGCGATTGATTTCGGTATTCAGTGATTGATGCATCAGTCCGCCATCAGGTTTGGGCGACTCGTGCGCATTCATAACATCATAAAGACTGGAAGTTTCACCTTCTTTCAAAGGGGCGTCCATAGAAATGTGCGGACCAATGTTCTTAAGCGATTGTTTTACTTCCGAGATGGTCATATCCAATTCCTTGGCGATTTCCTCTGCTGAAGGTGGGCGCTCATGGGCCTGCTCTAAATACGAAAAGGTTTTTTTAATACGATTAATGGTGCCAATCTTATTGAGGGGAAGCCGAACCACTCGAGCTTGCTCAGCTAATGCTTGGAGTATGGATTGTCGAATCCACCAAACCGCGTAAGAAATGAATTTAAACCCTCGGGTTTCGTCAAATCGTTGTGCTGCCTTTACCAATCCTAAATTACCTTCATTGATAAGGTCAGGTAAGGTCAAGCCTTGATTTTGATATTGTTTTGCCACAGAAACCACAAAGCGAAGGTTGGCCTTGGTTAATTTTTCCAACGCTATTTGGTCGCCCTGTTTTATCCTTTGTGCCAGCTCAACCTCTTCTTGGGCAGTAATCAAATCAATCTTACTGATGTCCTGTAGGTATTTGTCCAGGGATTTGGATTCTCTATTCGTTACTTGTTTAACGATTTTCAGCTGCCTCATATGAGATAACGGTTTAGGGTTATTGGGGATTGATATTACTTCAACCTTCAGGAATTTCCAATAAGACTTTCCAATAGTTATCAAAATGTTATGAAGAATATTGAAAGCTGAATGAACACCAAACTCGAATTGTTGATAGTATCTTAATATTAAACCCTTGTTAAACCGACGGGCGGGTTTAAAAAACGACTAATTTTGTAAGGTTTGATGTTTACGAAAACCTAACGCCCTTTTTCTTTGGAAATTCAGAAAATCAGTCAGAAGAAAACACTTTACGATTATCAAAAAGAGGATTTGGTCAAAATCTTTGATAAAATCCATGAGTTGCCCGCTGGAACCAATATTCTGTACCAGCTTCCCACGGGTGGTGGGAAGACCGTAGTTTTTTCTGAGATAGCTCGAAGATATATTCAAGAAACCGGCAAAAAGGTTGTGGTTTTGACGCATCGTATCGAGTTAAGTGGGCAAACTTCAAAAATGTTGCATGGTTTTGATGTAGCCAACAAAATCATCAATAGTGATGTCAAGGAGCTTTATGACCAGGACGAGTATATGTGCTTCGTTGCTATGGTCGAGACTTTGAATAACCGCCTTCAAGAAGAAAAGGTTCAAATCAAGAATATTGGCTTGGTCATTATTGATGAAGCGCATTACAATTCCTTCCGAAAGCTTTTCAAGTATTTTGAGGAAGCGACCATTTTGGGAGTTACCGCCACTCCGTTGAGTTCGAACATCAAACTCCCCATGAAGGACCATTACAAGCATTTGATTATCGGGGAGTCCATTAAATCTTTGATTGAAAAACGGTTTTTGGCAAAAGCCAACCTTTATAATTACGATGTAAGCTTACGAACCCTGAAAATCGGAATCAACGGAGACTATACCGTGAAATCTTCTGATGAGTTCTACAGCAACCAGAGTATGTTGGGTAAGTTGGTGTCTGCTTATGAAGAGTTGGCCAAAGGAACAAAAACCTTGATTTTCAATAATGGAATCAGCACCTCATTGTACGTATACGAAACCTTTAAAAAGGCAGGATATGACATAAGGCATTTAGATAATAAGAATACGGCCACTGAACGAAAGGAGATTTTGGAGTGGTTCGCCAATACGCCCAATGCCATTCTTACCTCGGTAAGTATTTTAACCACCGGTTTTGATGAACCAACAGTGCAATCCATTATTCTAAACCGTGCTACGCGATCACTAACGCTCTATTTTCAAATGATAGGTCGTGGTTCTCGAATATTGCCCCATAAAGATGATTTCAACGTTATTGATTTGGGTAACAATCTTGCCCGATTTGGACCTTGGGATTCACCTGTAGATTGGCAAGAAATATTTCATTTTCCTGATTTCTATCTCGAAAATATCAAAAACGACGAGGATATCGAGCGGGAATTTGTCTATCAAATGCCCGATGAGCTAAAAGCAAAATTTAGTAAGTCAGAAAATATTCATTTCGATATCAAGGAAGAGTATAAAAAGGTTTTCGCGCAAGGATTGAAGTCCAAATTGGTCTTGGAACGCAGCATTGAACAACACGCACAAATCTGTGTGGAAAATAGTGAAGATGTTTTTGATGCCCGTATTTTGGCCAAGGAGCTCAAGGAAGAAATTGCGTATCGGGTGCGTCAATATTCGTATTGCATCATGAACAACACCAAAAACTACAAAGAGTGGTTGGAGGAGGATTACGAGCGTAAATTACGTTCCAGTATTTCGCGGAAGTTTGCTGCAATGATGTAGACCGACATGAAAAGGGTTCTCATTATTGGCTTCGTCTGGCCCGAACCTGCTACCACGGCAGCAGGAGAGCGCATGTTGCAATTGATTCAGGCTTTCATAGAGTTCGGTTGGAATGTCACTTTTGGTTCCACAGCTACAAAAACCGAACATTCGGTAGATTTAGTTGCACTTGGTGTAGAGACCGTAACGCTACAAATGAACCATTCCAGTTTTGATGATTTTATTAGGGATTTGAATCCGGATGTGGTACTTTTCGACCGCTTCATGGTCGAAAAGGACCACATCCGGA
>NZ_JANQIH010000051.1 GCF_028282265.1 Allomuricauda sp.
ATGTTTACCACAAGCGTGAGTGTGGACCAATTGGAGTTGGTAGAAGCCAAGAAGAAACACTTGTCATTCCGCACTTGATGTGGAATCCATAGAAGACATTCCTGCCTTCGCAGGAATGACAAAACAAAAATAACAGCCGGCATCAAGTTGTTGAACCCAACCTGAGCGGCCGACTGTATTTTTAGATTATAAGGTTCGCTTTACCGTAAAGGTCACTTCTACCTGGTCGTCAAAATCATCCAATACAATTTCTTTTTCGTCGTTCAATTCTAAGTCTTTAAGTCGAAGTTTATCATCATCTGCATCTGTCATATGATTTCCCAATCTTGAAAAACCGAAGATACCGTTGTCATCAAATAGTTCACCATAACATTCAATATAATCGTTGGTCATGTCGGGCCGATAGGGTCGTAATGTATATGGCTGAACATCATCATCATCTTGAGGGAAATTTAGAGGCTTGTCATTTTGAACATCTACGAAATTGTCCCTGTTTTTTTTCCAAATTGGGCCATCTCTAAAATCATTATTATTAATGTCCAGCGGTACCCCTCCAACTATCATCCGAATCCCAACTTCGCCATAGAGCTCAATATCAGAAGGTTGGGTGGTAGTGATGCTTTTGATGGTAACTAGGTATTCAGGATAGGCCACATCACAGTTTCGCACCTGATATTCAGTAGCCAACACTACTCTTGCTGCTGGGAAACCTTGTTTTACAAAACTTAATTTGTAGGCTATAGGCGCACCGGGCGAATCCTGGGAATAGTTGCCCCCCTCTGCAATGAACTCATATATTTTGGACAGGCTATCCCCTCCAACGGTTTGGGCTGCGCTCGCTCCGGACCCTCCAATTATCAAAGCTTTGATGCTGGAATTTTCCAGAATTTTTTCTGAGTCCACATCCAATTCAAATGAACCGCCTTTCTCCCCTGCTTCAATAGCAGCTTCAAAAGCCGTTTTTACTTCTGTGATACTTGACTCGGATTCCACGGTATATAGAACCATACGACCATAGGTAACCGAAGAAACATATACTGGACTTGTGGAGCCCAAACTTTCAATACTGGGGAGGTCTACAAATAAATCGCTTGGTGACTCCCCAGGAGAATCTAGGTCTAGGGTAAAATAACGTTGGATAAACTTTAGCACATACTTTCGCTTCGTTGTTGTGGTATTAAAATCGAAACTGCCAGAAATATCCTTGGTCCTATCTCTATAATTGGCTCCCAGTGCCACGGACAATTGTTCCTCTGAAAAAACTTCAGATTCATCAAGGGTAAGCAGTGCGGGTGTTGCACCCGTAACTTCGCGATTCAACAACTCATTAATTCCTGCCCTGACCTCGCTGAGTTTGTTGGGGTCATTAACGGTCACACTTGGTTTTCCGCTAATGTTACTCAAGGAAATAGACATGGTAATGGGCGCCCTATCCACGTTTATTCGCGAGTATTCACCCGTAGGGATGGTTTCTCCCTTTAACATAGAGCCCGGATAAATGACATCTGTCGTAGGGTCCAGCATAAACAGCTCATTAAAACCGGGTGCTCCCTCAAAGTTTTGTGTAGAACATTCAAACTCAGTGGTACCTACCCTTTCCGGAGAGGTCGAAGCGGTCTCAACAATTGAAGATTCAGATGATTGGTTAAACCCGTTTAGGTTGGCAACAGCCGCATTAAATTCATCTGCTTCATTACTGGAAAATTGAGGTTCAACAGGGTCATCTGAAGTAGGTTCGTCTTTACTACACGCACAAATGATGAATACGAATACCAATGTCAGCATTCGTAAGGTGGTTTTTAATAGTGATTGATTTGTTTTCATAATTGTTTGGTTTTTTAGATTCAACACTTCAAACCTAGAGGAGAAAAAAGCCCATCCCTAATTTTAGGCATGGACAAAGTATGGACAAGAGATATGGATTTGGCCAAAAAAGGACATGGACAACCTAGCTAAAAAGAAAATAAAAAAAACGCCACAATACCAACAATATCAATATGTTGAAATTATTTCGTTCTTCAAATGCGAACAAAAAACTATGGACTTTTTATGGACAAACGATTAGTTTGTCACTGACATCACTCTTTATATACGATACATTATTTGCTATCTTCGGATAAACCAGTCAACCTCAAGAATATGAAATTCAAAATCTCATTTGCCGCATTACTTTTTCTATCCTCCATTGGTCTAAATGCACAGAACCAAAAAAAGATGGATAGCTTAATTAAAATCATCGAAAACACTAAAATTGATTCAATTAAGGCAGATTCCTATATTCAACTTTCTAGCCTCACCATGTACAATAATCAGGAAAAGACAAGTGAATACCTTAAGAAAGCTGAAAATTTATATTCAAATTCTAAAAATGAAAGAGGATTGGCTAAATTATTTGCTCAAAAGGCAAATAATTTTTACGGTCAGGGTCAAATAGATTCTGCATTATATTATTTGAATAATTCCGTAACAAAATATCTTAAAATTAATGATACTCTTCGTGCTGCAGTAATTAGACACAATATTGGTATAACCGAGCATTATCAAGGTAACGCGGAAAAAGCCAAAGAGATAATGAAAATAAACATTCCGGTATTCAAAAAGTATAAAGACACGCTTCATCTGTGTAACGCATATCTTATCAACGGTAAAATTGCTATGACAGAAGGTTTTTTCAAAATTGGGCTGATAGAAAGTTTTAAGGCATTAGATGGGCATAAGCAGATAAAAGATGATTTTAGAGTCGCCGATGATTTATTACAAATAGCTAGGATATATAATCTCACTGAAGATGATAAAAAAGCAATTGAAACCTACGAAGAGAGTATCACCTATTATGACAAAGTAAACAATGTAAAAAACAAGGCCCAAGCACTTAATTTCATAGCATACTCTCAAATAAATCTTAAAAATTATAAAGATGCAGAAGAAAATCTTGAGAAATCTTTAGCTCTTTCTGAGAACTTAAATTACAAACCAAATATTGCTAGGATCTACAAGAATTTAGGAAGTATAGAATTTGAAAAGCAGAATTTCGATCAATCAATTAAATATTTAAGTGATAGCTATAAATTATGGAAGTCTATTGGGTCTTTATCTAACGAGGCTACAACACTAGCACATTTAGGTAAATCATACTATAAGAAAAAGGAGTATCTAAAATCTATTGATTACTTAGATAAAAGTATTACCATTTCTAAAAATAATAGTTATCCAAACATATTAAGAGCAGCCTATTTAGAAAAATCTATTGTGCTTGAAAAAATGAATCAACACAAGAAGGCCTTAGTTAGTTTTAAAGAAAGTAAAAAGGTCAGTGATTCTATTTACAATATTGAAAAAATTAATGCTGTTGAAGAATTAAAAACCATTTATGAGACCGAAAAAAAAGAAGCTGAAATCGCTTTACAAGATGAAGAAATCAAAACCCTAAACGAAAAAGCAAAGGTTGATCAGCTCACCAAAGGTCTCTATGCTGGGGGCATGGCCTCTGCCCTGGCCTTGTTTGGATTATCAGTTTTTGGATTTCGACAACGAATCAAGAAAAATCGTATTGCCCGCGAAAAGCAAGAAGCGATCTATAAACAGGAGATTTCACATAAGAAGAAGGAACTGGCCAGCCAAACATTACATCTTGTGCAAAAGAACACCTTTATTCAGGAATTGCTAGAGAACCTCCAGAGCATTAAAAACTCCCCTGAAAAATTTAAGGTTGAGTTTCGCCGCATTGTGATGCTATTGAAAAAGGAGAACGCCTCTGACAAGGATTGGGAAGTCTTTAAAACGTATTTTGCCGAAGTGCATAACGATTTTGACCAAAAACTTAAGACTCTCTACCCTGATATTTCTGAAAAAGAGATTCGCTTAGCTGCGTTTTTACGGATGAACTTGACCACAAAGGAAATTGCAGCGACACTCAACGTACTGCCAGACAGTATTTTAAAATCGAAATATCGTCTGAAGAAGAAGTTGAATCTGGACAAAGAAACAGATTTAGTTTCCTTCTTGAACACACTTTAAAAAAACCATACCGTAGTATGCATTAAGAACTGCTTCTCATACTGTTAGGTCTTCCTGACCCTCCAGATGCTCCCGAACCACTAGATCCAGATTGAATCTCAAAATTCTGTTGAGCTTCTATGTCATTAACGCTTTCCGTAGTGCACGCGGTCGTAGAAACAATAGCTAATCCTACCGCAAATGAATAAATGAGTTTTTTCATTTTCTAAGGTTTTATCCTCATCTAATGTAGCTAAAATACTTCAGGTTTAATCTTAAGAACTGCTCTAACCGCATACTTGTTTTTTATCATTATCTTAAATTTCCGTCTTAATACACCGAACTGCCCATGATCACCTTTAAAAAAGCGGTATCCAAAGAAGATTTTGAAACAGGAAGGGTCTTGTTTCAAAAATATGCTGAAGGTCTGGGCATCGACCTCGCCTTTCAGAATTTTGAGAGTGAGCTGGAATCCATCAGCAATCAATACGGTGAACCTGAAGGTGTGCTCTTTCTTATTTTTTCTACAAGCCAAGAGACTATTGGTTGTTTCGGCATTCGGAAATTCAGCGAGGGCATTTGCGAACTAAAACGGATGTATTTGGAGAGTCGTTTTCGAGGCCAGGGCATCGGCAAACGTATGATGGAAGAAGCCCTGACGGCCGCCACTGACCTAAACTACGCTAAAATTCGGTTGGACAGCATTGCACAAATGCACGCAGCCATTGCACTTTACAGACAATTTGGTTTTTACGAGGTGGAACCCTATCGCTTTAATCCATTCGAGGATGCCATCTATTTTGAGAAAAACTTAAGGTAATACCCCTCCTATCCCTAAGTACCTAACCATATTAGCACTGTCGAATTCCATTCCCTATAATCAGTATCTACAACAGGTGAAAATCGTATCTTTAGGTGTTTACAGGAATAGGTCCGTGACCTACGCACCAAAGTTCAATGCGATTGTAGGTGTTCCTAACCCATATGCAATTGATACGCTATGAAAAATGTTTTGATGTTTGCTTGTGTCGCTTTGCTTGTTTTAGCTGCGCTTATTATCTACTTGGGCTTGCAAAGGGAAAGTATTATCAATCCCCCAGTAATTACAGGTGTCGGCTTTATCATCATTGCTGTGGTATTTGCCTTGTTTAGCAGGCGTACCTAGTTGGGGGCTATTTGGGTTGCCTTTTTACAAACTTTTTCCGCATTTTATTCCTATATGGCGACACGGAAAAGTCTTTTCTTCTTAACCCCAATAGTCACCCTAGGCTGTAGTTGTCATCCTGAGTAACGGCTGTCATCCTGAGTAACGGCTGTCATCCTGAGCCTGTCGAAGGATGTTTGATACAACACATAGCACTTAGATGGGCTTGGTGTGACAAATTTGGTTCAAAATAGACAACTGTTGATAACTCCTTAATACCTCAGATAGCAGTTTTTTTGGTTTTAAGGGAAAATTCGGTAAACTTTACTATCTACAGCTAAAGACTCTCAAAGCGGTAGATGGTTTCAATGTTATTTGCAATTAAACTCAGTTTTAATGTTCAGAAAATTACTATTATGCACATTTTTACTCTTAGGGTCCTGTAGTTCAACAAAGAAATTGCAGAAAGGTCTTACTGATACTGAAATTGATATTTTCCTTCAAATTGTATTAAATCCTGAATTTGGCTTTCAGTCAAATGGGGCACGAAAATGGGATAAAGATTTACTAGTATTTCTTAAAAACCCTGAACGAACTTCGTTGGTTAATGAATTTAATAAAATTAGTAATGAAATCAATGAGTTAAGTCAAGAAATAAAGATTAGGAGAGTGTTCGATGAATCAGAGGCTAATTTCATAATTTTTTTCTCCGACATGGATTCTTATGCAAAATTTGAGCCCACGGCGAGTGAGTACCTATATGACAACTTGGGGTTTTTTTGGGTGCGAGCAAATGAAAGATTTATTGTTGAAAGTGGCAGTATGTATGTTGACGTCGATCGGACTGATGAAATTGAATGTCAAAAACATTTACTACGGGAAGAGTTAACCCAGTCTCTTGGCATGATGAATGACCATAATGGTCCTAAAAATAGCATTTTCCATAGAGGTTGGAATTGTACCACGAAATACTCTGAAATGGACAAAAGGATAATTAGTGTTTTTTTGAACAATGAAATAAAAGCTGGTATGAGTCATAGTAAGCTACAGGAGTATTTGTCCAAATAAAAGCGTACAACAAGCCTATAATTCGTCTCGGGACCTTACTACACCTAAAGACTGCTTCTTATGGTCCACTCTCTAATCGCTAAAACCCTTTTCGTATCTTGGCAGGAGTCATCAAAAAACACCATACTACCCATGAGAAAAACTAGGGCTTTCACATGTCTACTGCTAATCATTTATCTGTGGGGGACTCCAAAAGCATTCGGCCAAACCGTATCAGAACCTTTTGAATTTCAGTTCGAGAACAAGACCTTAAGAGGATTAATTGAAAAACCAGAGCACCAAACGCCTAAAGCATTGGTCATCATCATACCCGGCTATGGCAAGACCAATTTTGTGGAAGGCAACTGGTATAGTTCCCTACGGAAAAACTTAACAGCAGCAGGACTAACCGTCGCGTTTTGGGATAAGATGGGATGTGGCAAAAGCGATGGTACGTTCGATGCCCAGCAACCTGTGGAAAACTCAGCCCATGAGGCCATTGCAGCCATCGAGGAAATCAAACGGTTGCAGATTCCGGGTTCTTCAAAAATCGGATTCTGGGGCATAAGCCGGGCCGGTTGGATTGTCCCCTTGATCAACGAACAATTTCCCATGGACTTTTGGATTTCCGTCAGTGGAACCGATGACAAGGAAAACTTTGGTTATCTATTGAAATCAAACTTGCGTATTGCAGGGAAATCAGTAGAAGAAACCGATACCTTATATAATGCCTGGATGCTAGGGCATAAAATTTTTGGTACGCATGGTACCTACATGGACTACTTCGAAGCAACGCGACCCTTGCGGCAGGACAGTCTGAGTCGAAAACTGTTTGGATACACCCAAACCTCGGAGGTGACAGAAGCGGACATACAAGAATTCAAACAAGAGCAGGAACAGTATACCAGCAAAGGACACTTTGATGCAGAAAGTGGTCTCTGGGCTGTTATCGATAATTTTGACCAGACTTTACTAAAAGTAAACTGCCCGGTTCTGGCCTTGTTCGGAGCCAAGGATTCACAGGTCGATTGGCGCAAAACGAAAAAATTGTACGAAGAGACGATGGGGGTAAATCCAGACTCGGAACTCACAGTAAAGGTTTTTGAAAACTGCAACCATGTGTTGCAAAAGTGCATCTCTTGCGCATGGGGTGAAGATTTATCTGCTTTACAATGGCAAGCTTGTGATGGATATTACGAAACCATGGAAGGATGGTTAAAAAAACACCGAATTATAGAATGACTTCGAGCCATAATGCGAACAAGTAACCAATCATAACACGTGCCTTTGCCGCAAAATGGAATCTTGTGTCCGCTTACCTCACCTAATCGTTAACAACCTCCTAATGGTTCAGGCTTTCAACAGAAACCATCGTATCTTTGCACTGTGGAAAAGGAAAAGAAATTGATATTGTTCGATGGAGTTTGTAATCTCTGCAATAGCTCCATTCAGTTTGTCATAAAGCGTGATAAAAAAGATACGTTTCGCTATGCCGCTTTGCAAAGTGAAATTGGGGAACGACTTATAAAAGAACGCGCAATTGATACCTCAAAAGTAGATTCCATCATTCTTATTGAGCCTGGGGTGGCCTAATTCACCAAGTCGGATGCTGCGCTTCGTATAGGTCGGGGTTTTGGTGGACTGTGGAAGGGTCTTGCTCTTTTCACCTGGATTCCCCGCCCTATTCGGGATGGTATTTATGATATTATTGCCAAAAACCGCTACCGCTGGTTTGGCCGAAAAGATGCCTGTTGGATTCCAACACCCGAGCTACAGGCCAAGTTTTTGGGTTAACTCACCCAAAGTCCCTTCTTCCTCGTCAAAAGAGCTGTCTAGATCATTACCGGTTTTTAAAATCTTAAATGGATTTTAGGTTTGGGTTGTAATTCTAATCCGACCGTTATGAAAAATCTAGTTATCCTCTTTTTCGCCCTCCCCTTAATCTTATTCGCCAACGAACGAAAAATACCCTCAAAAATTAAGGAAGTTACTGTGTATTTGAGCGGAGCCCAAATCACAAGAACGGCCCAATGCCAACTTCTGGAAGGGTCGAACGAGGTTATTTTTACCGGACTTTCCCACAAAATAGATGAAAGCAGTATCCAAGTATCGGGTCTTAGTGCCGTATCCATTTTATCCATTGCGTATGACATCAATTATCTGGACCAGAAGGAAAGCAAGCCCGAGGTAAAGGCTTGGGAAGATGAAATCCTAAAACTGGAATACGAAATTGCCCTTCTAAAAAACAAAATCTTGGGACTACAGGAAGAAGAAAAGATTATCAACACCAATCGATTGGTGAGCACCGACAATCAAGCCCTGAGTCTGGAAAAAGTAAAACAAATAAGCCAGTATTATCGGGAACGCATCACGGGTATCAAAAACGAAATCTTCAAGACCCAACTCGAAATCAATGAGCTAAATCTAGGGAAGAGCGCCCTGCACAAACAAATTGCAGAGGCTAACCAAGCTCCGGAAAAAGAACAGGGAGAAGTAACCATAAAGTTTGATGCTCCCATAGCTACTAATCTTGATATCACTTTGACTTATATGGTGCAAGATGCAGGTTGGGTACCTAATTACGATATTAAGTCCACATCATTGAACGCCCCTCTCAACTTGGCTTACAAAGCCAATGTTTATCAAAACACGGGACAAGACTGGGAAGATGTCAAAGTAGTACTATCTACGGGAAATCCGAAGTATAACATTGCAAAACCTAATTTGGAAACCCAGTATCTGAATTTTGTGAGCTCGTACCAAAAACGATATTCACCTTCGGCCAAAAAGAAGGGTTATGCGTTTAATCCCAATGTAAAAAAGGTCGCCGGTACGGTAACCGATGCATCCGGATTGCCTTTACCCGGAGTAAATATTGTAATTAAAGGCACAACGACGGGTACCGTCACCGATTTTGATGGCAATTACACTTTAGAAATTCCTTATGGACAAGAGTTGGTCTTCTCTTACATAGGTCAAGTGACCCAAGAGTTGCCACTATATTCCTCCATTATGAACGTTCGCATGGAGGAAGATGCCATGGCGTTGGATGAGGTGGTCGTAACCGCTTACGGTAGTTCATCTCGTGAAAAGATTGCCGGTGGTGTAATGTCACCAGAGCAGGTGATTCAAGGCAGAACAGCAGGAGTTCAAATTAGGGGAACTTCAGGGTTTACAGGCTCAAGCTCTAGAATTCGATACCAAGAACCTACACCCCTATATATTGTTGATGGTGTCCCAGTCGACGGATTTTCTGAAGGTGACCTGGACGCTAGTGAAATCCAAAATATTGAAATACTAAAAGGTTCCCATACGGCCATCTATGGAAGCCGTGGCAGCAATGGAGTAGTTTTGATCACTACCAAAAAGAGTAATGTTAAAGAAGGTGCCACCAAAACGGAGTTTGTAATCAAAAAGCCTTATTCCGTTGTTTCGGATGGGGATATCACGGCTATTGAAATCAATACGTTTAAGCTGCCCGCCCATTACGAGTATTTTGCTGCTCCATTGGTCAATGAGAATGTCTTTTTAACTGCTAGTTTTAAAGATTGGGAAAAGCATCAACTATTACCGGGAGAAGCCAACATTTATTTTGAAGGGACTTATGCCGGGAAAACCGTACTGGACCCCTACACCACCAAAAAGGAAATGGTACTTTCTTTGGGAATTGATGCCAATATCACTGTAACCCGTCAACAGGAGAGAAACTTTAAACGGAAATCATTCACAGGCAGTAACCGCATTTTGGACCGCACCTATATCTTGGAAGTAAAGAACAACAAAAATGTGGCAATCGACTTTAAACTAATGGACCGCATCCCAAAATCCCAAAACAAGGAAATCAAAGTTGAGGATGTGGTTACCAACTCGGCAGACTATGATCAGAAAAAAGGATTGTTGACCTGGAAAATGAGATTGGATTCCAAAGAAACCCAAAAGGAAACCTTTTCATTTCAAGTAAAGTATCCAAGAGGTAGATACATTTCTCTATAAGCGCTTAAATAACAATTTATCTCCAAAATGATAAAATTCCTGTCTTTTTGGAGATAATTTCATCGTTGAAATAATGAATTATCCAAAATTTTATCGAATCCTATACAATTTAGCAATTACTGGCATTGATTTTGTGGTATATGATTTTGGTTTTCCATTGAAATTTTGATTTTCCCACGACTTCGAGACAGAATATGAAGAAGCAATAAACCATCATTTCAATGAATACTGTTTTTGCAACCTTATTACTAACAAAAAATATAAATTGAAATGAAAAAGTTAATTCTACTCCTTTTTTTTCTGCCACTCGCATTTGTGGCTTTCGCCCAATCGGGCAACAACGATATCTTATTCACCACGTCTGGTGAAATTATTCAAGGAAAAGTGGTCAAGGTCACTTCTTCTACCATAAGTTTTAGCTACCCTGGTGAATCACTCGTGAACGAAGTAAGCACCGCTGACTTACAAAAAATTGTTTTTTCAAGCGGCCGCACCCAAAGTTTTTCAGCTGCTTCAGGTACTGCCGCGACCCCAGCGGAGGCTCCAAAGGAAATCATAGCTTCTGCTCCCGAAAACAATCCCATCCCCAGAGAGGAAATCTTCTTGGGTCCAGGCAGTATCGATAACAACAAGTTAGTGGTCGTGCCTTCGAGTTTCAATAAAAATGGAACTTTCGACAAAGACACTTCAAGTAAAATCACACAATTCGCCACTAACTATTTAACGCAAACGAATCAATCCCTTCCCATCGAGGTGCAGGATATGCCCAAAACGATAAGTATGTTGGTCGATGCGGGAATCGGATTTCAGCAATTGGCTACGTCTCCTGTGGATAAATTACAAGGTGCTTTAAAGGCGGAGTATTTGGTAATCATTGAAGTAAACGAAACTCAGAACCAATCTAAACCCAAAAGCTCAGGCTTTTATGATGATGCACCTGCACAAACATCCGAATCAAGTCTACGATATGATATTGAACTTGTGGTGTACGGTGGTCAGGGCAAAGAAAAATATTCGAGCAAGCTTGCCGATGAGCGCTCTTTCCAATCTGACGTAGCGAGCGCGGGACAAGAGGGTTGGAAAACAGGATTGAAATACGTCTTGGATCAGGTATTAACCTCTGCTAACTTGTAGGATTAATCAAAAAGGCAGGCTATCATTCTAATGGCCTGCCTTTTCCATAAATCTTCTATTCAAAAGTAACGGGTTGGGTCAAAAGCTCAATGACCTCACTATCCCCTCCAAATTGTTTTTCCCAATTATAGACAACTTGTTTATACGGATTATAACCCAATTCAATCAATTTTTGGTTTCGATATTCTTCCACGAAACGCATGAAACGGTATCTTGGCATATCGGGGTTTTCCTCCAGAAGGGTTTTGAGCATCCCACCAATAGCTTCTCTCCATTTAAACGATTGAATTAAATCTTCCCGACTAATCTCATTCAGACCGGGAGCCTTGTCCATTTGCTCTTTTTTTGATAATGAAAAAGCGTATCGCATCTGCAATCTTGCATGGTCAGGAATATCATTATCATTGAATTGTGTCTCTACTTCCTCAATTGTTTCTCCTTCAAAAGGAGTATTGATTCCAATTACGGAATCTGCAACAATAATCTCTCGATGTAAAACAGCATATCCTTTCCTACCTTGTCTACTAATAATGAAATCATGGTCCCCAAGTCGTTTTTCAATCATCACGGTATCAATCCGAACCATGTCATGCTCGTCAGCTTCACGTTCCTCTTTTAAAAGGAACATGTTTTCCACTTTAGTCATGCTTCGCACATCCCCATAGCTGTCAAAGAGGTAGCACTTTTTTGGGAACTCAGGTTCTGATGCTTTATTGTTCTGTGTAAATCCGGAAAAACAACTTAGAAGCAAAAGGCTCAGGGTTGAAACCTTTATGGTAAAATTTTTCATAGAGTTTTGGTTCTTATCTTAGGTTATTCAAGATAAAATCCAGCGTCCTATTGGTGTTCAATTTTTGTGTAAAAGAAAGTGTTTTGTGTGTGATTGGCTTTGCAAGTCCTAAAGTGTGTAAATATTTGATGGTATCCTCATCCTCCAATGCCACTTTACCTGATAACAAAATATCCAGATTTTCTTCCCTTTGGTATCTCTTGTAAATTTTTCGAAGACCACTGAGGTACAAACGATCCTTTGTAAAGCCTCCACCACGGTGGGCCCGTAAGGTAATTCCAAATGCCTCGTCTCTATTTAGCTTATAGTGTCCGTGAATCAGGTCAAATGTATCTGCAAAAGAGTATCCTTTAATCAAACTATCCGCTGCAAGAACTCGGTAGGCCAACTCCTTAAGTCTTTTTAAGGTAAGGGCCCCGCCCATATACTCACTGAAAACCGCAAGTCCCTCCTGTGTTTCCACATTGTTGGGCAAACCGTTAGAAAAAATCTTAAGCGGCTGAAGCAATCCATTGAATGTCGTCACCAAATGGATGCCTATCTCATGATTTGAAAGCGTAAGTAGCTGGTTTTTGCTGAACTTGATATTCTTTTTAATCAAAAGTGCCTGCTCGATATTACTGACCATGGCCTCAGCTGCAATATGGGTTGAAAAACGGATGTTCAACGGAAAATCATACTGCTTTGCAAACTCTTCAAAATAGGCCGAAGCTTCTTTGGGGGAATATATCTTTTCCATATCTGAAGACACTGGTTCGTCCTCAAAATGCAGAATGAAGCGGGCGTTTTGCACATCTTTCTCCGTTGGAGTACCATAAACACTGAGCGAATTATAATAGAAGTGCTTTCCTTTCCCAATGGTTTCAATGCATTGAATCATATTGGAATAGAAGTTGATTACATCCATGTACATTTTTCGGATGGTATCATCTTGAATACGCTCCAAGCGTTGGGCAAAGAAAAGGCGTTGTAGTTTGAAGGGTTTGAATTTTACCTTCGGATACTTAAATTCAGGTTCAACATTATACTTTGAGGCAAAGAATCGATGCTTTTCCTTTTCAATATTGAGAGGGTTTACATAGCTCAGAAGTTCAATACGACGCAGCAAACGATCAAGATTGCTGTCAATCTCAAAAACATCGCTGTATTTTTTTTCCAACTCCTGTACCTGCTCCATTTTCATTAATCTACGGCTCTTTGAAATTCCTTGACCATTTCAGGAATCATGGTTTTTAATTGATGCTCGACGCTATTTACCACCTCTGGAAAAATCACCCCTGTGAGCTCGTCACAATATATTTTTGATATCTCAGTGGCCAATACCAAAGTATTCTCAAAACTACGGGTCATATATTTCAAAAAAAAGCCATTCCCTTGAAAGGTATCATTGATTCTGGAAAGATTTCCAATACCGTTAGGTAAGGACATAGTTCCCAGTTTTCTGCTCCAATGTTCTGCCAAGTTTCCAAAACGATCCATATCGATATTGGAAGTGCCGAGATTCCATACGGGTACTTCCCTATCCCATCGCTTCCAATTATAGCTATGCATGTCAAAAACGATTACATGTTTGAACATGTGTTCCAGCTTTTGAATGAGTGCCTTTACAACTCGGTAAAAGTTGATGTGCTTTTGAAGACTTTCGTCTTTCTCTTCCTGCGTAAGAGGTTGCTTCCACAATTGTTTTCCCCAGGCGTCCTCGTAAATGGCTCTCTCTGGCTCTCGATTCAGGTCATATTCAAATCTACTGTCCAGTCCGGCAATTAAAATAGGAAAGGATTGTACCATTTGCTTCGTACGAGGGTCTTCTTCATACCATCTTTCATATTCGGTATGGAGGCATTTGTCCCAAAGGGAGTGACGGAAGTTATGACCATCGTGCACTGCCCCACAGACGAAGGGTACATATTCAGAAATCTTAAGCGTATAGGAATAATCGGAAGAAACCGCTTCAAAGCGGCTTCCTTTTTCAATTAGCCCGATAATTTCATCTGTGGTGAGTTTAAGCATTTTCTACTTCGCTGCGCAGCCTTGACCTTCGGTCAAAGGCCTGTAATTTATCCATTACCTTACTTTCGATAAAATCAATAACCTTGCACTGAACCTTGGTCTTGTAGACTTTGTTTATATAGGTGATACCTCCTGGTGACATCACATTGACTTCAACAAGTTTTCCGCCAATGACATCAATACCGACAAAATAAAGTCCATCATTGACCAGTTTGGGTCCGATTTGTTTGCAGAGTGCTTTTTCCTGTTTTGTTAGGCTATGTTTGGCCACCGAGCCCCCTGCAGATACGTTGGAACGATGGTCATCGCTTCCCGGGATTCTTCGCATGGCCCCAATGGGTTCTCCATTCAATAAAAGTATTCGTACGTCCCCTTGGTCTGCTCCTTCGATATATTCCTGAAGAATAACATAGTTTGATGTTCCATCGGAATTGGTTACATAAAAATCCAACAGGGAGTTGATATTAGACATAGCCGATTTTTCAATCAAAATCACTCCAGAACCGCCAAAACCGTTCAAGGGTTTCAAAATCATCTTATCGGCTGTAGAGTCCTTAATCTGTTGAACTAAATATCTTTTGTTTTTGGATACATGGGTCAAAGGAATAATGTTGCTATGACTATCCCCGAAGGCTGCAGTATATAATTTATTATTGGCCTCTCGCAACCCCTGAAGCGAATTCACAATAAAGACATCGTCTTTTACCGAATCTAGAAAATTGAGCATTAAAGGGTCCAAAGGTGGATTGGCTCTCATGAAAATCACATCAAAACCTGCCAAGGGAAGCATTTCCTCACGAATGGAAGCTTGTTTATAAAACGTCTTTAAACTACTTGACACCTTTTCCATCCGATTTATTACCGTACAAAAAGCACTGGTCACACTATTCCGAATAGTGAGATTGGCCGGTGTACAAATGGCTACTCCGTGCTTACGTTTAACACATTCATGGATAAGTGCCAAACTAGTGTCGTTCTCTGGTTGGATTTCATCCCAGGGATACATTAAAAAACAAATGTTCATGACGAGGTATTTTTATGTTTTAAATAACTTCCTCCAAATGGTCGTCCCATTCCTTTACTTTGGGTTTTCCCAGTTTGTCCACCGATTTGGCCACTACCATGGAAACCGTGGCATCGCCTGTAACATTGACTACCGTACGGCACATATCCAAAGGACGGTCAACAGCAAAAATCAGCGCTAGACCAATAGCCAACTTATCCGCTGGAAAACCTATAGATTCCAAAACGATAACTAGCATTACCATTCCCGCACCGGGAACGGCCGCTGAACCTATAGAAGCCAAAAGAGCGGTTAACACAATAGTCAATTGGTCACCGAAGGTCAAATCGAAGCCAAGTGCTTGCGAAATAAATACCGCCGCGACACCTTGATACAGACTTGTTCCATCCATATTGATGGTAGCACCAACAGGTAGCACAAAACTTGAAACTTCTTTGTCCACTCCAATATGTTCTTCCACCCTTTCCATGGTAACTGGTAAGGTGGCTGCGCTGGAACTTGTTGAAAAGGCCAAGAGCTGAGCCGGACTGATTTCCTTTAAAAACCAAAACGGATTTTTCTTGGTGAAACTTGAAACTACAATGGTGTAAAATACAATCATTAAAACTAGCCCCAAGACCACTACTCCAGCATATCGCAATAAGGCTAAAAGCAAATCTGGGTCACCCGAAGAAACAACCACTCCGGCCAAAAGTGCAAAAACCGCATAGGGAGCGGTAAGCATAATCAAATCGACCATTTTAAGGACCACATCATTTAAGGAATCGAAGAAGTTTTTAAGCGGTTTTGCATTTTTTTCACCAATCAACAACATAGAGATTCCCAAAAAAACAGTGAAAAAGATGACCTGCAACATCAATTTATTGTTACTCATGGCAGCAAGGGCATTTTCAGGAACCATGTCCACCACAAACTGCAAAGGTCCACTGCTTTTTTGTCGGGATGCTTCCTCCAACTTTGATGTAACACCGGCATCACCTGCGTAAGTCTCAGTCAGCTTTGTAATGGTTTCCTCAGAAATACCATTGCCCGGTGTCATTACATTAACCATTAAAAGACCTATGCTAATGGCGACAACAGTGGTAACTATGTAAATAAGAATTGTACGAACTCCAATATTGCGAAACTTGGAAATGTCTTTTAAATCCGATATTCCCTTTACCAACGAAGCAATGATCAACGGGATGGCAATTAATTTTAGGAGTTTGACGAAAATGGTTCCCAGAGGTTGTATCCAATCAGAAACAAAACCTTTGCCCCAATCCACTTGGGTCATTACAAACCCAAAAACAATTCCCAATAACATCCCGATAAGAATCTGCCAATGCAGTTCGAGTTTTCGCATAAATATCTTTTAACGGGTAAGATACTATTTTGACTGGAAAAATGAGGAAAAGCGGCTATATTTTGTTGGTACGCGCCAAAAGGTGGTAGTCTGCCAAAACCAATGCCGCCATAGCTTCCACAATAGGCACCGCTCTAGGAACAACGCATGGGTCATGCCGTCCTTTACCTTGAGTGGTTACTTTTTCACCTTCTTTGTTTATGGTTTCATAAGATTGCAGTACCGTAGCAACGGGTTTAAAAGCCACATTGAAGTAAATATCCATGCCATTGGAGATTCCTCCTTGAACTCCCCCACTGCGGTTGGTAGCGGTGGTGCCATCTGGGTTGAATGCATCGTTATGTTGACTTCCTTTCATCAGCACTCCACCAAAACCACTTCCGTACTCGAACCCCTTGACGGCATTGATGGACAACATTGACTCTCCCAACTTAGCATGAAGCTTATCAAAAACAGGCTCCCCTAAACCGATTGGTACATTTTGGATTACCCCAGTAATAACACCTCCAATGGTATCCCCTTCTTTTTTTATTTTTTTGATGTAATCCTCCATTTGTCCCGCTGTCTCGGGGTCTGGGCAGCGAACCGGATTACTTTCAATCAAGGAAAAATCCAACTCCTCATAATTCTTACCCAGTTTTATTTCGCCAACCTGGGAAACATAGGCGTTTATCTCTACTCCGGATAGAAGTTGTTTGGCTATGGCACCGGCCACAACCCTACTTGCGGTTTCTCTTGCTGAACTTCTTCCTCCACCGCGATAGTCCCGAAACCCATATTTTTTATCATACACATAATCCGCATGGGAAGGACGGTACGAATCTTTGATATGCGAGTAATCCTTTGACTTCTGGTTGGTATTGAAAATCGCAAAACCTATGGGAGTTCCTGTGGTCTTCCCTTCAAACAGACCAGAAAAAAACTCAACGGTATCTGGTTCCTTGCGTTGGGTGACAATTGCCGATTGTCCTGGCTTTCGGCGGTCGAGTTCAATTTGAATTTTTTCCAAATCCAGTTCAAGCCCTGCAGGACATCCATCAATGATGCCTCCAATGGCCTTACCATGCGATTCTCCAAAAGTAGTTAGCTTAAAAAGTCGTCCGAATGTATTTCCAGCCATACCAAATACAGGATAAGCGTCAAATTTAGGTGTTATACTCTTCTAAAAAAAACAACCTTGCCAGTTAATCTTTAAATAACATTTTGGTGGCTTTGTTGATGTTTATTTAACTGTATGCAAAGGAATTATTGAAATGAATTTCATTTACAGTTTATTCCTACGCCGTTATTTTGCAGTTAAACCCGTTTCAGATTGAAAAAAAGAAAGATTGAGCTGGCAGTTATTTCCGATGTACACTTGGGAACATATGGATGCCATGCAGATGAATTGATAGCTTATTTGAGTAGCATTGAACCCAAAAAGTTGGTGTTGAATGGTGACATTATCGATATTTGGCAATTTAGCAAGCGTTATTTTCCATCTTCCCACCTTAAGGTATTGAAGAAAGTAATCGGAATGGCTTCAAAGGGTACGGAAGTTTTCTATATCACTGGTAATCACGATGAAATGCTTCGTAAGTTCAGTGATGCTTCAATGGGAAATTTTAAGGTCGCCAATAAATTGGTCCTAAACTTAGATGGCAAAAAGGCTTGGATTTTCCATGGGGACGTTTTTGACATATCCATTCAAAATGCGAAGTGGTTGGCCAAGCTCGGCGGTTATGGCTATGACCTTCTAATCCTTATCAACAACTTCGTTAATTGGTGTTTGGTGAGAATGGGAAAAGAAAAGTATTCCTTGTCCAAACGTATAAAGAATAGCGTTAAGGGAGCTGTGAAATACATTAACGACTTCGAAAAAACCGCTGCTGAACTTGCCATTGAAAATGGTTACGATTACGTGGTTTGCGGGCACATCCACCAACCCAAAAAGGAACATTTTGAAAATAAAAACGGAAGCTGCGTTTACCTGAATTCGGGAGATTGGGTAGAAAACTTGACCGCCTTGGAGTACTCTTTTAAGCGATGGCGCATCTATCACTACAATCACGATAAGCTCTCCCCCTTCTTTGTCGATGAGGACTTAAAGGAGATGGACATGAATGAATTGATAGCTTCCATTACCGATAAGGAAGTAGACGCAGAGCGGGTGGATTACGAAAACATCGATGAGGAAAACCCTACCAACCTAGACAATAAGGGCCTCTCGCAAGATTGAAACCGGATGTTGGGCCTTTCTTTGGGTTCCATCAAAAATTTGATGTCTACAGCTTGTTCCGTTTGCGGCAATTAAGGTGGACTCCTTTGATTTTCGGACAGAAGGAAAAAGTTTCAACTCCCCTATTTTCATACTGGTTTCGTAATGCTCCTTTTCATATCCAAAGGAACCGGCCATTCCACAACAACCTGAAGGAATAATGCTCACTTTATAGTTTGAAGGGAGATTGAGCACATCGAAGGTCACCTTTTGATTGGAAAGTGCTTTCTGATGACAGTGACTGTGAATTTTCACTTCGCGTTCTTCAGAGGTAAAAACTTCTGAAGTGAGGTTCCCAGCATGGATTTCCTTGGCAAGAAACTCCTCAATCAAATAGGTGTTGGCATACAATCTATCTAAAGACTCATCATCGTCATGGAGTCTTTTGTATTCATCGCGAAAGGATAACACCGCCGAAGGTTCCAAACCTACGATGGGCATGTTGGAATCCAAAATGGGTTTCATTTTCACCATGTTTCTCTCAACCAATCTTTTTGCTTGCTTCAAATATCCCTTGGAAAGAAAGGTGCGGCCACTTTCGGCAAAAAACAATTCAACTTGGTAGCCTAAAGCGCTTAGTAGGGCTATCGCATCTTTTCCTACCTCAACATCTAAATATTGGGTGAACTCATCGATGTATAGCCATACCTTTTTTTGATTTTGCGGAGATTGAGGTTGATGTTTTTGAAGATATTTTTCAAAGTTGAACCTATGTACTTTGGGAAGACTTCTTTCTTTTGCAACTCCGGAAGAACGTTTCAGCAACCCACCCAAAACTTTGGATCCGTAAATCATGTTGGTCAAAGTTGCAAATTTGCTTCCTAGTGCATTTAATCTGGTATTGTAGGCAAATAATTTGCTGCGCAGGGAATACCCATTGGCCTCCTGGTATTGATATTGAAACTCCGCTTTCAAGGTTGCCACATCAACATTACTGGGGCATTCACTGGCACACGCCTTACAACTCAAACACAAATCAAACACCTCTTTAAGTTCTTCATAATTAAAGCGGTTGGGTTTATCAGAGTTGGTCAAAAACTCGCGAAGTGCGTTAGCTCTCGCCCGAGTCGTGTCTTTTTCATTTTTGGTGGCGTGATAACTGGGGCACATACCGCCACTCATATGATGACTTTTACGACAATCACCACTTCCATTGCATTTTTCTGCGGCTTTGAGAATTCCCTCACTATCCGAAAAATCCAATACGGTCTCAACCTTAGGTTCTTCTCTGTCGATTTCATATCGCAAGGATTCATCCATAGGAAAGGCATCGACTATTTTTCCGGGGTTGAATACGTTGCTAGGATCAAAAATTGATTTTATTCGCTTTAGCAATTGATAATTCTCTTCCCCAATCATCAAAGGAATAAACTCGGCGCGAACTATGCCGTCCCCGTGCTCACCGCTAAAGCTACCTTTGTATTTTTTCGTCAACTGGGCCACATCCGTAGTTATGGACCTAAAAAGTGAAACATCTTCAGCCTTTTTTAGGTTTAGGATAGGCCTTAAGTGTAGTTCCCCTGCTCCCGCATGAGCGTAATAGACCGCCTCTTGCCCATAGCCTTTCATTATTCCCGTGAACTCGCCAATGAACTCTTTTAAATCACTTAGGGCGACGGCTGTATCCTCAATACAGGCTACTGCCTTCTTATCTCCCACCATATTTCCCAAAAGTCCCAGTCCAGCTTTACGCAGTTCAATGGCTTTGTTGATATCGGTTCCATACAATACAGGGCTGGCATAGCTCATCCCCGATTTTTTGATAGTCTGTAATAGGGATTGCAACTGCTCCTCAAGTTCCGTTTCGGAATCAGCCTTAACCTCCAACATTAAAATGCCCGCTGGGTCGCCTTCAACAAAAAAACGATTCTCCAACTGTGCCCGATTATTCTTGGTACAATCAAGAATGACCTTGTCCATCATCTCGCAAGTATGCAAGTTATGTTGCATAACCGGAGCCACATCTGCCAAACAGTTTTCGAGAGTTTCATAATGGGTACAGACCATTGCGGAAAAAGTCGGCGGTAAATCATCCAATTGAAGGATGATTTCGGTTGTAAAGGCTAAGGTCCCCTCACTTCCGGATAACAATTTACAGAGATTGAATCCAACTTCATTTCCACCAAAAACATCACTTTTTAGCAATTCATCGACCGCATACCCTGTATTACGCCTGTGGATTTCCGGTTTTGGAAACTCTTTGAGAATGCTCTCTCTCACCTCATTTCGGGAAAGCTCTTGCATCAATTCACTGTAGATTTGACCTTCAAGGGAGTTTTCTTTGGACTTGATTTTCAATTCTTCTTTTGAAACTGTTGTAAAGTGGGCTTCGGAGGCATCGGCCAAAACACAATTCAGGGCAATAACCTTGTCACGCGTTACCCCATATTGAATGGAGGTGGTCCCAGAGGAATTGTTCCCCACCATTCCTCCTATCATACAGCGGTTTGCAGTAGAGGTGTTGGGTCCGAAAAAAAGACCATGTGGTTTTAAATATTGATTCAGCTCATCGCGCACAACCCCAGGTTGCACTTTTACCTGTTTCTTCTTTACATCCAAATCCAAAATCTGGGTAAAATGTTTGGATACATCCACCACGATACCATCTCCCACGCATTGACCGGCTAGCGAAGTTCCTGCAGTTCTCGGTATAAGACTAATTTTATGCTCAGTAGCCGCCTTAATCAATACCTTAATATCAGAAATGGTTTTAGGGTAAGCGACTGCTGTGGGAAGCTTGCGGTACACCGACGCATCGGTGGCGTATAGTGCCTTGATCAAATTATCATACAGTAATTCACCTTGCAGCTTACCTGCTAAAGACGCCAAGAAAGAATTATTCAAACTGGAACAATTTTTGGTAACCTAAATGAGTTTATAGCTAAATAGCCTTACAAAGCTATTTCAAATTTTGAACTAAAGGAGAAACTTATGAAGATTACCACATTATTTACTGCACTTTTTACATTTATGACGATTGGAGTATGCGCACAGGACATTTCAGAGCACGCATTAGGCCTTCGTCTGGGTGACAGCGATGGTTTTGGGGCCGAAATCTCGTATCAAAAATCCATTGGGCGATACAATCGTGCAGAGTTTAATCTCGGCTGGCGGGATAGTCGGGAGTTCGATGCCTTTAAACTTGCTGGTATTTACCAATGGGTACACCAAATTGAAGGAAACTTTAATTGGTACTATGGTGTTGGTGGCGGATTGGGAAGCGTTGAATTCGAGCCCGTACCCGATGGAGAGGATAACGACGGTCTGTTTGTTTTTGCGGCCGGGGATATAGGCGTGGAATATAATTTTGATATTCCGCTACTTCTTTCACTCGACTTTAGGCCGGAAATAGGGCTTTTGGGCTATGATGGCTTCGATGATGGCTTTGATTTCGACATCGCTCTGGGTATAAGATACCAGTTTTGACCCATGCTGAAATTTCGATAAGAGGGCCCTTCGTTGTTTTTTTATGCCGCAACTAATGAATACCTTAGCTGCCTAAATAAACTTGAATGAAAAATCTATTTTCAGTTATACTGATTGTTCTTTTCTTGGCGTCATGTAATTCAACACCTGAGGGTTTTGTGGTCAATGCCAAAGTTAATGGTGAGTTGGAGAATGGCACCCAAGTCTTCTTGAAGACTACAGATTCAATTAACCAGCTAGTCGACGTTGATACCACCACGGTGGAAAATGGTCTCTTCAGCTTTAGCGGAAATCAAGAGCAGCCTAAACTCTATTATATCTTTTTGGAATCGAACCGTGGAAACATCCCGGTCTTCATTGAGAATGGTGAGATTGACTTGAAATTTCAGAAAGATAGTTTGAATTATGCTGAACTGAAGGGTACTCCCCAAAATGAAATCTTTATGAATTTCTTGGAGAAATCCCGAAAAATGGCAGAGCGGGCCAGGTCGATGCAGGTCGATTTACGGAATGCTTCCCAACAGCGGGATACCGCTACGGTTACTTCCCTTCGTGAAGAATATTTAGAACTCCAAGACGAGGTGAAAACCTACAATATTGATTTTGCCAAGGAAAATCCTAACGCATTGATTTCCGTATTGATTATAGGAAACCTCATGCAAAGCAAGGCCATTCCCACCGAGGAAGTGGAAGAAATGTATGAAGCTTTGACCCCGGAAATGAAAGCGACCGAACCTGGTGAGACCCTAAAAAAGCAGTTGGATAAATCAAAAGTAACTGATATTGGTGGCATAGCCCCAGAGTTTTCAGCTCCCACACCCGAAGGGGATATCCTGGCCTTAAGCGATGTGAAAGGAAAAGTAACCTTGGTCGATTTTTGGGCCGCATGGTGCAGACCTTGTCGTGCCGAGAATCCTAATATCGTTTCCGTTTATAAAAAATATCATGATAAGGGCTTGAACGTTATCGGAGTTTCTTTGGATACCCGTGCTGAGGATTGGACCAAAGCCATTGAAGCCGATGGTTTGGAATGGAACCATATCAGTAACCTTAAGCGATTTCAAGACCCCATTGCACAATTGTACAACATCAATGCGATACCTGCCGCTTTCTTGTTGGATGAAAATGGTGTCATTATAGCAAAAGACTTACGCGGTGCTGCGTTGGAACAGAAAGTCTCAGAGCTTTTGAACTAAAGATTTTTATGAAAGTAATGAAAAGGCCCAAAGTTTTTTTGGGCCTTTTTTATTAAATCTTTCCTGTTTTTTCAAGAACGAAAAGTATAACAATCGGAATAGCCAACACGATTACGATAAACGTCTCATTTACGAAGAGGTCCGGTTTAAACAAGAGAGTGGTTACATATCCGCCAACCGCTCCACCAAAGTGGGCCGTGTGCCCAATGTTTCCGAGACGACTTTTCATACCGTAGATGGAATAAAGTAAATAGGCTATACCCAACACGTAGGCAGGAAGAGGAATGGGTATGAACATGATTCCCAATTGCATATCAGGTCGTAACAAAATGGCAGCGTAAAGTATTCCCGTTACCGCTCCGCTTGCTCCAACAGCGCTGTAATAGGGTTCGTCTTTATGAAAAAAAAGTGCCAATAAGCTCCCTCCTACAAGACTTATAAAATAGATGATGAAAAACTTGCCTGCTCCAAACCAGTTAATGACCACATTGGCGAAGAAAAACAGGGTGAACATATTGAAAAACAAGTGGGACATATCAACGTGTAGAAATCCCGAAGTAACGGTTCTTTCGCGTTGCCCTGCCCTAATGGCACCGATACTGAATTTATATCTATTAAAAAAAGTGGAGTCACTAAATCCCCTAAGAGTAACCAGAACGTTCGCTACTATAATGGCAATCGTTGCAAGGTGCAAATTGTACATATACCGTAAGGTTTGGGTCCAAATATAGCTATATTTGACCACAAGAAATTATGATGCAGTTCTTTGTTTACCTTATTGCTTACCCCCTGCTGTGGTTGGTTTCCCGTCTTCCCTTCAAGGCTATCTACATTATCTCTGATGGGGTCTATTTTTTGTTATACCATATTGTTGGGTATCGTAAAAAAGTAGTACGCCAGAATCTGGAACTTATATTTCCGGAAAAATCGGATGAAGAACGTCTCCAAATTGAAAAAAGGTTTTATGCCCATATGTGCGATATGTTTTTAGAGATGATCAAAACCATGGGCATATCCAACAAACAATTGCAACGGAGATTTGTTTTTACCAATCTTGATGTTCTACATCAATTAGAGGCTAAAAACAAAAGTGTGATGTTGATGTTTCCACATTATGGGAGCTGGGAGTGGGTCATAGCCCTTGACGCGCATATCGCCTCAAAGGGTTATGGCATCTATCAGAAAATTGGAAACAAATATTTTGATAAGTTGGTGAGGGATATCCGACAAAAGTTTGGAACGACATTGATAACCACAAAAGATACCAAAGACATCGTTTCCAATAATAAAAAAAATGGGCAGTTGAGCATGTACGGTATTTTAAGCGACCAATCACCTATGGTGCATAAAGCCTTATTATGGACACCATTTTTGGGAATTACGGTACCGGTTCATACGGGTGCTGAATTTCTTTGCAAAAAACTCGATTTACCAGCGGTTTACCTAAAGGTGAGCAAATTAAGCCGGGGGCATTATCAGGGCTCCTTTGAGTTGCTTAGCGATAATCCCAAGGAAGAAGCTGAATTTGAAATCACAAAAGCCTTTTTAAGAAACGTGGAATCTTCAATTCGGGAGGCCCCTGAGTATTATTTTTGGACCCATAAACGTTGGAAACACAGGGATAAGGTTCCTCAAGCATTTAAACCCATCAAAAATGTCCAAACGAATCCGTAGACGTTTCAAAAAAAGATACATCGTCCTCGTCTTAACGGTTGGATATCTATTGTTTGCCAATTCCTGCATGACCATGAGGACCTCTATAAAGAAGACCAAGGCATTTTTTGAAGAAAATTATACTGATTTTACTGAAAACACCATCATTATTCAGGAAAGAGACCTGCACTATATTGAAACCGGAAGGAAGGATGGGCATACCTTGGTTTTCTTGCATGGATCTCCCGGAAGTTGGGATGCCTATAAAAACTACCTCGTTGATTCTGAATTAACATCGCAATATCGAATTATTGCACCAGACAGACCGGGATTTGGTAAAAGCGGTTTTAGAAAAAGTTGCTCCCTGAAGGAACAATCCGAAGCGTTGAATGCCTTATTGAACCAATTGGAAAACGGTAAGTCCATGACCCTTATTGGCCATTCCTACAGTGGCCCGCTTATCGTTCAAATGGCGCTTGATGCGCCCGACTTGTACCAGAATCTTGTAATCCTTGCTGGAGCGCTGGACCCTGATGCGGAAAAACCCGAAAAATGGCGGAAACCACTAACATGGGTTCCCTTAAAATATTTGGTGCCCGGCGCCTTAAAACCCTCCAATGACGAGCTCTGGATGTTAAAGGAGGACTTAAGGGAGTTAAAACCTCAATTAGACCAACTCCATCAACGTACCTTGATTATCCATGGTAAAAAAGATAGACTGGTCCCTTATGAAAATGTGGGGTTTATGGAAAAAAGCATGACGAACACAAAAGAACTTGAGGTGATTTCATTGGAAGATGAAGACCATTTTATTGTTTGGACGCAGGAGCAGCTTATAAAAAAGTCCATTTTGGCTTGGACCAAAGAATAAAGTTCCCATTTATCAAATCTTATTCTTTTCTTAAAGTTGGTTCGATTTATTTGGTTTTGGCTACCTTCTTACAAACCTGAAAACTTGAATAAATGAAACTTCTTCTCTCCTTAGCATTTACTCTTATTTGCTTTGTTTCTTTCGGCCAAAAAATTGAAGTTTCCGAAGAGGTGCTTCAATCTATAAAAACGGATGTCTGGATTCCTTTTATGGAATCATATGCGGAGTTAAATCCTGATAAGTTAAAAGGGGTTCATTCCAAAGACATTATAAGAATCTACCTATCGCGTAATGAAATCAAGACTGGCGATCCCTATTTGCAAAATTTTGCGGGCTTTTTGGATTCTTCAAAGGAACGCGGAGATAAGGTTGGTATTGCTTTCAGTATTCTTTCAACTGCAATTGACCAGGATGAGACCTTGGCCTACCAAACTGGGTATTATAAATTCAGTTCCAAGCGCAAGGATGATTCCAAAATGGTGGTAAGAGGGTATGGGCATTTTACGGTTGGTTTAAAAAAAGAAGACAACAAATGGAAGCTATGGCTAGACTCTGACAAACGAGTAGACATTACTGATTCGGAATTTCTCTCCCAGGACATTGTCTATAGCTTAGAAAACTAGGATATTCCGGCTACTTCCTTAATTTCCCCAATGATTCTGTCCGCCAGACCATCGGCTTCTGATTGGCTTTTTGCCTCAGTATAAATACGGATTATAGGTTCGGTATTCGATTTCCTTAAATGCACCCAGTTTTCAGGGAAATCAATCTTTACACCATCAATTGTAGTTACTTCTTCATCCTTATATTTCTGATGCATGGCATCCAAAAGGCCATCTACATCCAAATCAGGCGTCAATTGGATTTTCTTTTTACTCATAAAGTAGCTCGGGTAACTCGCTCTTAATTCTGCCACGGTTCCTCCCTTTTCTGCCATCAACATTAAAAAGAGGGCCGTCCCAACCAAGGCATCCCTTCCATAATGACTCTCAGGGTAAATGATCCCGCCATTACCTTCACCGCCAATTACGGCATTGGTTTCCTTCATTTTGGTAACGACATTGACTTCTCCAACGGCTGCAGCCTCATATTTGCCACCATGTTTTTCCGTTACATCCCTTAGAGCTCGTGAAGAAGATAGATTCGAGACCGTATTTCCCCAGGTCTTACCCAAAACATAATCTGCGCAGGCAACCAGGGTATATTCCTCACCAAACATTTCACCGCCATTACTTATAAAAGCAAGGCGATCCACATCAGGGTCAACCACAACACCAAAATCGGCTTTTTCTTTGACGACCAATTCACAGATGTCTTTCAAGTGTTCTTTTAAAGGTTCTGGGTTATGCGGAAAATGACCTGTGGGTTCGCAATACAATTCAACCACCTCTACTCCCAATGCTTTCAATAACTTTGGGATGGCAATTCCTCCCGTCGAATTTACCCCATCAACCACGACCTTAAATCCAGCCTTTGCGATAACCTCTTTGTCAACCAAAGCTAGCTTCAAGACTTCTTCAATATGAATATCGATGTATGAATTATTTTTGGTAACCGTTCCCAAATCATCCACCTCGGCAAATTGGAAATCGTCATTTTCGGCAATTTTCAAAATCTTTTTGCCTTGCTCACCGTCCAAAAATTCTCCTCGTTCATTCAGTAATTTAAGGGCATTCCATTGTTTTGGGTTATGGCTTGCGGTAAGGATGATTCCGCCATCGGCCTTTTCCAAGGGCACGGCTATTTCTACTGTTGGTGTAGTGGACAGTCCCAAATCAACTACATCTATCCCCAACCCAACTATGGTTGACACTACCAAATTCTGAATCATTTCTCCCGATAGTCGCGCATCCCTGCCTATGACCACTTTTAGGTTTTCTTTTCCTGAATACGATTTAAGCCATGTGCCGTAGGCCGCCGCAAATTTGACAGCATCCAACGGGGTTAGGTTGTCCCCTGTATTTCCTCCAATGGTTCCCCGTATTCCTGATATCGATTTGATTAGTGTCATTCTGGTTCCTAATTTTCTGCAAATATAACCGCAAGGTCCATATTCCACGTTTCTTATTCGTAAATTTCAGAACGAAAACACAGATTCGTACATGAACTTCTTGGCCCATATCTATTTATCCTTTGGTGATAGAGAAATAACACTTGGCAATTTTTTTGCTGACCATATCAAAGGAAATAAGTTCAAGCACTATCCAGATAAAATTCAAAAAGGTATTTTGCTCCACCGCGAAATCGACACTTTTAGTGATTCCCATCCCGTAGCGAAACAAAGCAGCAAAAGATTGCACAAAAACTACAGCCATTATAGCAGGGTTATCGTGGATATTTTTTATGACCATTTTCTGGCAAAAAACTGGAGCGACTATTCAGACATTCCACTCGACATCTTTGTTGAGGATTTCTATGATCTATTGGAGGAAAACTACGATATGCTCCCTTTGGGAACCCAGCGGATGATGCCTTATATGATTGCCGACAATTGGTTGGTCAACTACGCCAACCTTGAGGGCATTTCGAGAGTACTGAATGGAATGAATCGACGCACGCAGAACAAATCTGGAATGAACAACGCCATCCTTGACCTTGAGGAGCATTATGATGCTTTTGAAAAAGAGTTTAAAGCATTTTTTAAAGAATTGATTACCTTTTCGCGGCAAAAATTCAACTCCCTATGCGAAAACTGATTTTCCTCCTCCCCCTTTTCTTATTTGTACATTGTAGAAAACAACCAGCACCGCCAACCGGCTTAGTCACCGAGAGCGCTATGGTGGTTTCAGCCAGAGTGGAAGCATCTAGAATCGGCTCGGAGGTTATGGAAAAAGGTGGTAATGCCTTTGATGCCATGGTCGCCACCGAGATGGCTCTAGCCGTGGCCTACCCCTTTGCTGGAAATTTGGGTGGTGGTGGCTTCATAGTATATCGAAAGAATAATGGTGAAGTGGGCGGATTGGACTATCGTGAAAAAGCGCCTCTTTCAGCACACAAGGATATGTATTTGGATTCCTTAGGCAATGTGATTCCCGATATGAGCACTGTGGGGGCAACTGCGGTCGGTGTACCCGGAACGGTCGCGGGAGTAATCGAGGTACACCAAAAATTTGGTTCCCTACCGCTCTCAGATATTCTTACTCCGGTTATCGAGCTTGCCAAAAAAGGGGTGGTCGTTACCGAAAAACAGGCTAAGCGTTTGGAAAATTACAGGGAACGATTTATTGAAGTAAATGGGGACAGCACAAAATTCGCTGCAGATTTTAAAGCAGGTGATACCATAAAATATCCAGAACTGGCAATGACCCTCGAAAAAATAAGGGAAGAAGGTAGAGATGGTTTTTATAAAGGGGAAGTCGCCCAAAAACTCGTGGCCTTTGTTCAAGAAAAAGGTGGTTTTATTACGGAAGAAGATTTAGCAAAGTATGAAGCCAAATGGCGAGAACCCATTGTTTTCGATTATAAAGACATTAAATTGATTTCAATGAGTCCCCCGAGCAGCGGAGGCGTAACTATCAACCAGATTTTCAAAATGATGGAGCCCTATAATATTTCAAAATATGGGCATAACAGTACTAAATCCATTCAATTGTTTACCGAAGCCTCAAGACGGGCCTACGCAGATAGAAATTACTTTTTGGGTGACCCTGATTTTGTCGATATCCCCTTGGATGTACTACTGAGTGATTCTTATCTCGAAGAACGAATGGCCGATTTTTCATTCGATAAGGCCACACTTTCATCAGACGTTTCGCATGGTGAGGTGCAAATTTTGGAAAGCAGTGAAACAACCCACTACTCCATTGTAGATGCACAAGGGAATGCCATTTCGGCCACCACTACCCTGAATGGTGGTTATGGTTCTAAATTGTATAGTCCAGAGCTTGGCTTTTTCCTGAACAATGAAATGGATGATTTTAGTGCCAAACCAGGAGTGCCCAATATGTTTGGACTTATTGGGGCAGAGGCAAACAGCATAGCGCCAGAGAAGCGTATGCTGAGTAGCATGACTCCCACGATTGTGGAAAAGGAAGGAGAATTATACATGGTGGTGGGAACCCCGGGAGGTTCAACTATTATCACAGCTGTGGCGCAAACCATTTTGAATGTCCATGAGTTTAACTTCAGTATGCAAGAAGCAGTAAATGCCCCTCGATTTCACCATCAGTGGCTCCCCGATGTGATTATTTTTGAAGAAAAGGGTTTCTCAGATGAGCTTCAATCCCAATTGAAAGAAAGGGGATACCAAATATACTCTGGACGAAATAGAATTATTGGTAAGGTTGATGCCATTAGGGTTTTACCCGATGGAAAGCTTGAAGGCGGAGCGGATAAAAGAGGGGACGATACCGCAGTGGGATTTTAAACAAGAAAATGTTGTACGATATCACCATACTTACAGATCCAAGATATTTACATCCGGTTGAAGGTAACATCTATATTGATAATGTAATTGCTGAAGACCGAATTGTCCAAGAAGCTCTTGAAAGGATAGGGTTAAGTGTGACTCGCAAGGCATGGGACGACCCCAATTTTGATTGGGCCACCACAAAATATGCCCTTTTTAGGGCTACGTGGGATTATTTTGACCGCTATGAGGAGTTTTTCAAATGGCTTCAAAACACCAAGAAATTGACAGTTTTCATCAACTCAGCAGAACTGGTTTCTTGGAACATTGATAAACACTATTTTAAGGATCTTGAATCAAAAGGAGTGCGAATTCCAAAGACCCTGTTTGTAGAACCAGGAACCAAGACCACCTTGGAACAATCCATTAAAAAGGCAACAAAGGACTTGGTTTTTGTCAGCAAGGATTTGGTATTAAAACCCTGCATCGCTGGTGGAGCAAGACACACATACAAGTTTAATGCCTCCGAATGCCATAAACATGAGACTATTTTTCAAGAATTGATTGCCCAGGAGGCCATGATGCTGCAAGAGTTTCAAAAAAATATTATGGATGAAGGCGAAATTTCGATGATGGTTTTTGATGGAAAATTCACCCACGCCGTATTGAAAATTGCCAAACCGGGAGATTTTAGGGTCCAAGATGATTATGGCGGAACAATTCAGGTATACAAGCCCAGTAAGGAAGAAATCCTTTTTTCAGAAAATGTGGTGAAGGCCTGTTCGGAAATGCCCCTTTATGCAAGGGTGGATATTTTTAAAGACAATGAAGGTCAGTGGGCTTTGGCAGAATTAGAAATCTTTGAACCTGAACTTTGGTTTCGATTGAACCCAAAAGCCGCCGATGTATTGGCCCAATCCATTCAATCAAAAATGGCGCATGAAGAAGTTCTTTAAGATTGTTGGTGTTGCTCTGGGGGTTGGCATTTTGATATTGGTCATTTCCCTTTTTATTCTTAATGAATCCCTACCTCAGGGTAAATCAGGTCCTGAAGCCGATATGCTTGCGAAAAAAATGCTGACCGCACTAAACCATCAGTCCTATGAACAAACCCGATATTTAGAATGGTCCTTTCAAAATGGGGCCAATCAGTACAAATGGGACAAAGAATTAGGAAAGGCCATCTTGAAATGGGACGACTATAGGGTGAACTTGGATTTGATGAATCCAGAAAAAAGTAAAGCGTATCAAAATGACCAACTCCTCTCTGCCGAAGAGGGCAAAGGTTTGGTAGAAAAAGCTCTGAAGAACTTTAACAACGATTCGTTTTGGCTAGTAGCACCCTACAAGGTCTTTGATTCTGGCACAAAACGTTCTGTTGTGGAATTGGAGGATGGAACCCAAGCTCTTCTAATCACATACACTTCTGGGGGTAGTACACCTGGTGATAGTTATCTCTGGTTATTGGATGAGAGTGGTTTCCCAAAGTCTTATAAGATGTGGGTGAAAATCATTCCGATAGGTGGTCTTGAAGCCTCTTGGGATGATTGGTTGGTTTCAGAAAGTGGGGCTTTCCTACCTAAATCACATCAGCTTGGTCCAATAAATTTGAGTATGGGGAACGTAAAAGGATATAATACAAAATGAAAATACTGGTCGTTGGCGGAAATGGCACTATCGGAAGAAAGGTTGTTGAAAGTCTTTCGAATAAAGCTGAAATCATAGTAGGAGGTCGAAATTCAGGTGATATTCTTATCGATATTTCAGATAGTAACTCCATCAAAAAAATGTTTGAATCCGTCGGAGTGGTCGATGCCATTGTTTGTACTGCCGGAGAAGCCAAATGGGCACCCTTTAACGACCTGACCGAGGACGACTTTTACATAGGTCTTAGAAGCAAACTAATGGGTCAGGTCAATTTGGTACGCCTGGGACAAAAATATCTTAGTCAAGATGGTTCTTTCACTTTGACCACAGGAATACTTGCGGATGATCCCGTTCCGCAAACTACAAGTGCTGCCATGGTGAATGGTGCAATCCATAGCTTTGTGCTGGCTTCCGCTTTAGAATTGGGAAATGGACATCGCATCAATGTGGTTGCGTCTGGGTTGGTGGAGGATGCCTATGAGCGTTACAAAGATTTCTTTCCGGGTCATAACCCAATTCCAATGAACAAGGTGGCCAATGCCTATATCCGAAGTGTTTTTGGAAAAGGTAATGGAGAAATTATTCGATTGTACGACTGACTTTGGGTTGGAATTAATTCCCAAAAGAATAAGGAATCAATTCTTGACTTGTCCAACCTGTTTTTTCAATTCTTCCATGGACTGTTGCAATTGTCGTAAAAGACCGGTTTCTGTATTGGCATCCACGTTAAAGGTCAATTTGCTACTAACCTCCCAGATTTCTTGAATTTGAAAAGGTTTGATATCGTAGGGAGGATAGGATTCGTTCAACGAAACCAAAGTAATATTGTTGGAGTTCGGTCGCTTTTCTATCTTTTTGACCATTAAAGAATCCTGTAACACCACAACATACATTTTGTTCGGGCTCACATGGTCAATATGTTCAATGGCCCGCGCCAATACCCATTCCCCTGGCCGTAAATTGGGCAACATACTGTCCCCTTCCACTTGAAAACCTCGATAGGTAGCATTCCGAAACTCAGGAATGGGTAAATCAAAAGCTGGAAGTTGTTGGTACCAACTGGTATCTTGAATATTCTGTGGATATCCCGCAGCTGCTTTTGCATTCACCAGCACCATATTATCCCTATCCGCAGTATCTACAGTTACTACCTTGGGAATAACACTGGTATGCGAAGTCTCTAAATACTTCTCTTCACTTTCACCAAAAAGCCAAAGCGGATTAATCTTAAACTGTTTCAAAAGTTCAGCCACTACCCTACCAGATAATTTCGTTCGTCCTCTTTCTATATCGGCAGTTGTATTCGATATTCCGAGTAACTTGGCAAACTCCGTTTGGGTATGTCCCAACTCTCTTCGAATATCCGTGAACCGTTTTAAAGTGATTTCATTTTCCATGTGGCATTGAACCTTGTATTACTTCAAATATAGGGTTTTTGGATTATTTCCAAAAATTATTTGGAATATTTCCATAATTAGGAATATTTCCATAATTTTGGATTAATTACAACCTCTGCTATGAATTTTGAAAGAATCCGAGAAAAACTCAACATTTTGGCTGATGCTGCTAAATATGATGTTTCTTGCGCCAGTAGTGGCAGCAACCGAACCAACAAAAACAAAGGGTTGGGGAATAGCACCGGTATGGGTATTTGCCACAGTTACACCGAAGATGGGCGTTGTATTTCCCTTTTAAAAATCTTGTTGACTAATTATTGCATCTACGACTGCGCCTACTGCGTAACCCGAAAGAGTAATGACATTAAACGGGCCGCGTTTAAAATTCAGGAGGTGGTAGACCTCACGATTAATTTTTACCGAAGAAACTATATAGAGGGGCTGTTTTTGAGTTCTGGGATTTTTAAAAATCCCGATTATACCATGGAACGGTTGATTGCTGTTGCCAAGAAATTGCGCGAAGAAAACTTCAATGGCTATATACACTTGAAATCCATCCCTGGGGCCAGCGACGAACTCATGTACGAAGCGGGTCTTTATGCAGATAGACTCTCCGTCAATATTGAGATTCCGACTGTATCAGGTTTAAAATTATTGGCGCCGGATAAAAAGCATGAGGATTTCACCAAACCCATGCTCAAGGTCAAAAATGAACTGATTCGATATAAAAACGAACGGAAAATCATCAAAAGCACCCCAAAATATGCCCCTGCCGGACAAAGTACCCAAATGATTGTGGGAGCCACGAACGAAACGGACAAAGATGTAATGTATTCGGCCACTTACTATTACAAAAAGTATCAAATGAAACGGGTGTATTACTCGGGTTATGTGCCAGTTGCCAATGACAGCCGATTGCCTTCATTGGGTTCGCAGGTACCTATGCTTAGAGAGAATAGATTATACCAGACAGATTGGCTCTTGCGTTTTTATGGATTTGCAGTAAATGAAATCTTGAATGACCAGCATCCTAATTTGGATGTGGATGTCGACCCAAAACTTTCATGGGCACTTCGTAATCTCCATTTATTTCCTGTGGATATCAACAAGGCAGATAAACGAATTTTGGCCCGAATTCCAGGATTGGGATTGAAGTCAGTCCATAAAATCCTGAATGCCCGTAGGTTCAGAAAATTGAACTGGGACCACCTCAAAAAAATTGGAGTGGCCCTCAACCGCGCCAAGTACTTTATGGTCTGTGATTCCCGGCAATGGGAAAGACAAGATTTGGAAGCGGAAAAAATCAAAGGATTAATCCTGCAAAACTCCCATGGAAAATTTAGAAATCAATACAGTCAACAATTACAGCTATTCAATTAATGCTGAAGGAAAATACAATAACATCAAAAAACAATAGATCATGAACCCATCAAAAATCCTTATTTATGACGGAAGCTTTAACGGCTTTCTCACTTCGGTCTTCGTAGCCTTCGAAGAAAAAATCAATGTGGTGGACATTCAGCCCAATCACCAACAACAAAGTGGTCTTTTCTCAGAGACCGAAACTGTTTTTACCAATGTTTCCAAGGCAAAACGAGTTTGGAACGGGGTACGAAACAAAAGCCATTCGGCCATATCCAACATTTATTTTGCTTTTTTGAGCGAGACAGATGGCGTAGAACTCCTATTATTTCGCTACGTTCAAAAATTAATGCCTACCAAAGGCCAAAAACAAAGTGACTTTTCCGATGAAACCATCTTGCGCATTAGCCAACTGGCTCGTTCCGTTGGTCGCGAAAAGCATCGAATGGAAGCCTTTGTTCGTTTTCAGTTGACCAAGGATGGAATCTATTTTGCCAATATTGAGCCCGATTTCAATGTCTTGCCTCTTGTCTCGAAGCATTTCCGAAATCGATATGCAGACCAGCAATGGTTGATTTATGATGTGAAGCGTAAGTACGGTATTTATTACGACCTAGACCATGTAGAGTTGGTCTCCCTAAACTTGAAAGAAATACATTTTAACAAAATCAAAAAGAGTGATGCTTTTCTTACTGAAGAATATGACTACCAAACCCTGTGGAACGATTATTTCAAAAGTACAGGAATAAAATCAAGAATAAACAGAAAGTTGCACACCCAACATGTGCCCAAACGTTATTGGAAGTATCTTTCGGAAAAGAAGGAAACTGCGTAGTTTTTAATACATAGGCCTATTAACAATTGAAACCTTAGTACTATGGAGAACTTGCCAAGCTTTTGGCAGATAAGCTCATTTAATCAAGATTGTTTGGAAAAGAAATATCACTTACTCCGCTCCCCGATAAACTGGTCACTTTTGTTTTTAAATAATACATTAAAAGACGTGAGGCTTCCATAAATTCGGGTAATATATTGCTGTAGGTCAACTTTTTCTTGGTCATCCAGATTCTTGCTGCTGTTTATTTTCTGTTCCATTACCCGAATGCGGTCTCTTACCATAACGATTTTATGAAAAAAAGTCTCAATGGGCATTTCTTTATTGGCAAGGTTGTCTCCCGGCTCAAGAATAAGCTTCCCTCCTTTCCACTTGTCAGCAATCGCAACCTTTTCGTGGGTATCGCTCCATTTTTCCAGAATCTTAACCAACGAACGTTCCACATCAAAGAAGCTCACATTATCCATTTCATCCTCAACCGCTTCAATAGTTTCAAAATCTGAATCCAATGCAATGGTCTCAAGACCATTTTCCAAAAAAGTGACCCAATAGTGTTTGGACGACACATTGGTGACTACGCCTTTTCCATAATTGGGGTGTTCAATTCGGGAACCTATACCCAGTAGTTTCATAGCTGCTTGATTTTTTTGCTGTCTAAAATGACCAATTCATTTTTGGACTTCAACGATTAGATAAGAGTCAAAAATAACCTACTACCTCTCAAATGCCAATAGCGTATCAAAAAAATCTTGATACACGGCTCTGGAATCAATGCTGTTGTAGAATTTCAAACTTCGGTTCCCGTTGTCTCGAGACGTTTTAACTTCCTGGATAGTGGCCAGTTCGGGTCGAATAAAGGCTGTTACCAACCCCAAATCCCAAAGAATTCTATTTCTTCTGGAACCGTCCAAATGGGTAATCCATCGATTCAAAAGGAATTTGCCAAGAAAATGGTTTTGTGTCCTTTCTTGAAGTATGGCGAAATCAATTTCCATTTCCCTAGCAATGTTCAACGGCATGATTACCATTTCCGTATCTGAGTTTAGCAATACATCCAGGGCATAAGGGTCCATCAAACAGTTAAAATCATCCCTCTTTAAAGTGGCTGTTTCAAAATCCAAGGTTGTTCCTAACCAATAGATTTTTAGCTTTTTTGCGATTTCAGGTTCGATGTATACGGCCGAAGCTATATTGGTCAAGGCACCAAGAACCAATACGGTCAGCTGGTCAACTTCTTTTGCCTGTCTTATAATTTCATAAGTGGCCGCAGAGTGTTGTGCTCGGTCACCCCAATCATACATTCTGGCTTGGGCGCCTCGTATGGTTTTTACCTGTAACCCCATTTCACCCAAAAGCTGTTGGTTCAACCGGTGGCTGTTTTCCATCGAATTGGGTATAGTCCAATGACTGGTCTGCCAATGAGCAGCGTTTAAGGCTAACACGTCTACCGAGGGCTCCATAAAAACTCGGGCTAGTGCATAAAAGTCATCCACTTCGTTTCCCGTATCAGCATCCACTATGATGGTTTGTGATTTTTGTCCATTTAGCAAACTCATGGCCGAAAAGAGAACCAATACAAAACTTTTAAAACTCCGGTTTAGAAAATTAATCATGGAAAATGTTTTTTTTCAAGATAATTGCAACCAATTTATTTACAAAATAGAAACTTGTCCCAGCTTCCTTTTTACATGCCAAATCGTTACTTTTGAGGTTTTGCTATGATTAATTACGAAGAGCATATTGAGGTACAGGGAGCACGGGTCCACAACTTAAAAAACATCGATGTTACCATTCCTCGGGAGAAGCTCGTGGTCATCACCGGACTTTCGGGAAGTGGAAAATCTTCATTGGCTTTCGATACCATTTATGCCGAAGGGCAGCGCCGTTATATCGAAACTTTCTCTGCATACGCCCGTCAGTTTTTAGGCGGATTGGAACGCCCCGACGTGGATAAAATTGATGGTCTCTCTCCCGTAATCGCCATTGAACAGAAAACGACTTCCAAATCACCCCGTTCCACGGTGGGAACCATAACTGAAGTTTATGACTTTCTTCGCT
>NZ_JANQIH010000052.1 GCF_028282265.1 Allomuricauda sp.
CTCTTTCTTTTTTTCTGACTGGTAACCTTCGGTTATCAAGGCCAAAGCCAACCATAACATACGTACATTCTTATTGGGGAGCCCCACTATCCCATCCAACTTGTTCAAATATGAAATTTGTCTTTCGGGAAATGCTTGCCACAGTTTGAATAGTACTGCTTCTTTGGTAATATAACTTTCGTCTTCGATTAGGGATTCAAAAGCAAGCCTCAATGCATTGGATGGTTTTGGAATAACTCGGGCAATTGCCTGTCTTACTTCTAGAGGTTGACCCACAATCAATTCACCGAGGGTAGAATCAGGAATTTGTGTTCCATATATTAAAATAAACTCCCTTTTAAAAGATATGGGCATTTCTTCTCCCAATACTCCAATCAATTCTTCCCTAGTAAAAACAGTCGTTTCCTTGTTTTTATCCTTAAGTTCAAAAAACAACCGGATTGATTCATTTTTAGATTTTAATAGTTCTTTTACTTCTTCCCATGGAAACTCCTCACTCTCTAACCATTCACGGCGATATGATAATAGGTTCTTCTTTGAAGTCTTTTCCATTTCATTCAAAAAATCAGCTATGGTTGCGTTCTTAAAGGCATAGGCCTTCAAATAGTTTTGAATTCCAACTCGAAAAGCCATATCTCCTATTCGTTCTCTGAGAGCGACCAAGGCCCAAGCTCCTTTCTCATAAAAGGTCAAACTATTGGCATTCGGATCAGTTAAGGCCTCACCGCCTTCATTCTCAGATAGGTTGTAAAGTGTTTTGGCGGTTTGATACAATTTCCAATAGAAATGATCATCCCCAAAAAGGTCCCTTTCTGCCAAATACGCATAATAGGTGGCAAAACCTTCATGCAACCAATGGTGTTCACCGCTCATTTCGGTCACCAAATTACCAAACCATTGGTGGGCCAATTCATGGGCATTGACATTGACGTAGTTCTTATCTACAAAAGCAGTGGAATCAATCACATATTGATTCGAAAAAATGGTGCTTGTCGTATTTTCCATTCCGGCATACAAAAAATCTTGCACTGGAACTTGTTTATAATTTTGCCATGGATAGGGCTCCCCAATTTCTTCTTCCAAAAAATCAAAGATTTCTTTGGTGTAGCGATAAGTTGGCTCAATCTTTAAACTGTCTTCAGGTTCATAGTAGAGTTCAATGGGAATTCCAGATTCAGAATAGACGGTTTTTTTATCGAAATGCCCAACAACAAAAGCTGCCAAATAGCTACTCATCGGGTTCATCATATCGAACTTCCATTCGGTAATTCCATCTTTAGATGTCTTATCCATCAATTTTCCGTTCGCAATTACATGATATCCACCCTCAGCCAATACGATCAAATCAAATTCAATTTTGTCGGTCATATCATCAATTGAAGGTAGCCAATGACTGGTATATTTACCTTGTCCTTGGGTCCAGACTTGTCCTGAACGAAGTGATGGATCCCTTCCCATAAAATAAACGGTCTGTTTCGGTTTAGTGATATAGCGAACAAACAACGTATGTTTACCAATTCTGTGAGGAGCTTTTATGCCTAATTTTTTGCCTAAATCTGAAAAAGCCACTTCCTTTCCATTCAGTGCCACATGTAAAAAAGTCATGTTTACGGCGTCCAAAAAAATCGAATCAACTTTGGAAATAAGTTCAAATTCGTAAGAAACTTTTCCGTTAATTTCTTTCGAGCCAAGAATCGGTTGAATTTCAGCGTTGATTTTTGTAAAGTCCACATTTTCCTGCCTTTGGGAAAAACACCAAATAGAAGTCATGAATAAAAACCAAATCCTCATGATAACGTAGCGTCAAAAATCAATCCAAATTTACTTTTTTAAACATCCACATTCTTACTAAGTTCAAAATTTCCCCCTTTGGGGGATAGGGGGCTTTTTACCTATTTTCGTTTGATGCAATCTGGTATCCTTCATACCTCTCTCGTTTACCTCAAAGGTGTAGGTCCCAATCGTGCTGAAACCCTAAAAACGGAATTGGGCCTAGAAACCTTTGGTGACCTGTTGCAGCTCTACCCCAACCGGTATCTTGACAAGACCCATTACTATAAAATCAATGAATTAAAAGATAGCGGCGCCGATGTACAAGTCGTAGGTAAAATTGTGCATTTAAAAACGGTGGAACAAAAACGGGGTAAACGTTTGGAGGCTTCTTTTGTTGATGACACAGGAGAGATGAAATTGGTGTGGTTCCGTGGTCATAAATGGATTCGTGAAAACCTGAAAATTAACGAACCCTATGTGATTTTTGGGCGGGAAGT
>NZ_JANQIH010000060.1 GCF_028282265.1 Allomuricauda sp.
TATCAACCGAAAGTTCATTACACTCTTTTCCATATTATTTGGATTTGGATTCTATATCCAAATGACCCGGGCATTCAAAAAAGGAATTGATTTCAACAGCTACTTTCTCAAAAGAATGGCCCTATTGTTTCTTATTGGGGCCGCCCACTGTTTTCTGATATGGAATGGGGATATCATAATGTCTTATGCTTTTGGTGGAGTTTTTCTGCTATTGGTGAAGAATTGGTCGGTAAAGCGATTGACATTGTTTGCTATTCTCTTTAGTGTGGTCCTTACTGGAGTGATCTTTATTGGGAACTCATTTTTGGGATGGCAAGAACACACTTATGATTTCAATTTGGTGCAGTCGTACCCCATGATTGGTTTTTATCCAGAATACCTTGGCGTCAATTATCGTATTGCTCCTTGGACCAACTTTTGGCAAGATATGCCTTTGACACTTGTTTTTACCTTTGGTAATATGTTGGTAGGATTCATACTGGGCAAAATTTCTTTTTTTGTTAAACGGAACTCGTTACGGGTTTTGATAAATACCTTCATCGTGCTTGGGTTCACGGTTGGATTGCTGTGTAGTTATTTGTTCCATTTGGTCAATGCCGGTAAGCTGGATGTAGGTTTGTCATTGGCGTGGTTGCCTTTTGTGGTCATAGGAGGAATGCTGTTGCAAACCTTGGGATATATGGCACTTTTTGTAAAATTGGGGACCATTCCTTTTGTTAAAAGACTCACTTCATGGTTCAAATATGTAGGGAGAACCGCGTTGACCAATTACATTTTTCAATCCTTGTTTTATTTACTGGTCATTTTTCATGCGGTTCAGGGGTATGGGCTTTATGGCAAAATATCAAGGGCTGAAACGTATTTGCTTGCCATTTCGTTTTTTACAGTGCAGTCTTTGATTAGTTATCTATGGTTAAAGAAGAATAATCAGGGACCGATTGAATATCTTTGGAAGAAATGGTCTTACACTACAAGGTTTACTGTTACAAAAAGAGCTGCAGACGTTGAACCGTAATATAACAATCGTAAAATGATGATTATGATGAAAAGATGCTCCGTTTTATTGTTCCTTCTTTTAGGGACCTTGGCCAGCCATTCGCAGCAAGAATGGAAACTTGTTTACCAAAATGATGAAAGTGGCAACACACTTCAGGGGAAGCTTGAAAACCTATTAAGTGCTGTTCGGGAGGGAAAACCCATAAAAATCTATTTTAAGATGGGCAGGGATTCAGAGCCTGAAGTTTTTGTGGAACACCTTACCGATGCCAAGTACCTTACCATTCTCAATTCACCGCCGGGATTGGCGGTCACAGCTCAGATTGATTGTATTGTAGGACAGACCCCTCTTTTTGAAGAAAAACAGGTTTTGTTAAAGGAGAATTTGGAATGGTGTCTGATTGCTTCTACCAGCGGAGCGAATGATATGCTCACACGTAACACGGTGACGGGAGAAATTTTGAATCACCAAGTAAGAAAATGGGGAACCAAATGGTTCACTCTTGAATAAACCGCACTTTAAGCAAATAAAGGCTTTTCAGTTTATCGAATTAGGGCAATAAGCAGTTGTAAAATTCGTTAGTGGGTAAAAACCCCATCTTATGAAAATCCCTAATGACCTACGCTTTTGGCACAATCGGATATTTACATTTTTGATGATTATTGGTTTGTCCCTAGTCGTTTATTCTTGCAGTGAAGACGAAGGGGAACAACCCAATGAAATGGCCGAAGAAAACAATAATGATCCAAATGGAGATAACTCAGGGACTCCTTCTGGAAATAATGGCGGACAAAGTTCTGGTTGCCCCAACTCTGTAGGCTTTCTTTTTGAGGAAAGTAATGGCCTAATCTCTATTGAATTTGAGAACAATAATTTTCCTGACGGTTGGACTTTAAGAAATGACGCCTCTGATACTTCTGGAGATGGTTACATGCAATGGGATGGGAGTGCGAGTATGGGCAATCCAGGTAACGGGATGGTCGTTTTCCCTATCAGGATTACATCAACTGGCACATATCGATTCCTATGGCATTCTTCTTTTAGGGAAGGAAACGATGGCACCGAACACAACGATTCTTGGTTGCGCTTTCCTGATGCTGATGACTTTTTCGGAAGAAACAACGACGGCAGCCTAGTTTATCCCGAAGGTTCAGGGAAAGAGCCTAATCCCAACGGTGCTTCTTCTGACGGGTGGTTCAAGATATACCGAAGCGGAGATGACAATTCGTTCAAATGGCAAGCATCGACCTCAGATCACGATGCGCATAACATTTTCGTGACTTTTTCCAATGAGGGTACCTATCTCATGGAAATATCCGCACGCTCAACTTCACATGGTATAGATAGACTATTGTTGTTCAGAGAGGACATATCCCAAAACGATGCGATTGAATCAGCAGATACGTTTAGCACTAGAGTTACTTGTAACTAATAAAATTATACATAGGTTTAGGAGAAAAATCCAAGTTGAAAAGACTTGGATTTTTCTTTTTCTCTATTGAAATGGCTTACTTTTATTGAGTCACACTACAACAATGATCAAAGCCATAATCTTTGACCTCGATGGTACATTAATTCAAACCGAAGTGTTGAAAGCTACCTCTTATGCAAGGGCCATACATAGTCTTACCAGCGGTCAAACAAGTGAAGAAACGGTTTTGGACATATTTAATCGCTTCGTCGGGCTTTCCCGACAGGAAGTTGTGAACGGATTGGCCCAATATTTTAAGTTTGTTCTGGAAAGAAATCTGAACACTTCAAACATGGAAGAGATTCAGAATCTACTTATTACCAAGAGATTGGAGATTTACAGAAGCATACTCGATGACACTCAACTTTTATCGAAGCACTTTTGCCCATATACACTCCGATTTTTCCATAAGGTAAGCTCGGATGATTTCAATGTGGTTTTGGCCACAATGTCTCATCTGTCCGAAGCGAAGCGAATAACTTCGATTATGGAAATCTATGATAAGTTTGACCTTGTTCTTACCAGGGATGACGTGGAAGCGGGGAAACCAAATCCGGAGATATACAAAAAGGCCATGGAAGAACTTAATTTAAGTTCCGAAGAATGTTTGGTAATGGAGGATTCCGTAAATGGTATTAAGGCAGGGCTCAATGCCGGGATGCATGTTTTCGCCCTGACCAACAGCGTTACCCGAAAATCGGTTCATGACTGTGAGCTTCTAGATCCCAAGTTTATTATTGATGAACTGGAAGCTTTGGATTCGCGCGTGTATCGTTTTATTGGAGAACAAAAAACGGTCGGATGAGTCATATCGCCAGCTATTCCTTTTTTGATGTGGGGTAACCATCGCATTATATCAAAAAGTATGATTTTGTAACTGGGTAATAACCATTTAAACGTAAGCATGCCATGGATTCAGAAAAGAAAATTGCGGCCAAAGAGGCCATAGCGATGGTAAAGGACGGTATGGTTTTAGGATTAGGTTCTGGTTCGACAGCCTATTTTATGATTGAATCCTTGGGTGAAAGAGTGAAGAATGGTCTTTCCGTGGTGGGAGTTCCTTCATCAGATAAGACCGCGAAACTGGCTCAAGAATATAATATTCCCCTTACTACACTCAATGAGGTAAAAATGATTGATGTCAATATCGACGGTGCTGATGAGTTTGATCCCGAATTACGGCTAATCAAAGGAGGAGGTGGAGCTTTATTGCGGGAAAAACTGATTGCCTATAATTCCAAAACGAATATCATCATTGCCGATTCCAGCAAGTATGTGGATAAGCTTGGGAAATTCAAATTACCAATAGAAGTCATTCCTTTTTCAAAGAACAGTATTTTGCTCAAATTGGAGCAAATGGGACTCAAACCCATCCTTAGAAAACAATCGGGAAAAGAGTACAGGACCGATGAAAACAATGTGATTATCGATGTTGATATTTTTGAAGTAAAGGATTTGGAAAGTCTCAACCACACTTTAATCCAAATTCCTGGAGTGGTGGAAACGGGTTTGTTCCTTGGGATAGCAGACATGGTTATCATGGGAAAAGGAGAGGAGGCGAAAATCTTCAAAAAGGAGGATTTGTAAGCAAAGTTGGTTGTAAACCGAAAATGACTCCGCGGTAAAATCCACAAGTTATCTTTTGATTATTTTTCAGGCAGGACTATAAAAAGGAGACCTATTTTTTATTTCTTCGCTCTTTAAAAAAGTGAGACTATGGTTATTTTTATTGATATGGACGAGGTTTTGGCCGACACCTATATGGCCCATGTAGAACTGTACAACCAAGACTTTGGGGCCAACCTTACGCTAGAGCAATGTATGGGCAAGGAAGTTTGGCAATGTGTTCCCGAAGACCATCAAAAAAGTGTAAGGAGCCATGCTCATAACATAGGCTTCTTTAGTGACCTGCCCGTAATT
>NZ_JANQIH010000135.1 GCF_028282265.1 Allomuricauda sp.
GCTAGCGGGTTCGCACTTCCTCCTATAAATCATCAAATTACAACTAGTACCCATTAGAGAAGAAAGCTTACCTTCCCAGTATCCATATCATAAATTGCACCTATTATCTTTATTTCTTGGTTTTGTTCCATTTCATCGAGAATAGGACTCTTTTTTCGTATTTGGGTAATGGTATTTTGCACATTGCTTTCGCAGACCATATGGACAAACTCCTGATTTTTCGAGTTTCGTGCTCCAAAATATTCCACCTTTTCTACAGCGGGTTTTATTTTGCCCAGCATAGTGGTAATGTTACCCAACTGAACATTATCGATAGCGGCTTTAACAGCTCCACAATGTTCATGACCCATGACCAAAATGAGCTTTGACCCGGAAACTTTGCACGCAAATTCCATACTGCCCAAAATGTCCTCATTCACAAAATTACCTGCTACTCGAGCTACAAAGACATCACCAATACCCCTATCAAATACGTCTTCTACCGGCACCCTACTATCTACACAGGACAATACAATGGCCTTGGGATATTGGGCCAGTGTGCTTCTCCTCACCTGCTCGGAATGGTTTCTCTCGGTTAGGTCATTTCTTGTAAAACGTTCATTCCCTTCCTTGAAGGACTGAATTACCATATCGGGAGTCAGGGCATCTTGCTCTTCTTTTGTCAAAACTTTTTCCACTAGGCCCATGTTTTGGGTATCCACGGCTGGAATAGCTACCTTCTCCTGTTCTTTTTCTTCATTCGGAGCGTTTTGTTTACAAGAAATACAAAGCAAGACAATGCCCAGAACTACGGTTGGAATAATTTTCTCTTTCATTTTTTTTATTAACAAATTGTACAATACTGTCAGCCAAACCATTTGGCCTTTGCCCTTCGGGCATTCATCTCTGCAATATTGGTTAGGGAAATGCCCTCTGGGCATTCCACTTCGCAGGCCCCTGTGAAAGTGCAACTACCAAATCCCTCAAGCTCCATTTGTTTGGTCATTTCCAATACACGTTGCGTAGCTTCCGGCTTTCCCTGAGGTAAGCTGTTCAAATGATTGATTTTTGCTGCCGTAAACAATGCTGCCGAAGAATTTTTGCAAGTTGCCACGCAGGCTCCACAGCCAATGCATGCAGCAGCATCCATGGCCTTGTCAGACACCTCTTTTGCTATTAAAATGGCATTGGCTTCAGCCGCTGTGCCTGTTTTTGCTGTGATATATCCCCCTTTTTCAATGATTCGGTCAAAAGCGGAACGGTCTACAATCAAATCGGTAATCACCGGAAATGCAGTGGCCCTCCAAGGTTCGACCACAATGGTTTCCCCATCTTTGAAACTACGCATATGAAGCTGGCAAGTGGTCATGTGATCATGGGGACCATGAGCACGACCATTGATAAAAACACCACACTGACCGCAAATACCTTCCCTACAATCGTACTCAAAGGCGATGACTTTTTTGTTTTGTGTTACTAACAGTTCATTAAGGTAGTCCAAAGCCTCTAAAAAGGACATATCTTCCGTAAGTCCATCTACCTCATACGATTCAAATTGGCCCTTGCTATTTTTGTTTTCCTGTCTCCAAATTCTGAAAGTGACCTTCATATTTTTTGTTTTGGTATCGAAGTATCGATATTCATATCTTATTTATAGCTTCTAACCGTAGGTTGAACATATTCGAAGTCCAAGGTTTCCTTATGTAACTTAAACTCTCCTTGATGATATTCCCAGGCCGACACATAGGCATAGGCATTGTCATTACGTAACGCCTCCCCTTCCGAGGTCTGAAATTCCTCCCTAAAATGGGCTCCACAAGACTCTTCTCGCTGTAGGGCATCAGTACACATCAGTAGTCCAAGTTCCAGGAAGTCGGCAAGACGTAACGCTTTTTCCAGTTCTGTATTCATCTCTTGATGCCCTCCGGTTACGTTGACCTCTTTCCAAAAAGCATCCTTGATATCCTTTATTTGAACAATAGCTTTTACAAGTCCTTCCTTATTTCTGCTCATGGCACATTCTTGCCACATCACCTTGCCCAATTCGCGATGGAAATGGTCCACCGTTTTCTCACCCTTAACGGAAAGTAACTTGTTGATTTGATCAGTAACCTCTTTTTCCACTTTTTCAAATTCAGGATGATCGATTGTGGGATGGTCCTCTTTTAAAGCGGAAGCCAGATAATTATTAATGGTGTTTGGCAGTACAAAATACCCGTCAATACTTGCCTGTAACAAGGAATTTGCTCCCAAACGATTAGCTCCATGATCCGAAAAATTGCATTCCCCTATGGCATACAGACCCGGGATGGTCGTCATAAGCTCATAGTCTACCCAAAGGCCTCCCATTGAAAAGTGGGCAGCGGGAGAAATTTGCATGGGTTCTTGATACGCATCGACCCCCGTAATCTTTTTGTACATCTTAAAAAGATTGCCATATCTATCCTTTATGGTCTCTAGTCCGAAACGTTCTATGGCATGCTTAAAATCCAGATACACTGCATTTTTGAGTCGGCCGACTCCGTAACCGGCATCAATACGTTCCTTGGCTGCCCTCGAGGCTATATCCCTAGGGGCCAAGTTTCCAAAACTGGGATAACGCCTTTCAAGGTAATAGTCACGCTCTTCCTCCGGTATTTCATTGGCTTTTCGGGTTTCTTCCTTGTTTTTCGGCACCCAAATGCGACCGTCGTTCCTTAAAGATTCTGACATCAAGGTCAGTTTAGATTGCGCTTCACTGGTCTGCGGCAAAGCCGTCGGATGTATTTGCGTGAAACTTGGAGCGGCAAAACAGGCACCCCGCTTGTGAGCTTTCCAAATAGCGCTTCCGTTACAACCGATGGCCAAAGTTGACAGTCGAAACACCCTTGAATAACCTCCGGTTGCCAAAACCACTGCGTCCGCTGCAAAGCGTTTAAGTTCACCCGTAATTAAGTCGCGAGCGATAATTCCTTTGGCTTTCCCTTCAATTATAACAAGATCTAACATTTCGTGGCGTGTGAACATTTCCACTTTCTTGGCCCGCTTCATTTTGTACAATTGCGAGTAAGCTGCCAACAAAAGTTGTTGCCCTGTTTGCCCACGGGCATAAAATGTACGCTGTACCTGTACACCACCAAAACTGCGATTTACAAGAACGCCGCCGTATTCCCGTGCAAAAGGTACCCCTTGTTGCACGTAATGGTCAATCAAGGGAGCCGAGAGTTCGGCCAATCGAAACACGTTGGCCTCACGCGAACGAAAGTCGCCTCCTTTCAGTGTATCGTAGAACATTCTCCAAACACTGTCCCCGTCATGCTGATAATTCTTTGCCGCGTTGATTCCCCCTTGGGCAGCTACCGAATGCGCCCTACGGGCAGAATCTTGATAGCAAAAGCACTTGACATCATAGCCTAATTCCCCAAGAGTAGCTGCTGCACCTGCCCCTGCTAGTCCTGAACCTACGACAATCACATTCAATTTTTTCTTGTTCGCGGGATTAATGAGCTGTGACTTTAGTTGATAGTTACGCCACTTGCTCTCTAAGGGTCCTTCTGGGATTTTTGAGTCCAGCATTCTGCAATTATTTAAGAAAAACTATAAATGGAATTATACCAAAGCCGATAGCCATAATGGCTGCATAGATTAATGAAACCTTGGAAATAATCCGAAGCCATTTTCTGTTGTAAAAGCCCAGGGTCATAAAGGCACTTTTCAGTCCGTGATGGAGATGCAATCCCAATGGAATCATCAATATACTATAAAAGCATACATAATAAATGTTTTGGAAGAGACTATAGGTGACCTCATACACGTCTACATTACCATCGGTATCCAAGCCTACCTCTTCGCCCATACCCAACTTGATACGAGCCCAGAAATTGGCCAAGTGCACCACAATGAACAGAAGAATCGTGATTCCCAAAAGACCCATATTCTGCGATGCCCATGTACTGTTTTCACGATTTCGGTTCAAGCTATACGATTTTGACTTTGCCCTTCGATTGTTCAACGTAATCAAAAGAGCATATACCGCATGTAAAACAATGGAGAGATACAACACATAAGCCACAACCTTAATTAATGGGCTTTCCCGCAATGTGGTGGAATATGAATTATACAGGCCCCTAGCCATTTCCTCGGGCAAGACCAGTATACTGTTCGCGGATAGGTGTACAATTAAAAAGATACACAGGAACAGACCCGTTAAGGCAATGATGGATTTTTTAAAAAACATCTAATATTTAATCATGGAGAATCAATAAAGGGACTGGACTGTTGAACGTCTGCTTTAAGGTAACACTTTCATTTAAAAGTCGGTCCATAAATCCTTTCTTAGTGCGGATAAGGCACACCAAACCTGAAAAATCGGTCATAAGATAATCGTTTAAATCCCTATTGGTGTCTCCCGTACCAAATGCATAATCAACCGAAGGGTTCAAATCATCAATAGCTGTCAAAGCCTTTTCAATTTGTGGAGTCTTTCTATCAGCAATATGCAGAACCTTCACCTCACTTTGGTGCATTAAAGCAATCTTTCGAAGAGGTTCTACCACGTTGGGGTCAGAAAAGGGATCATCACTTACGGCCAATACAATCCGTTGCAGTGAACGGAATGTGTGACCTGCTGGAACCACAATAACGGGTGCGGAAGTTTTGGACACCACTCCTCCTGCGACGCTTCCCATAAATACCTCCTTGAGTCCACTCGCTCCTTTGGTGCCCATGACTATATAGTCATAATGACCACTATCTCCCAAAGCGGCAATGGAAGAAACGGCATAGCTCTTTGTAATCTTAGGCTTAAATACAACATCGGGATAGTCCTTTTGAACATGTTCCAAAAGTTCGTCCATTCTTCTCTCAGAATCCATCTCCAAAACATCGTCTATATTTTTCATCAAAAGTGCTGTGGATTTTGTGCCGTAAATATGCAATAAAGTAACCTCTAGCGGTGATGACTCAAAAAGATGGAGGGCATACAACAATGCATTCGAAGAAGCATCTGAAAAATCTACGGGAACAAGAATTTTATTCATTTTTTGGTTTGTTTTAAAGCATGACCACCTTTTTAGTTAGAACTATTTTCTAGTCTCAAATCCTGGTTGCCTATTGATTATCTTAACAGGTGGTCTTGTTTTTGTTATATTTTGAAATTTACTAACAGATTCTTTAGCAAAACTTTAGAAGTTATTCGTGAAAAAACTCCATCAGGTTCTCTTAGAACACCATATGAATCCATCGCTTGAAATTGATTGGGTTCTAACGCATACCCATACATTACTTAGCTTAAGTTAATTATCATTCAATCTCTCTTTGGTGCACACCTCTTAAGTTTCTCTAAAGAATTGAGTGATAATTTTAAAGTTATTGTCAATGTACCGTCAAATCGGAATTACAACTTAGGCGTACGGTCAAACAACCTAGTCCCAGAAAATGTAGCCGTTAAGGTCAAAAACATCACTTTATGAAACTTTTGGATAAGATACTAGTAGCACAAGATTTCGGGAAATCATCCGAAAATGTCGTATCGAGTGCCATTGAATTGGCCAAGATATTCCAATCGACCATTATCCCCATACATGTGCTTCCAGATGATATTACCAATGAAAAAGTAAGGTCCTTGCTTCATGATACAGCAATGTCCAAACTTAAAGAAACCGTCAGCCGTATCAAGAGTGAGGGCTTGGAAGTCAATAAACCCCTACTGGTGGTTGGTACTCCTTATGAGGTCATTACCAGGGCAGCCATTGACACAAGTGCCAATCTTATTTTAATTGGTTCCGGTGAAACCCAAAAGGGCGATACTTTTCGATTGGGTACCACCGCTGAACGCATCATCCAGAAAAGCGAAAAGCCCGTTTTTGTAATCAAAGAAGGTGTGCTTCTCAATGTACATCACATCCTATGTCCAGTCGATTTTTCCGATGCCTCCAAAAGGGCACTTAAAAATGCTATTACCATGGCACGTAGATTCAAGTCAGAATTGACCATAATGAGCGTTTGCGAAGTTTCTAAATCATCATGGTTTTCCTCAGAAAACGAAATGGAAATTGAAAATGAAAATAGATGTAAACAGCAAAAGGAAAGCTTTGAAGCCTTTTTAGAGGACTTCCACCTTTCCGATATCAACTGGACCAAGGAGGCCCCTATCGGTATTCCGTCTGAAGAAATATTAAGTACAGTTTCGCGAAAGATGATTGATCTACTCATTATGGGTACTTCCGGAAGAACCGGTCTTAACCGAATGTTTATGGGGAGTGTCACAGAGAAAGTAATACGTGAAGTCCCTTGTTCCTTCCTTACCTTAAAATCCGAGGACGTAATCTCTTTACAACTGGAGACCCATATAAGAGATATTGAACAACTTCATAGGACAGCTATGGAACTCATGGAAGATGGTTTCTATGAAGAAGCCATAGGGTATTTAAAGGCCTGTCTTAACATCAACGATTTGCATGTCCCTGCCCATAAAGGTCTTGCTATTGTCTATGAAAAACTGAACCAACCTGAGAGGGCCAAAGTCTATAGAACAACAGCAAGGGATATCATGGATAAGATTTGGTATCAAAAAATAGAGGAAGAGGTCCGCAAACTTCGTGGTAGCTGAAAATATCCTTAAAACATGCAAAAAGCGAAAGGAAAAGTAGTGAGCGTAAATGAATCGCTCGTTGGGGCTCAAACTGTAGAAGGGGCAGTAATGAACGGCGAAGTGGCCTATATACTCATTGAGGATGGCAAACGACTCAAAGCCGAAGTTATCGATGTAAAAAGTGGAAATCTGGTCTACCTTCAAGTGTTTGAAGATACCAGCTGGATGAAAGTTGGTGACCCCGTAGAATTCACCGGGCTTCCACTAGCAGTGAAATTGGGTCCCGGAATCTTGGGCTCGGTGACGGACGGACTTCAGAATCCATTATACGAACTTGGAAAAATCGAGTGGTTTTTGGAAAGAGGTCTCGAAGTAGCCCCGCTCGATATGGACAAAAAATGGCGTTTCACGCCCAAAGTGAAGACAGGCGATGTCGTTACTGGAGGTTCTGTACTGGGCTCTGTTCCTGAAAAACTATTTGAACATAAAATCTTTGTCCCTTTCTCCCAATTGGGCAATTACACCATAGAGGATATCGTTGAGGAAGGTGATTACACAATCGATGAACCTATAGCGACAATTAAAGACAGCGCTGGTAAAAC
>NZ_JANQIH010000137.1 GCF_028282265.1 Allomuricauda sp.
TAAAGACTGATCCTCTTACAAATTTGAGGAAGGGTAGTTCGCGCTACCCTTTTTTTGTTTTCATAACACAGAAATCTCGAAACCCCAAGGTAAAATGATTAGATTGCACATAACCTAAATGACCCCGAAATGTCAACAAAACACCACGAAGAGGCCCTTCACGGCAAAAGTGGATTTTTCAAGCGCTTCGAAAAATATCTCGGAGAATTTGTCTACGGTGGGATTGATGGCTGTGTTACCACCTTTGCAGTAGTGGCTGGCTCTGTCGGTGCGGGTTTGGAAAGCTCCGTTATCATCATTCTTGGTTTTGCTAATTTGTTGGCCGACGGATTTGCCATGTCTATTGGCGCCTACCTTTCCACACAATCTGAAAAGGATAACTATCAAAAGCATAAACAAGTGGAATATTGGGAAGTGGAAAATCTTCCTGATGCGGAGCGACAGGAAATTCGTGAAGTTTATGCCTCAAAAGGATTTGAAGGCGACCTCCTTGAGCAAGTTGTGGATGTTATTACCCGTGATAAGGAAGTGTGGGTGGATACCATGATGAAAGAGGAGCTCGAAATGCAGGAAGAAGACCGTTCCCCTTTTTGGATTGGGACAACAACCTATATTTCGTTCATCACCATTGGACTTATTCCTCTTTTGATTTATGTAATCGATTATATCTCTCCCTTGGATTACAATCTGTTCTTAGTTGCATCCATCTTGACCGCCTTGGGTTTCATAGTAATCGGATGGCTCAAAACCTATGTCAACCAAACATCCCCTTTAAAGGGAATATTGGAAACGGTCACTTTAGGAGGAATAGCAGCAATAGTCGCCTATTTCGTAGGTGATTTCTTGGAACGCATTATTGTTGGTTAGGCATCTAACCCAAACCGACATCCAGTGTCATCATAATAATGAAACCACCAATAAAACCTAGGGTGGCAATATCAGTGTACTTGTCCCTTTGTGTTTCTGGGATTACTTCCTCCACCACAACGAATATCATAGCTCCGGCCGCAAAAGAAAGTGCATAGGGCAAAATAGGTTCAAAGGTAAGAACGGCCCAAGCCCCTAAAACACCGGCAATAGGTTCCACGATGGCGGAAGCTTGACCGTAAGACCAACTTTTAAATCGGCTTAGTCCGTGCCTCTTCATAGGCACTGCTACGGCAAATCCCTCCGGGAAATTCTGTAATCCAATCCCCAAAGCCAAAGCTACTGCCCCACCTATGGTGGCTCCTTCAAAGCCCGAAGCTACTCCTCCAAACAATACGCCAACTGCCAGTCCTTCAGGGATGTTATGCAAGGTTATAGCCAGAACCAACAGTGTGGTTCGGTGCCATGGTGTTTTCACTCCTTCCGCTTCACTGCTTTTAAAGTTGATATGGACGTGGGGAAGCACCTTATCCAAACCAAAAATGAAAAAGGCTCCTAGTAAAAACCCCACCGCAGCAGGAATTACTTTAACAAATCCCTCTCCTTCGCTCATTTCAATACCGGGTGCCAACAGACTCCAAAAACTTGCCGCCACCATTACGCCTCCTGTAAAACCCAACATGCCATCCAAAAGGGCTCTGCTAGGGTTTTTGAACAAAAAAACCAATCCTGCGCCGGCTGCTGTCAAACCCCAGGTGAACAGGGTGGCGTAAAATGCTGCCAGAATTGGGTCGATGCTTTCAAAATATTGGATTACCTGTTCCATTATACCTGTATTTTTACATAAAGATTCGCTGCAATTTGATGCGATATATTGAGTTCCTGATTCCCCACTTTAATATGTAAGGACTGATCAAAATCTTCCTTTTCCATTACCTCTATGGTATCTCCCAGCGCAATTTTGTTTCTATCCAAGAAGTTCAAAAAGGCGGAAGAAGTATCTTTCACGCCCACACACACGCCCTTGCTCCCCAACAGCATTTCGCTTAACAACTGTTTTTCCTGCTCAGGAAAAGTACCGTCCTTGGCTGGTATTGGGTCTCCATGGGGATCATATTTTGGGTGACCTAAAAGAGTGTCCAACTGATCAATCAACTTTTCACTTTTTATATGTTCCAACTGTTCGGCCACTTCATGGACCTCGTCCCACGAAAAATTAAGTTTTTCAACCAAAAACACCTCCCACAAGCGATGTTTCCGAATTATCGACAACGCTAGTTTTATCCCCGACTCTGTAAGTGATACCCCTTGATACTTTTTGTAATTGACCAGACCTTTTTCTGCCAGTTTCTTGGCCATATCAGTAACAGATGAAGGTTTTGTCTCCATTTGCTCTGCAATGGCATTGGTGGAAATAGGAGTAGTGGAGCTGCCCCCTAAATGAAAAATGGCCTTAAGGTAGTTTTCTTCTGAGCGGGTCATCCATTGAAATTTTTTCAAAAATACATTTTTATTTGTCAAAACCTATTTTTAGTTTACTCTAAATATTTATTTCAAAAAAATGAAACAGATTTATTTTCTGTAAGTTATCTCCTTTTTCCATTCCTATTTTAAGCGATATTGGAGGAGTTTTCGGTTAATGAAATCTCATGTGTTAAATCGATTGGGCATTATTCGTATTTTTAACCAATGTCTCAATTCGACTATATCATTATAGGAGCTGGTGCTTCCGGTTTGTTGTTGGCCGACGCCTTGGGCTCAGATGATTTTTTTAAGTCGAAATCCATTTTACTTATTGATAAGGACGACAAGACCAAAAACGACCGCACTTGGTGTTTTTGGGAAATTGGTAAAGGCCCATTCGATAACTTGGTCCATAAAAGCTGGCCAAAAATATACTTCGCCGGGAAAAAGCTACGCCTATCCACAGAAATTCAACCTTACTCCTACAAAATGGTAAGGGGAATTGATTTTTATGAGCATTACAAACAAAAGGTTAGAAACTACTCGAATGTAAAATGGGTCAAGGAAGAAGTAAAAAACCTGAAAGACCTTGATAATTCCGTTGAGGTTCTAACAGAGGCTAATCGGTTTGAAGGCAAAAAAGTTTTTAACAGCATTTTTGATTATCGCGAAGTCCTGAATCAAAAAAAGTATCCGGTCTTACAACAGCATTTTGTGGGTTGGTTCATAAAAACGGAAAAGCCGGTCTTCGATTCGGAAGAGGCTACTTTCATGGATTTTTCTGTTCCCCAAAAAGGAAATACGCGTTTTATGTATGTTTTGCCCTTTTCAGAATCGGAAGCTCTTTTTGAGTACACCCTCTTTTCCGAAACATTGTTGGACAGAAAAGAATATGAAACAGCTATTGAAGAATATCTCGACGAACATTTTAAAGGTATTTCTTATTCCATTGTCGATACGGAACAAGGCAGTATCCCCATGACTTGCTATCCTTTTGCGCAAAAAAACAGCAATTCACTGATGCACATTGGAATCTCCGGGGGGTGGGCCAAACCCAGTACAGGCTTTACCTTTTACAATACAAGCAAACGAACGGCAGAACTCATCGATTATCTGAAAGCGGATAGACCCTTGTCTAAATTTGGAAAGAAAGACAAGTTTTGGTTTTATGACCTATTGCTATTGGATGTTCTGAAAAAAAACAACCACCTGGGGCAATCCGTTTTTGAGTCGCTCTTTAAAAAACGAAAAACGACTCTTATTCTAAAGTTTTTAGATAATGAAACCAACTTTTGGGAGGATATTTTAATGATGTCCTCACCCAAACCCCTACCCTTCATTCAAGCATTGTTCAGGCGACTTTTTTAAGTATTTCGGTGCATTAACCATTCCCCAAACTTTTTCAAGCCTTGTTTGTGGGAATCTGGAATCGAAATCCCATCCAGTACTGAAAAAGCTTTATCGGTATACTCTTGAATGGCAGCTTTGGTAAATTCGACAGCTCCACTTTTTTGAAAAATGGTTTTGACCTCATCAATCTTTTGGTCGGGTTCCGCAGGTTCTTCTGAAAACAATTCGGTCAGCCGTTCTTGTGATTCTGGTGTAGCGAATTCAAGAGCTTTTAAATAGAGGATGGTCTTTTTATTCTCAATAATATCCCCACCCACCTGTTTCCCAAAGGTTTCAGGATTCCCAAAGGCATCGAGATAATCGTCTTGTAGTTGAAAAGCGATTCCGAGATTCCGTCCAAATTCATAAATCGCATCGGCGTCCTCTGGCGTGGCTTCGGCCACAATAGCACCCATTTTCATGGCGCATGCAACAAGAACCGCGGTCTTGAACTCAATCATTTGGAGGTACTCTGAAAGAGTAACATCGTTTCGGGTTTCAAAGTCAACATCATACTGTTGCCCTTCGCATACTTCGATAGCAGTTTTGCTAAACAACGAGGTTAACTGCTTAAATACCTCTGGAGGATACTTTTCCAATAACTGATACGACCGTATTAGCATGGCATCGCCCGAAAGAATACCCGTATTGATGTCCCATTTTTCGTGAACCGTTTCATTCCCTCTTCGCAGTGGAGCATCATCCATGATATCATCATGCACCAAAGAAAAATTATGAAACACCTCAACCGCCAACGCGGCATCCACAGCTTCCTCAGGATTACCACCGAATACTTCACAGGTCATGAGCGTGAGTACGGGTCGCAGCCGTTTTCCACCAAGATTTAAAATATATTCAATGGGTTCATAAAGATTTCGGGGCTCGGTTACTTCAAAATGTAAATTCAACTTGCCAACCACTAAATCTTTATAGTTTTCAAGGGAGTCCAACTTCGTCATGAACCAAAAATACATCCTAAAAATGAAACTCAACCTGTAAACAACCCTTTGGTATCCTTAAAAAACAAGCTTCAGAAAGAATTGAAAAAAAACTCATTGGAAAACGCAATAGTTTTGAAAATCTACGTCTTTAACATCGAAAGACCGTCAACAACCTGACAATGGTATCGAACAAAGAGAGCAACTATAACAAACTGACCTCATTTTTTTCTGAGGAATACCAGTCATTGCAGGGTTATGTGCGCTCTAGGATAGAGGACAGTACGGAGCGCGAGGCGGAGGATATCGTTCAGGATGTGGCCCTTCGAATTTTTTCAAGGCCGAACGATGCCGCCCAAATAAATAATGTAGCAGGGTTTGTATACAATGCCGTTCGCAATAGAATCATCGATTTGATGCGAAGCAAGCGGGAAAAAAAATACTCAAGTGAGGAAATCGATTACAAATGGCAAGAGTTCGCAGAACTGTTCTATGGTACTGCAGACAATTCATATGCTCCAAAGCTCCAAAAGGCTTTGAGAAAGGCCATTGGAGAACTCAAAACCGAGTATCGCGATATCATTTTTGCGGTGGATTTTGAGGGTTATACGTATCGAGAAATAGCCCTGGAAACAGATATTTCTCCCGGAACTTTAATGTCAAGAAGGCATAGGGCGTTATCCATTCTGGCAAAAAAACTAGAACAAGAAAGAATAAAGAATTAAAACAAAATTCAAATGGAACATAAAAACAATTACGAAACAGAAGTGAAAAGATATGTGAGCAAAGGCTTCAAGTTTTTTTTCATGATCGTGATCTTCATCCTGTTGGTCTTTTTAATGGGATATGTGGTCATGTGGCTTTGGAACTGGTTGATGCCGGCAATTTTTGGGCTTACCACGATTGGATACTGGCAGGCCATAGGACTATTGGCTTTGGCCAAGATACTCTTTGGGTTGGGCAATCATTCATCTAAAGGGAAACAGCATAAAAGAGCTAGAAGAAAAAAAATGGAGGATTGGTGTAACTCCCGAAGAGAATTTTCGGAGTGGAAACACTACGACCAATTCTGGAAAGAAGAGGGAGAGCAGGCCTACAAAGCCTATGTAAACAAAATCCAAGAGGAGGACAACAATGAAAAAGAGTAAAAAAACCAATATAATCAGGGAGCGATATGGCCATCAATCCAGGGTATTTTTTTGGAGTTCAAGATCAAAAAACACAGTCCAGTCCAAAAAAGGTTTCCAGTTTCGTCAATATATCGTTGGTTGGCCCATGCAAACCAAAGATTAAAACAGCGTTAAAAAAATGCAAAACTTTGGAAACTTTTTTTGTTTTTGGAGTTTCCAAAGTTACATTTGCCTCCCGATATGAGAGAGGAAATATTGAACAAAGCAACAGAAATGTTTTTGAACCTAGGTTTCAAAAGTGTCACCATGGATGATTTGGCCCAACAAATGGGCATATCAAAAAAGACCATATACTCCCATTTTGAGAACAAGACCAAATTGGTCGAGGAAAGTACCATGGACCTCTTTTGGTTCATCTCAAACGGTATTGACGAAATCATAGCGCTCCAAAAAAACCCTATTGAAGAGCTTTACGAGATAAAGCGATTTGCCATGCACCACTTAAAAGGAGAAAAATCCTCACCGCAGTATCAATTGCAGAAATACTATCCAAAACTTCATCATTCCCTTAAGAAAAAACAATTCGAAGTAATGCAACATTGTGTTTTGGATAATATTAAACGGGGAATGGAAATGGGGATTTATCGAGATAATCTGAACATTGAGTTCGTCGCAAGGATTTATTTCAGTGGTGCCATAAGCATTAAGGACAATGATCTTTTTCCCATGACCATTTTCTCCAACACACAGTTAGAAGATGATTTCTTGGAATATCACCTAAGAGGCATTGTAACACCAAAAGGAAGAAACATATTAAACTCAATCATCAATTCAAATCAAGAATAAATGCGAACATTCATCATCAGCCTTCTTTTATTGAACGCATGGCTTATCCAAGCTCAGGACATTCCATATCAGTTCAGTCTTGAAGATGCCATTAACTATGCATTGGAACACAACTACAGTGTAATAAATGCAGGTCGTGACATGGACGATGCACAAAAACAGAAATGGGAGACCATAGCCGACGGACTTCCCCAAATCAATGGTGCTGTCAACTATCAGAACCAGCTAAAGCAGCAGGTGGTACAGCTTCCAGGGGAAATTGCAGATGGAGAGCCTGGCACTTTTGTGGAAGTCGTCTTTGGCCAACCCCAACAAGTAACCGCAACAGCAACGCTGACCCAGCAAATTTTTGACGGTTCCTACATCGTAGGGGTTCAGGCTACCAAAGCGTTTTTAAGCTTTAGCCGTAACAACAAAGAAAAAACCGATTTAGATGTAAGGCAATCTGTGGTAGAAGCATACGGCAATGTATTGGTTGCGCAAGAAAGCGTGCTTATTTCTGAAAGAAACAAAGCAACTCTCGAAAAAAACCTCTACGAGACCAAGCGTATTTTTGAGAATGGTCTCGGAGATGAGGAAAGCGTTGATCAGTTGCAGATAACCCTGTCTTCGGTAGACAATCAATTGAAAAATGCCAGAAGGCTGGAGAAAATTACCTTGCAAATGCTCAATTTAATGATGGGGCTTCCCATCGAAACGCCGACCGTTCTCACGGATAGACTTGAAGAGCTTACGCAACAAAAGATTACTCCCGGATTGTTGGATGCAAGTTTCAATATTGAAAATAACGTTGACTATAAATTGGCAATCAACCTTAACGAACAACGATACTACGAACTTAAATTGGCCAAAAGTCGTGCATTGCCTACTTTGAATGCATTCATTAACTATGGGGGACTTTCGTTTGGCGACAGTTTCACCTTTTTGGATCAAGGTCAGGAGTGGTTCGGATTTTCAACCTTTGGGGTAGATTTAAATATTCCCATATTCAGCTCGCTTAGGCGAAGTGCAAGTACGCAACGGGCCAAAATTGCGTTTGAGCAGGCCAAAACAGAACTGACCCAAGCAGAGGAGCAGATACGTCTACAATTGGAGAGTGCCAAAAGCAATTACACTTTATCAATTGAGGAGTACGATACCTCTAAGGAGAATCTTGAACTTGCCGAACGTATTGAAAACAAAAATCAAATAAAGTACACGGAGGGGCTTGCCACTAGCTTCGAACTTCGGCAAGCACAAACACAACTATATTCTACCCAGCAAGAGTTTTTACAATCCATGGTAGATGTCATCAATCGAAAAACAGAATTGGAAACCATATTGAATCAATAATCAAAAAACAAGACCATATCATGAAAAAGATACTATTTTCCAGTGTAGCACTTCTCCTCCTCTTTGCCTGCGGAGGTGGCGGTGGAGCCAGTTTAGAAAGCCTTGTTGAGGCTAATGATGTAGAAGCGATTAGAGCAAAAAGAGCGCAGGTTTCCGAGCAACAAAAAGCGTTGGAAGTCGAAATTAAAAAACTCGATTCTGCAATCGCCATGCTAGATAAAAGCGCTAAACTACCCCTCGTTACAACTCTTGAGGCTACTTCAAAAAGATTTGATCACTATTTAGAACTTCAAGGTGATGTAATGACCAAACAAAACGTGCTGATTTATCCTGAAATGTCGGGAACTCTAAATCGGGTTTACGTAAAAAAAGGGCAAAAGGTATCCAAAGGTCAAATTTTGGCCTCAATAGATGACGGAGGTTTGTCAAGTCAGTTGGCCCAAATGAAGACTCAGGCAGCATTGGCAAAGACTACTTTTGAGCGACAAAAAAGACTTTGGGAACAGAACATCGGTTCTGAAATTCAGTATTTGGAAGCGAAAACATCTTACGAAGCTCAAGAGAGTGCCGTGCAACAGATGCAAAGCCAATTAGCAAAATCTACGATTCGTGCCCCATTTTCAGGAATCATTGATGATGTGATCAAAGATCAAGGAACTGTGGTTGCTCCTGGAGCAGGTTCTGAGGTCTTCCGAATTGTTAACCTTTCCAATATGTACGTTGAAGTAGAGGTGCCGGAAAGTCATCTCCCCAACGTAACACCCGGAAAAGACGTCGATATCTATTTTCCTGTTTTAGGAGAAACAGTGTCTTCAAAAATACGCGAAACGGGTAATTTCATTAATCCAGGAAACCGGTCTTTCACTATAGAAATTCCGGTAGAAAACAAAAGCGGCACGATAAAGCCAAACCTTACTGCAATAGCAAAAATCAACGATTACACTAGCGAGGATGCCATTCTAATCCCCCAAAGTGTTGTATCTGAAAATGCGGCTGGCGAACAATTTGTCTATCTGGTTGTGGACAAAAACTCTGATCAAGAAGCTACTGCAAAAAGAGTCATAATACAAACAGGTAAAACCCAAGGCGATTACGTGGAAGTGCTTTCGGGGGTAACGAACGGTAGCGATATTATCGTTGAGGGCGCTCGTAGTGTTCGCAACGACCAACTCGTAAAGGTTCTTGACGAAGTTAAAACCGCTAACAACTAAAACATGGAAAAAGCTAAAAAGAACGCAAACAAAGAGTTTCGCCTTTCTTCTTGGGCCATTGACAATCCGTCGGTAATCTACGTTATGATTGCCATCTTTTTGTTCATTGGTATTTCATCATATTTCGCGATGCCAAGGGAAGAATTTCCGGAGGCGGTTGAAACCAAAATTTATGTGAGTACTGTCTATCCCGGCAACACCGCCGAGGATATGGAAAGACTCATAACTGACCCCCTGGAGGAACGTTTGAAAAATGTGAGCAATTTTGTTGAGATGACCTCTACATCCCAAGAAGATTATTCCATGGTTGTAGTCGAATTTGATGAAGATATTTCGGTAGAAGCAGCGAAACTAGAAGTAAAGGATGAAGTCGATGCTGAGAAAGCAGGTGAAGACTGGCCCGTTTTTAATGACGCGAAAGTTGAACCCAATGTATTTGATCTTAACCTTGCGGAGTCTTTCCCGATTCTGAATGTGAACCTAACCGGTGATTATCCGGTAGAAAAACTAAAGGAATACGCCGAATCACTTGAGGATGAAATTGAGAACCTTGAGGAAATCAAGCAAGTTGATATTCGGGGTGCACAAGATAAAGAAGTAGAGGTCGCCGTTGATATCAATAAAATGATGGCCGCAAAGGTCAATTTTGATGATGTAATCAACACGATCAAGAATGGTAATATGACCATGTCTGCAGGGAATTTGATTACGAGCGGGCAGCGTAGAACCATTCGTATTACCGGCGAGATCGAGAAACCTTCAGAACTTGAAGATTTTGTTGTTAAGTCAGAAAACGGTGCCGTATATCTTAGGGATATTGCCAAAGTCACTTTTTCTGAAGAAGACAAAACTACATACGCCCGTGAAATGGGTGAGAGTGTGGTAATGCTGGATATCAAAAAGCGTTCTGGAAAGAATGAAGTTCAAGCTACCGAGAAAATCAGGGCAATTGTTGCCAGAGCCCAACAAGACTATTTGCCCGAAGATCTTCAGGTAACTTTTGCAAACGACAGTAGTAGTAGCACTTTGAACCAGGTTGATGATTTGGTCAACAACATCATCTTCGGAATTATTCTGGTGGTCACCGTATTGATGTTCTTCCTAGGATTCAGGAACGCGCTTTTTGTTGGGTTTGCGATTCCCATGTCCATGTTCATGTCGTTTATGATACTTTCTGCCCTAGGTTATACCCTAAACACCATGATTTTATTCGGACTCATTATGGGTCTTGGAATGCTGGTGGATAATGGAGTTGTTGTGGTCGAAAATGTCTACCGTCTTATGGAACAAGAAGGTATGTCACGTAAAGAGGCGGCCAAAAAGGGTATTGGTGAAATTGCCATTCCCATTATCATTTCAACAGCAACAACCGTGGCGGCATTTGTACCTCTAGGTATGTGGCCAGGTATTATGGGGGAGTTTATGATTTACTTCCCGATAACCCTTTCAGTTGTATTGGGTTCCTCGTTGTTCGTGGCCATCTTTATGAACTCTATGTTGGTATCCCGGTTTATGGAACTCGGCGAAAAAAAACTGACCAGAAAGCACCTGATACGACTTAGCTTACTATTAGGCGGCTTCGGATTGTTCATCCTTTTAGTTGGGGGTCCGATTCGAGGTTTGGGAACTTTAATGATTGTCGTGGCAATTATGTTCTGGATATACAAATACCTCTTAAAACCATGGGCAACGCGTTTTCAAAAGAACAGTTTAGTGCGGTTGGAAAACTTGTATGAAAAACAATTGAAAGGCGCTTTGAGAGGCAGAAATGTATACTGGTATTTTGGTGGGACAATGTTGTTGCTTATTGCCGCTTTTATATCTTTTGGGGCATCCGTAGGGAGTCAAAGAACAAAAATCGAGTTCTTTCCCGACAATACACCTAAAGAGATTTTTGTGTACATCGAATATCCACAAGGTACCGATATCGATAAGACAAACAAGCTTACCAAGGACATCGAAAGAAGAATCTATGACATAGTCAAAGAAGAACAATATTTTAATCTCGATGGAGAAAATTTATTGGTGGATACTGGAGTCTCGCAGGTAGGTAAGGGTGCAGAGAATCCCTTTACTGAAGGTGGTTCATCTGCTGAAATGCCGCATCGGGGTAAAATAACATTATCCATGCAAGAGTTCAAGTTCCGAGATGGACTGGATAGTGAAAAATTACGATTGCGAATACAAAATGCACTTGCCGAAGTTTACCCAGGTGTTACTATTTCAGTTGAAAAAGATGCTATTGGCCCACCTGCCGGCTACCCAGTGAATATTGAGCTTGTTGGACAGAATTACGATACCCTAATAAACGTGGCGGAACGTATGCGCACTTTCATCAATTCAAAGAGTATCGATGGTATGGAAGGGCTTAAGGTTGATGTAAATAAAGGAAACCCAGGAATGCAGGTTATCGTCGATCGTCAAAAAGCAGGTGAATTGAACGTTTCTGTTGGCCAAGTAGGGCAGCAATTACGAAGGTCATTGTTCGGTGACAAAGCAGGCGTTTATAAGAAAGATGGTGAGGATTATGATATCAATGTAAGATTCAATCAAGATCTGCGGTACAACACGAGTGCACTTTTCAACCAGAACATGATTTTCAGAGATCAAGCAACTGGTAAAATCAAGGAAATTCCTATTTCCGCTGTGGCGACCCGAAAGAATACATCTTCGTTCAATGCCATAAAGCATATTAACGGAGAGCGTGTCGTAACCGTTTATTCAGGTTTGAAACCGGGAGGTAATGCCAATATTATTGTCGACCAAATCAAAAAAGAGATGGAAGACTTTAAAGAGATGCCTGACGGAATCAGAATTAATTATACAGGCGAACTGGAGGAACAAGCCAAGGAAATGTCATTTTTGGTAGGGGCTTTCTTTTCTGGTTTAGGTCTTATAATGCTGATTTTAGTATTCCAATTTGGGGGTGTTTCCAAACCTGTTATTATTATGATTGCCATCTTTTTAAGCTTTATTGGTGTTTTCGGAGGTATTGTAGCCACCGGATGGCCATTTGTTATTTTGATGACCATGATGGGTATCATTTCATTGGCCGGAATTGTGGTAAACAACGGCGTGGTCTTGCTGGATTATATCCAAATATTGATTGATAGAAAAAAAGTGGAATTGGGCATCTCTGATGATGATCTATTGACTCGTGAAGACATTACCGAGGTTATTCTAAAAGGAGGTAAAGCAAGGTTACGTCCTGTAATCCTTACTGCCATTACCACGGTCTTGGGGTTAATTCCTTTGGCTACAGGTTTAAACATCAATTTTGTGTCTCTCTTTGGTCGTTTTGACCCGCAAGTTTATGTTGGGGGTGATAACGTAATTTTCTGGGGGCCCTTGGCATGGACGGTTATCTTCGGGCTGATTGTGGCCACTTTCCTAACATTGATTATAGTACCAGTACTGTTTAATATTGTCTATCGAATAAAAATTAGGTTGCGAGGCAACAAAAAACAGGTCGAAGAGAAAAAACGAGAATTGAACCAAGCCGCGTAATGGCTTGCTATATAAAACAAAAAACCCGGCCAATGGCCGGGTTTTTCTTTGGATAAACCTCTTTAAAAATTGATGGAAACAACTTCCGATTTATTCCAGTTTTTCACATTGACAATACGATTGTCTGCATAATCCACTTCCTTCAAAATCTCACCTTCCCAGAAAAACCACTTTCCGGATTTCTTCCCATCAACGTACTTTCCAGAGGCAATTTTCTTGCCTTCCTTATTATACATGAACCATTGTCCATGTAGCTTTCCATTTAACATATAACCGGTTTGGGCTATATCACCGTTTTCGTGAAAATATGTAGCTTTTACCATTTTCCCCACTTTTTCCAAAGTTGGTTCAGTATTTTGGGCCAACATACCAACCGAAAACATCATCGCTAAAATTAATACTGCTTTCTTCATAATATATGGGTTTTATTAAATCGTCTCTTTGGTTGGGACACTACAAAGATACTCAATTATTTACATAAAATATATGTTTACGTAACTTTTAATTTACATTAAATTAACTTTAAACACGTAAACGTCTTATTTGCAATTACTTAAAATAATTATATTATTCTTTCGCATTTCCACTTGCCGTAATTCCTACTCTCTTTATCTAACGGGATTTTTACGTGTAAATTTTATGTTAACTAAAAGTTACGTAATTGTTTGTGCTAATTTCATCAAATATCTAGCTCATCTTTCCACAATTACATCGTTGGGCAGAAAATCTGTATATGTGGTAGTAAATCTTGACTTTACCATTAAATTTGCGCCTCACTATCTAGTTTATGTTTAGAAATTTTACTTGCGGCGACTTACGTCATTCCGATATTAACTCAGAGGTAACCTTAAGTGGATGGGTACACAAGGTCCGGGACAAAGGCTTTGTGGTTTGGGTAGATCTCCGTGACCGATATGGCATTACCCAATTGGTCTTTGATGAGGAAAGGTCAGACAAGGCATTATTGGAAAAAGCAAGGGAACTAGGTAGGGAAACCGTAATTCAAATTACAGGAACCGTAATTGAGAGGGCCTCCAAAAATCCTAAAATCCCTACAGGAGATATTGAAGTATTGGTTTCTAATCTTCATATTTTGAATCCTTCCATATTACCCCCTTTTACTATAGAGGACGATACCGATGGAGGTGATGACCTGAGGATGAAATTTCGATACTTGGATATACGCAGAAATCCGATAAAGAACAATCTCATTTTTCGGCATAAAGTGACGATGGAGGTTAGAAAGTATCTTTCAAACGATGGATTTATCGAAGTAGAAACCCCTTACTTGATTAAATCGACACCGGAAGGTGCCAGGGATTTTCTGGTACCTAGTCGCATGAATGAGGGACAGTTTTACGCCCTTCCCCAATCTCCACAGACTTTTAAACAATTGTTGATGGTGGGTGGCATGGACAAATATTTTCAAATTGTGAAATGCTTTAGGGATGAGGATTTGCGAGCCGACCGTCAACCTGAGTTTACCCAAATCGATTGCGAAATGGCCTTTGTTGAGCAAGAAGATGTTTTGAACACCTTTGAAGGCTTAACAAAACACCTGTTAAAGTCCATACATAATATAGACACCGGAGATTTTCCTCGAATGACCTACGATGAGGCGATGCGAACCTATGGCAATGACAAGCCTGATATCCGCTTTGGAATGGAATTCGGTGAATTGAATTCCGTGGCCCAACATAAAGACTTCAACGTGTTCAATTCGGCAGAACTTGTAGTCGGAATTGCAGTACCAGGAGCTGCTTCCTACACAAGAAAAGAAATTGACCAGTTGATCGATTGGGTGAAACGACCACAAGTGGGGGCTAAAGGTATGGTCTATGTCAAATACAATGAAGATGGTTCCTTTAAATCTTCAGTGGATAAGTTCTATGATCAAGATGATTTAGCACAATGGGCAAAGATAACAGGAGCGAAAACTGGGGATTTAATCTGTGTCCTTTCAGGAAACATCAATGAGACCCGAGCACAGCTCAGCGCATTGCGCATGGAACTGGCCGAACGCCTTGGCCTACGAAAACCTAATGAGTTTGCGCCGCTGTGGGTCATAGATTTTCCATTGTTGGAGCTCGACGAAGAAACTGGCACATACCACGCCATGCACCACCCCTTTACTTCACCAAAACCAGGACAGATGGAGTTGCTGGATTCAGACCCAAGTGCCGTACGGGCGAATGCCTATGATTTGGTATTGAATGGAAATGAAATTGGGGGAGGTTCCATAAGAATTCATGATAAAGACATCCAGGCGACCATGTTCAAACATTTGGGTTTTACCCCCGAGGAAGCAAAAGCCCAATTTGGCTTTTTGATGGACGCCTTCCAATATGGCGCACCACCACATGGGGGGATTGCCTTCGGATTAGACCGTCTTGTTGCTATTTTAGGCGGTCAGGAGACTATTCGCGACTTCATTGCTTTTCCCAAGAACAATAGCGGAAGGGATGTAATGATTGATGCGCCAGCCACTATTGACCAATCTCAATTGGATGAATTACATTTAAAGCTCAACCTCTAAGTTTAGATTTTTAAATACGACATTGAACATTTTTAGCTCGATGTTTATAAATTAATACGATGAGAAAATGGGTCGCCGTCTTATTTCTGGCACTCGTGGGGATAGCTTTTATTGTTTTATCCCCTCTTTGGCCTTCAAAGATGGATAATGAGCAAAAAACTGAGTTCACTTTCAAGAAACACGAACACCTTGTAGGATATATAGACCCTTCCGAAGCAAGACTGAATGATCAATTCCAGATCTGCGACGAATCTCGGATTCTACAATACTACAATCCACAAGAAGCCGTATATAGTTTGGGCAAAAACGGACTTAGAGATTTTATCTTGAAAAACTACGTGAATCAGGGATACCGTGATTCAGGTTATCTCACCATACGCTTTGTTATCAATTGTAAGGGTGAAGCGGGCCGGTACGTCATGCATCAAAATAATCTTGACCTTAACCCTACTACCTTAGATCATAATTTGGTTGAGCAACTGTTTGAATTGACGGTGGAACTTCAAAAATGGACCCCCAATTTTTATCGTGGCGCGTACAGAGATTCCTATATGTATATTAATTATCGCATTGAAAATGGTAACATTACGGAAATACTGCCTTAGCTTATTTGTTGCATTTATCTGTTTTTGTTGTAAGGATGAAAAACAAATAATTTCTTCTGAAGAAAGGCGTCATTTGGCCGAAGCGGTATATGATCAAGCGATAAGATACCCCCAAGGTTCACCGCAATGCATGAATCTTATCGAGGAGGCCATTCAGGTTGATTCTACCTATGCCGAGGCCATTAGAGAGTTATCGGTAGCCTATCTAAAAAGAGGACTCCCCCATAAATGGAAACCTCTTATTGATCGAGCAGTACTTCACGATCCCAAAGCGTGGCGCCCGGTCAGGGCAACTGCCTACCTAAAATTTTATAGGGACTATGCCAAAGCAATCGAAGACCTAAATATCACAGACAGCCTAACTCCAAATTTTATGGATTACACTGGGGGCCATAGTTTCGATTATTGGAGGGGCATTGCCTATTTAGGACTTAAAGACTATCAAAACTGCATTCGTTATTTTGATAGGCATATAAAAAATGAGACCGAGGAAACTGGGGAGGATTGGGTAGAAATCAACGCGTTTTTATATCGGGGCATAGCACACTACGAATCTGGCAATAGTCAAGAAGCCTTAAAGAATTTTGATAAGATTCTTTATTATTTTAAGTACTCCGCAGATGCCAAATACTACAAGGCCAAAATTTTAAATATTGAAAAAAATAGGGACTCGGCATTACACTACATCAAAAAGGCAAAACAAGATTTTCAACAAGGATATTTCAACCATGGAGATTATGTCGAAAGCCTAAAACAGATTTATTGGGAGGATTTAGAACAAATGGAAAAGACCTTAGGCGGCTAATGACTACATTTGATTAAGGTAAGAACCCATGCCAATTACTCAAAAACGTTTGCTCACCCAGTTTCTTAAATGGAGATACCGCAACATCTCCAATAGGACCTTTGTGCATATTATGAGTTTAGTGGTTGGCTTTGCTGCGGGACTGGTGGCGGTAACCCTAAAAAACTTCACCTATCTTATTCAATCCGTTCTGCGAGCGGGCATTATTTTCTCAGAAAACCAACTTTATTTCGTTTTACCCATTGTAGGTTTGGCGTTGGTGTTTTTATACGTCAAGTTTGTACATAAGCAGCCTTTACAGCATGCTGTTTCCTCCATTATCTTTTCACTTTCAAAAAAGAGAGGTTTGCTCTCCATAAAAGATATGTACACGCCACTTATAGCAGCGCCACTAACGGTTGGCTTTGGTGGTTCGGTCGGTCTTCTTGGACCGGCTGTGCAATCTGGTGCTGCAGTAAGCTCTAACTTGAGCCGTTTGTTCCATATTGATGCTAAAACCAGGTCTCTTCTCGTGGCATGTGCATCCTCTGGAGCCATCGCCTCAATTTTTCAATCCCCTATCACGGCCGTGATTTTTGCTCTGGAAGTTTTTACGCTGGATATGACCATGTCTTCATTACTGCCCTTGTTGTTAGCTTCCATATCGGGCGTTTTGACTTCTTACTTTTTCCTGGGAAACGAAGTGCTTTTCAGTTTTTCTTTAAGTGAGGGCTTTCGGCTGAAAGATACATTGTTTTACATCGTATTGGGGGTAGGTACGGCTTTGGCCTCCATATACTTCACTAAAATGTATTTCAAAATTCTGCAGTGGTTCAAACCTTTCAAAAGCCCTAAATATCGACTTTTAGTCGGAGGTATTGCCATTGGGATTATGCTCTATGCCATTCCACCGTTATATGGAGAGGGTTTTGGTTTCATAAACAATCTGTTGGAGGGTGATCATTTGAAAGCCTTGGGCAAAACTCCTTTTGACGCCTATACCGAAAACATTTGGGTGGTCATAGCCTTACTCTCTGGAATTACTTTGTTCAAAGCTATCGCAATGACCACCACCTTTGCCGCCGGTGGGGCTGGCGGGGTTTTCATTCCAACAATGGTTATGGGAAGCGCTCTGGGAAATGTGGTCGCAAAAATCATCAATAATGTAGGGTTGGGTCTTCAGGTCTCGGAAAGCAATTTCACCTTGATTGGCATGGCAGGTCTGATTGCCGGAGTAATCCACGCACCTCTGACCGCTATATTTTTGATTGCCGAAATCACTGGGGGATACGAACTTTTTGTTCCCCTAATGATAACCGCTTCCATTTCCTATTTAATGACCAAAAATGCATTGGACTATACCATTTACACAAAGGAGCTTGCCAAAATCGGGGCTCTTTTGACCCATAACAAAGATCAAATGGTGCTCAATCTTATGGAAATGGATAATGTGATTGAAAAAAATTTCAAAGCGGTCCATCCAGAAATGTCACTTGGAGAAATGCTACATGAATCGGTTTCAAAATCAAATCGAAACCTATTCCCTGTTCTGGATGAGAATAAGAAGCTTATTGGAATTATTTTATTGGATGACATTCGGGAATTCATGTTCCAAACCGAACTCTACGATACACTATTTGTAAAAAATCTGATGCACGCCCCTCCCGAACATATCTTTCAAGGAGTGGATTCGATGAAACAGGTGATGCAAAAATTCCAGGACAGTGGTGCATGGAACCTTCCGGTTATTAAAGATGGAAAATATGTGGGCTTTATTTCAAAATCAAAACTTTTGACTGCCTACCGAAGAAAACTCATTAACTTTTCTCCATGAAATTGAAGTTCAAACATCTTATCATTTTCATTGTGTTGCTTTCCTTTGCATCCATCATCTATGGGTTTACAATCAAAGAAGAGACCCCATCCACAGGGCATAAATTCATAGGTTTTGGTACAATTGGGCTGTTTTTAGTGGCGATGCCCCTTTTCTTGATCAAGGAAAGTCGGGGGAAAAAGATGAAAGATTACATGCTGACCAATGAAAACATCAAAAAAATGCAAGAACGGGAAGCAGAAAAAAAGAAATAGCAATACTTTTCGATGATTTGTACAAAGAATTCTTTGAAGTCTGTTTTTAAAGCATAACTTCGCAACTCAATACTTATTTTTTTTTAATGACTGGTACAGTAAAATTTTTCAATGAGTCCAAAGGTTATGGATTTATTACCAACGACGAAACAGGCCGAGACATCTTTGTTCATGTAACCGCATTGAACGGAGTAGAACTCAAAGATGGAGACAAGGTAGAATATTTAGAAGAAGAAGGAAGAAAAGGAATGGTCGCTGCACAAGTGCAAGTGATCGGATAATATATTGTATTCTTGATTTTATTACACCCTGATGCCTACATCGGGGTTTTTTTATGTCTAGTTCAGACTTCGCCGTTGAA
>NZ_JANQIH010000214.1 GCF_028282265.1 Allomuricauda sp.
ATCAATGGGCCCGTATTAAACGGTAATCCAAACTGATTTACAAAAAACACCTCACCCCAAGCAAATAATTTCAATACATAAGTCAATGAAAACTTGAACACAAAAAATAAGATGGCAACCGCTACTAGATTGGCCAGAACAAAATTTTTGACCGTAACCTTCTTGTACTTCTTGAAATAAAACATCAATACTAACGAAGGAATCGCCAAAAAGCCCATGAACTGTATTCCAAATGTGAGTCCGGAAATAAAGCAAATCAACAGGAGCCATTTATTGGCCCTTGGATTTTCCAAGTCATCTATCCATTTGAGGCCCAACCAAATCAAAAGGGCCATGATAAAACTTGCCATAGCATACACTTCGGTTTCCGTAGCATTGAACCAAAAACTGTCTGAATAGGTAAAAGACAAGGCCCCCACCAATCCACTTCCGAAAATAATGATGGCTTGGGAGATTACCGTAACTTCTCCCTCCTTCAAAACCAACTTTCGGGTTATATGGGTAATCGTCCAAAAGAGAAAAGTCACTGCAAATGCACTTGACAAACATGACACATAATTTACCATAAAGGCGATTTGTTCCGCATCTTTGGCAAAAAATGCAAAAAATGCCCCTATCATTTGAAACAAAGGGGCACCTGGTGGGTGGGCCACTTCCAATTTTGCAGCAGTTGCGATATATTCCCCGGTATCCCAAAAACTAACCGTGGGCTCCATGGTCAGGGTATAAGTGATCAAGGCATTTAAGAACACGGCCCAACCTAGTAGAACATCCCATTTTTTATAGTGCATACCATACCAATTTCAACTACAAAGAAATTGTTGGGAAAAATCAAAAGAAGAAAAGAGTGGTATGAATTAGGTACTAGTACCCGTACTTTTTTGCAAAAGTTCACCTCTACTGGTGACATTCAATTTTGCGTAGAGGTTAGTGATATGGGTTTTCACCGTGCTTAAACTTATGAAGAGTTCATTGGCAATTTCCTTATTGGTTTTGCCTTGAAGAATAAGATTTCGGACTACCCGCTCTTGCTTACTAAGTTCGGTGGTTTTGGTTTTAATTGGCCTGAAAAATATCCATCCAAACAAAAGAGCCAATACTACGGATAGAATAATAAAAAATAGATTCAATTTCTGGCTTCGATTCAACTTTTGTTCTAAGGAAGCCACTTCGAGATATGCTATTTTCTCCTCGAGAAATCGATATTCAGATTGTGGAATGCCACTGGCTTGAAGCTTTTTTATCAAGCCTACATAATATTGGGTATTCTCCTGAATATCAAGGTCTAACAATTGTTTTGATTTTAGCATTTTAGCAGCTTCCAATTTAACCTCTAAAATCTGAAGGGAATCTCTTAAATATGCTCTGAGCAATCTGGTTTCATTTGAATCTTCTTCCCTATCCAAGCTTAATTGTTTTTCAAAACGTTGAAACTTTTCCCATTCTGAAAAAGATTCCTTGTCATGCAGCGACGGGTTGGTTTTTTGGATATCAACAGCCAACGATTCGCTTGAACTCTGCGCAAAAAGCCCTAAAAAAGAAACCAAAAACAATGGAAGAATGAGACTTTTAAGACCCATGGTTATTCTCTTTCTGCCAAAGTTCTTTAAAATACGGCTATGCTGCAAATGATCCATTGTTAATTCTTGTAATCGTCAATTACCTAAATCTTTATTACAATCTCAAAAACGTTACGCAGAAGTATCTTTTTCTCCAAAAAGAATATGAATCGCTTGGTCCAGATTATTCTGAATTTTTGGGTCAGTGCAGTTAATTAAAACTGAAATCACAAGTTGTTCTTCAGGGTAAACATGGAAATTGGTATACGCCCCAACACTATTACCCACATGGCCAACATATTGTCTTCCCTTGGCGTCCTCGCTCACCTGAAAACCCAAGCCGTAATAGGTCGATTTGCCCTTAACCTGTTGGGTGGAAAAAATCTCTTCATAGGTCTCTTTCCTTAACAACCTTTGTTCCAAAATTGCCTGCCCCAATTTCGCAATATCCTGACTGGTAGAGAGATACCCGCCTCCTGCCAGTTTGTAGTAATTGTTGACGGGAACCGATTCCCTAAAACCTAAACCTGTTTTGGTGTAGAACATGGTATTCCGTTGAGTATGGTCAATTGGTGTAATCGTGTTTTGCATGCCTAAAGGTGAAAGCACTTTTTCTCCAACATAGTCTTTAAAAGGAACGCCTGCGACTTCTTGCATCGCCAATGAAAGCAATACAAAGTCAAAGCTATTGTACAGATATCCTTTACCTGGTTTGAACACCAAGGGTTCATTTTCAAACACTTGAGTACTTTCTTCAATGGAAAATGGCTTATTCAAAGCAAATTCTTTACCGCGATATGCTCGAATTCCTGCGGTATGGCCCGCCAATTGACGAATCGTAAAATCAAATTTCTTTCTTGGATAATGTGGAACATATTCATAGAAAGAAGCATCTAAATCCATTAGGCCTTCTTCCACCATTTTGCCCAAAGCCAACCCCGTGATGCATTTGGAAATACTTGCAATTCTAAAAATTGTACTATTTGGGTCGATTCTAATCCTTCTTTCCAAATTGGCATATCCATATCCTTTCTGAAGCAGAATTTCTCCTTTTTGCAATAATGTTACCGAAATACCTGGCACTTTTCTTTCGGCAACCAAGTTATGAAAGATGGCATCTGTTCTGGCGAGACCTTCCAATCCTTCCAAGGTTTTCACTTTTGGAGCAGAAGCAAGCAGATTCCTCAAGAAGTTTAGCATGGATTTAGTGGTTGGTCTTCTAAACATCGAACATACCAAGAAATCCAGAGAATAGAAAACTGGGTGAGGTAGCTTGGTTACAATATTACCCTTCGACAGGCTCAGGGTGATAATAAGGACAGGCTTGAGGTGAAAATGGTATAAGCTCGGAGCATCTTAAAGACAAGCATATAAAAAAATGAGGTTAGCTTTTTTAATCTCTGAAAATCAAACGCCCATTGAACAGCTCTTCCACGTCGATTTCGGGAGGTTGATTCACACTTATTACATCCCCAGTTCCTCGAATTACTCCACTGATTCTCTGTTGTGGATTTACGAATGCATCATTCGTTCCCCGATGGTTTAGAGTAACGTTATCAGCCAATAAATCGTCCGCTTCTATTCGTGAGTCGCCTGCGGCGATGTTAACACTGAAGTTTGTGGCATTCCCACTAAGTTGAAAGAAGGCAATTCCATTAACCACAATACTCAGGTTAGTCGAGTTTACCTCTAAATCAAAGGCCCCATCGGTTGTTTCGGTTTCTGGATTTACAAAGCTTTCGGCGAACAAGGTGAGGTCGGGATAGTTCAAAACTCCATCACTGGAAATTAAAAGTCCTGTGCTGCTCCGTATCTCTTCAATATTAGGAGAGGTTACATATATGGTTGACAGCCCATATTCCCTAATAAAATTGCATCCATTCTCATTTCGGACCACCAAGCGATTCTCTTCGACTCTAGCTGAAATATCACTAAGCAAAAATTCCCCAGATTCCACTTCCACTTTCTGTTCGGCACCTTGCCTTAGCACCAAGTTGAGATTTTCGAAGACCGTAATTCTTGTAAAATCAGGAACATCCACCTCTATCCGTCTTA
>NZ_JANQIH010000228.1 GCF_028282265.1 Allomuricauda sp.
CGAATGTATACCAGATTTTCACGGTTATACCCCAAATGGGAGTTTTGGACGTAATCTGCTTGTCTTGAAACGACCAAAGTTGCTATTAGGAGAAATATCGAAAGTCCAAATTGAAATACGATAAGACCTTTTCTGAACCATTTTGAGGAACCGGAAAACTGTACGGAACCCTGTAGAACCTCTACAGGTTTTAGGTAAGACATAAAGAGCGCGGGATAGCTTCCCGCAACAAGACCGGTCACCAATATCAATCCCAATACTGCCAACCAATAGGAAGGCACCATGAACGGAAGGCTAATTTGTTTTCCAGTAATGGCATTGATATATGGAAGAAGTATCCAAGTAAGCATGACCGAGATAACCACGGCAAATAGTGAAAGTAAAATGGATTCAAACAAAAATTGTCTTATCACATGCTTTCGAGAAGAACCGACTACTTTGCGAACACCAACTTCTTTTGCCCTTTTTATGGACCGGGCGGTCGAAAGGTTCATGTAATTTATACAAGCAACCACAAGAACAAAAAGTGCCACGACGCCAAATAGTTTCAAATAATCCATTCTTCCTCCATGAGGCAGCCCATTTTTAAAATTCGCCTTCAGGTAACGATCCTGATACGGGGCCAATTTAGCTTCAATGTTGACCGCTTGGTTCTGGTCGACACGTGTTTGCAAGTATTCATTGATATTTCGTTCAACCTCAGTTACGTTGGCATTGCCTTCAATTTGCACTGTGGCAAATAAATCGTCCGAGGCATACTTTACCTGTTCCCTTGCGAAGGTCTCCCAATCGATAAGATAATCGAAAATCAAAGAACTTTTCGTCGTAATATTTTCGAAAACAGCTGTAACTGTCAAGTCCAATTCACCATTGTATTTGACTATTCTATCAATCGCGTTTTGCGGGGTGCCAAAAAACATCTCAGCCATTTTTCTTGAAATGGCAATTGTATTGATATTGGAAAGTGGAGTCTCAGCATCACCGGAAATAATCGGATAGTCGAACATCTTGAAAAACTCCGAACTGACCCTTGAACCTTCAAGTTTGTACATCTTATCGCCTGCAACAAAAGTTTCGGGAAACCCCCAGGGCAAATCATAGCCCGAAGCATAAAAAGACATATGTTTTATCCCTGGAACACTCTTTTTTGCCCCTTCAACGAGGGGATAAAATCGGGTGTCATTGAAACCAGTTGGGCTTTGGTAGGTGGCATTCAATTTTCCTTCCGATTCTATTGTGTAGTATACGTTAAAAAGGTTAACGGCATTCTCATGGAATTTATCGATACTTCTTTCATCTTGTATCCAAAGAAATATAAATAGAAAACTTATCATGCCTAAAACTATACCCAGCAAGTTGATAGCTGAAAAAGTCTTATTTCTAATTATGTTTCGTAGCGCTACCTTTAAATAGTTTTTAAACATTATTTGTCTGTTTTTCAGGTTAATTTCATTAGTAGAAAAAGTACCAAACAATAAAAGTTATTACAGAGCCACTCTAAGTCACACATCAACATCTAATTTCATACCAAAAATATAACACTATGGTTATCAATTTTTTATGAGAAAATATTCAGCGGTATGCCTTTGTACGTGTAAAGAATTTTTACAGAAAATGTCCAATAAGTTTACACCATCTATCCACCTTTATCATTAATCCGTTCCTTGATAAAAAAGGAGTTGTTTTCGTTCAAATAAAAGGCCGTTTTATTGGACTTGGCCGAAGAATTAATTCCACTTCTTCACCAAGTCCCATTTCTGGTCTTTTTTAGTTGTTCAGATAATTAACGTTTTATGGGACACCTTTACGGACGTATAAATTCCCCAACCTAAATTCTATGTAGTATTACTTTTTGGGTTCTAGGGTCTTTGCATTTTTATGCTCGCCCATTAGGAAATCTTGTTTTAGAAAACAAGGTTCGATTCCTTATGCAACTGAAAAAACAACTTTTAGCGCCAGAATTATTTGATTGAAATGTTCGTTATTCCTAAATACCCTTATTTAATTGAATATAAGTTTTATAGGATATCTGACAATCCTGATTTGAGCTTTTACCCCAACATAATCTAACTTTGAGAGTTGAATAGTGGAGGTAGTGGAATTAAATGATTTAAAATGGCTCCATGAGGATTAATTCGGGGTTTTGGAGGAAGTCCCGCATCGCGGTAACCGCCATCAAAATATTAATATCCCCTGTTCCGTTCTGACAATCGTTGCCACCGAGATATGGACATACCAGTTTTTTTAGCTTATTCCTTTGGCTCCAATATTTGAGGTAGGCAATGGGCAATGAACTTCCAGACTGATTCTTACGGAGCTTATTTTTGAATTCTTCCTCGGTCATGCCAAAATGGGTCAAAAGATCCAAAATACCATAGGCAAACATGCTGGAGACCAATGTCCCCCTTGCTGCATCGTCCCTTCCTGGTACGGAACTGGCGTAAAGCTCCATATTCTTGGCAATATGGTTTGCTGCGAAAGCAATATAGCGATTGTGAACATTTGGCTTTGCCATTTCTTTGGCAGCAAGGAAAATACGCTTGTAGGCCTTTTTCTCGTCGGCAAAGGCATATTGGTGCATCAAATAGAAATAGGCCTCGGACATTTTTTCATTATTCATTACATATGTCGCCGGTACGTCCAGCCATCGATATTCGCGAAGCTGGTAGTCGCCCTCCGACGGCCTTCTCACGAGCGTAATCCAATTCGGCAGTCCATCCACAGATCCTGAGTACCATATCTTATGGGGACTATCCCACATTTCTGGTATTCCACTAAGAAATGAACGGCTACCCAGTAAAAATCGATGTTCTTTTCTATTGAGAAATTCAATCAATCGATTCGCAGTAGGAGGATTATGGGTCAAGCCAAAAAAACTTCCCATCCCCTCATCCAGCGCCATTTGTTCATCGCCCATCAACTCTGAAGACCAATGGCCCTTGTCTCCCCCGTAGGAGATTCCAACATTCTTCCATTTATTTCGTCGGTATTGGGGGTCCGGAAGAAATTGTGTATGCGAAAACTCATGGATGACCGTTCCTTCCCAATTAATGAAGCCTCCCGGTTTGCCCACATCGATTAGTGCTGCCCTTTCGCCCAAGAATACCTGTCCAAAGTATCTGGTTCCGTTGCTTTTTTTTCTGTTGTCCGCACAGGGCCATACGAATAGTTGATTATCTGTATTATCCTTACCTGTGCAGAAAAGCTTGGTGGACGATAGCCCTGTACGGTCATCGACCAACAAAACATTGATATCAACAATCCCATCAGATAGGGACATCAGATTATCTATTTCCTTTTTTAACTGTGTGTTGGAGTTAAGTCGGTCATAGGTTTTCAGCATATTCGGAGCGGCCATTGATGCAAATTTTTGATAGTTGTCCCCCTTGATTAGGATATATCGATATCCGGGCAGTTCGGTGTACTTTGCCCCTTCGCTATCTGTCCTTTCAAATATTTTTGCTTTATCACTAAAATTGTGCACCATGGTAGTTTCCGGTGCAAAGTAGAAGTATTGGATTTTTTGTGATCGCATAGTGTTCACTAGAATCAGCATAAATGCTGTTATCACCACTAGTTTTTTAGAATTTTTCATGGTCCTTGTTTTATAGATTATTGTTCATTTTCTGAGAGTATCCCTTCTTCGAGTTGAATGAATTTACTGCTAGGGATAAAATCTTCTTTGATTTTCCTTTCCCCAAATTCATAGAAAGCTTTTCCCGATACCGAAACCTGATAGTTTTCTGAATGTTTTATAAATGGGATTTCGAGTTCAGAGGCAAAAGTTGAATTTGAAGAAAGGTTAAAAGGTCCTCTGAACACCTTTTTTTGATTGTCAAATGAAAACACCAACACTATTTGAATATAGTCCAGAGCGCCCATATCTTCTGACATAGGTAATAGATGACTTGACACCTTTACTCGGTCTGCCAATGTGTTGCTTTCAACAATATTGAACATTTTGGTGACCTGATCGGGTCTCAATCTGTCCAGAAGATTCTTTGGCAACTCAATTGCGATAGTTTCCCGAAACTTTTTTTGTCCCGGATCAATGGTGCAAACCAGTTCGAAAGAGCTTCGAGTGTTCTTTGGAAATAATTCGTTGATGGCCATAGTATTATCCGGGATGCTTATCTCGAGTCTAAGTATTTGATTGTTTATAGGGATGACTTTTCCAATGGTCTTTCCGTTTATCAGCAATGGTTGCTGCTCTATACGCATCAGGGAATTTGGTGGCCACTCTTCCAGATGAACGCCTTTCTTTATTAGTGTTTTGCCTATCTTCTTGAATTTGTTGATATCATGCCCCAATTTTATCACTACAGCGATGTCAAGTTTATCATCTCCCGTAGCCCTGTAAAATATAGTACCAAGCATATCGCGTATACCAGTACTTTGATTTACAGTCGGCATCACAGTCGAGTTTGTTGGTAAGGAATAATATTTAAATGATGTTTTCGGCAGCTCTGAAAGAGATCCTCTGACAAGAATGGTATGACCATCAACTACCCTCTCGTTCCCAAGGGCATAGTCCCTGTAATCTGAATCAAACTCACTACAAACCCTGTTGAACAGTTCTCTGTACTTTTTGTCCAACACAAGGGCGGCAATATCCACCTTGCCCCTATATTCTTGGAATTCAACAAGCAACTTGTCTTTTGCCCAACTTTCCTTTACACGTAGCTCAGTAGCCAATTGTTCCATTATTTCTATGTACAACCTGTTTGCCAACATTCGTTCATTATTTCCAAAAGAATCCATATGGATTTTGATATTTGAGTCCGCCGCAACGAAGGGGGGAGAAGGGCGGAGCTCATCTTTACTAAGTCCCTTGAATGGGGTTTTGAAAATTATTTTCTTAGCGGAAAAGACGTAGTCCGTTGTTTTGCTTCTTGTCGATGCAGGCCTTATGGGGCTTTCGTAGACAATGCAGTTGGCTATGATCTTTATGTAGCTTCTCTTTTCACTTCTAGGCTTGCCATCTGTGTTTAAAAAGGATGCTGGCCCATAGAGCGTGTCGGTAACGATAATATGGTCATGGACAGATGAGAAAGTGGTGAGTTCATTCTTTCCAATGTTCTTAAAATAGTACACATTGGTCTTTCCTCTGAAACCGTTTAAATTTCTCGCTCGTTTGCCCGTGTGGATTCTACTCCAATCTTCTTCAATAGCATGGATATTGAAAACCTTTTTCGGGATTTTTCTTCGTAAACGGACACCTGCGGCCGAAATTGTTCTTCTAACGGATTCGTTGCTGTTGGTATCATAGGGTTTGAAATTATTGAATGTGACCTCGTAGGGGTACAAATTTTTCTTTTTTTTGAACGATTTGATTTCATTGGAATGTGGCCTTGACCAGTGTCCTCTGATATTGTTTTGTCCAAGTACCCAAACCTTGTCTTTTCTATGCAACATTATTTTGCGCTTAGAGGATTGGGTTGAAATTCGATGGGACGAGCTTACCCTTGGTCTGGCAGAGACCACTTCAAGAGTCCGCGTTCTATCGTGCTGCGCATGGCTTGGGAGGTAGAAAGAAGTACAAAGCAATGCAATCCATATGGTGTTTATATGTCTAATCATTGTTTTTAAAGTTTAACTGTATGATTTATTCATTACTCGATAGCTGCCAATCTTGATTGTACAATGTGATTTCTGCATTATCAAATTCGGGCTCAAGTTTTATTTTCTTTTCCCTAGTGACAAAGGTTACCTTTCCGGCTATGGGTTCATCATTATTCGGTATGAGTATATATAGGGGTTTTGGAGGACCGTAGATACCATTGCTTCTATACGGTCTCAAACTTTTGGATATCTTGATGCCGCTATTCTCAAATGTGATGTTTACATCGACTAAATCGGCAGCGTTCCCCGTTATTCTTTGATATTCCAATAGCTCCCCATCGAACTTAAACTGTTTTGTGAGCAACTCAAGGGCATTTAGGTTCTTATCCCCGGACTCCAGCTTGAATTTTCTCTCTATGGTAAAGGATCCGTTCAAGGTTTTGGAAATGACTTGCAATTTGACCTTGAATTCGGGACGGTTCCTTTTCTCAATATCTTTTTCGCCTATTAGGTTAAATCGGAGGTAGGCTATTTTATCTCCCCGAATATTGGTCCATCCTTTTGATGCCACCCATCTACCAGCTTCGCTATGTACCTTTCCGTCACTATTTTCATAGCTTATGTCCAAAGCTAGTGCGCTCAAATCAAAATCTGGATTAATCTCAGGAAGGGCTATCCCCACATAGGGAAAAGCATCATTGGCGTTGATGTCTATTATGTGACCCTTCTTTTTTAAGGTTTCGGCGTCCATATTGAATTTGGCAAAACCGATTGTACCGAAGAATACAGACTCCCGTTTTTCCAAATACTGTGTAGAGAAGTCGTAGGAGATCTTTCCCCTCTTTCGCTTGTTGACACTTTTCACCGAATTTTGATAGCCTATTTGCAATAATTTCTCTGTGTCTGCAATTCTGTCAATTAATTTCTTTTTTAGGTCTTCATCCTTGGTGCTGGCAAACATGGACTGAAGCTCGTGCAATTGTTTTTCAAGCCCTTTATACTCTTTACTCATGACTTGGTTTTCAATTTTGTCCTTTAACCGCTGTAGATGTTGGTCTTCCAATGTATTGTCATTGGTACCGCATTTTATTCTTCTTATTTCAACACCGTTCATTTGGGTAAGACTTTCGCTTATTTTGCTTTTCGTTTTGGAGCCTCCAAATTTGAACTTCCAAAAGTTGAGACCGCCTTCTTTTTTGGTTTGCTCTTCATAGTATTTATAGACATTGTCCCAAGTGCCATTAATTGTATACCCGCAAGGAGGGGTCAATCCGCGATACTTAATTTTGACCTGCACAACGATTCCCCCTTTTCCAGATGCCAATGCTGATATCACTGAGGCCCCAAGTGCGTTTAGACTAAGGCTAAAGCCCATGCGCTGGGTGGCGATGAGGGGCCCCTGAAAAGCAGTCTTCGTTTCTGGATTACCCAGAAACAGGCCCTTATCCGTCATAATTGTAAACTCACAATTCTCCAAGGGAATGGATGACAACCGTATGGCCTTGATGTTTTTTCTTAGATGGGGGCTTTTGGAAAGCTCTATTTTTTTTACCTTTTCCAGAACCTGTCTTTTTATTTCGTCTATGATCTCGGGCTCAGGATACATGGTCATGGTACCCTGCAAGACCCCTCCCTGCTTAATTTTTCCCGAATCATCCTTATGCTCGTATAGCAACAAGGTCAAATCTGGAATCTGTTGGCCGTTGATATCTTTCGTTCCTACTTTAATATTGGATGGAACTACATAAAACTGATTGTCATTTATTTCGTCCCTTAAGACGGTATATACTTTTTGCTCGCCGCCCTTGGTTTTGACAACGATATCCTCGATTTTATTCTCTGCTGCTAGACTTGCTTGAGAATGAATTTTGGAATTAGTCCCAATCAATAGAATTAAAAAATGCAACATAGCTATCCCGTACCTAAAAGCTTCAAAAGGGTATAAATTCTTGGATGAAACTTTTAAACTGTTTAATGATTTCTTTGTTTCCGTTGTTTTTGTGTTTGAGGTTTCCATTTCCTTTTGATTTACTCTACAAACCTAGCTTGGAATCAGGCACAAAAAAATACCCATTCAAGGGTATTTTTATCTGATTGTCAATAGATTATGATGTATTTAGAAGTTGTATTTCTTTTCTAAGGCAAAACGTAGCAATTCCCCTGCCCCTTTAAGGTTGAGTTTACGAATCATGTTCTTTCTATGGGTCTCGACCGTCGTCTTACCTATGAATAGTTTATCAGCTATTTCTTGGTTGGTCTTTCCGAGCGCGACCAGTTTCAATATTTCTATCTGACGCCTTGTCAAGGTCCCTTTTGATTTTGGAGGGAGGGGCTTATCGGAAATCACGATACCTGGGTCATAATACACCTCACCTTGATATACGGCTCTTACAGCCCGCAACAATTCCTTTAAGCTGGAGTTTTTAAGTATATACCCTTTAGCCCCTGCTTGTAACATTTGGCTCACTGCCTCATCTTGATCAAACATGGTAAAGGCGATAATCTTGGTATGTGGGTAAAACTCAAGAATTTCCTTGGTAGCTGATATACCATCCTTTACAGGCATCCTGATATCGGTGATGACAACATGCGGTCTTTTTAAACGCACAAGGTCACACAGTTTCTTTCCATTATTCGCAAAACCAACAAATTCAATATCGTCTTCGAACTCTAAAAAGAGCTTGATTCCATCTATCAGTGCATTATGGTCTTCCGCTAGTGCTAAACGAATCATTTTAATCCTATATCTATAATTATTGAGGTTCCATTGAAGGGGGTTGAATCTATTGTCAGCTGTCCATCGTGGTCTTCCACTCTTTTTTGGATCGAGTAAAGCCCCATTCCCTGGCGTTCCTTTACCTTGGAAGGGTCAAATCCAATACCATTATCCTCCACCATTATGTTTATATTGTCTTCATGGTGCGTTAAATGGACCATGCACTCTGTAGCATTAGCATGCTTTATAACATTGGTTATCAGTTCCTGTACAATTCTGAACAAGTTGATTTCTAATGAATTCTCCAATCGCTGGTCCATTCCATGGTCTTCAACTTCAACAATGAGCTTGTTGGCCAACGAAGCTTTTGAGGCGAAGTTCTTAATTGCGGGTAATAGCCCCTCTTTTGAATTGACCCCCGCATTTCTAACGTGGGCCAGGTTGCGAACCTTTTGATAGGCCTCTTCGATTAAACTGTCTGTTTTCTCAAACATCAACTTTTCCTGTTTTTCAAGATGTTCCTTCCTGATTTTCAGGTTTTGGAAATGTAGCTTTATGGTCGCCAAGATACTTCCCAGATTGTCATGCAGGTCATTTGCAATTCGTTCCCTTTCCTTTTCTTGTCCCTGTATCATAGCATCAATACCGTTGAGTTCCTGGTCTTTGAGTAACTTTTCAACCTTTTGCCTTTCGATTTCCTTGTCGGCCTGCGCGATTTTCTTTTTGGACAGTTGATTTTTATAGGCCAGATAGCTAAGTGCCGATAATAGCGCCAGTACGAATAACCCAATAATCAGCCATGTTTTGTTCCTTTTTAGTTTTAGATTCTCATTTTCCTTTTTTTCTACCTCATACTTGGTCTGAATGTCGAATATAGCCGTGTTTTGAGCGTCCGAATTGACACTATCGCTATACGCCAGATGCAATTTCAAATATTTCATTGCATTTTGGTAATCTTCGTTTTTTTCGTAGGCATCGGATACGAAACCGTATAACAATTTCTTGTTGTTCTTGTAATACTCGGTAATGGGTAGGGAGTCCGCTTTCAAATAGTTTTGAATTGCTTTAGGATAATCCCCTTGCTTTTTGAATACGGACGCTTTGTTATTGTAGATGTAAGAGATGTAGTCGACAAGATTTAGTCGCTGATATTCTTCAAGGGCAATATCATAATGGAACAATGCAGAGTCCAAATAAGCGGTATGTTCTGCAAAAACAACTCCAAGACTATGATGGATTTTGGCTCCTACCAAGGAGTCGCTTGTCTTCAGATTTTCTTTTGCTGCTTTTTTGAAATACGATAGCGATTTTGATGGATCGGAATTAATAAAGGATTTTCCCAGTTGCATATATGCCTTTACCGAAAAGGCAGGTGTATTTTGTGATTTGGCATATGCCAAATACTCATTCAAATAAGGTGCATAATCAAGTGAAGTATTTTCGGTGGCTAGAATAAGCTGAACAATTTCTAAATTGATATCTGAAACCCTTGCCATACTATCTAATTTTATATATCGGCGTCGAGCACTCATCAGGTTTTTAAAACTTAAATCATCTTGATTTTTTAGTGTGAGGTATCGTCCATTCATAGCCTCATACCAAGCCTTTTCCGATTCTGTTAAGTTCAGGGTATCAATATTGTTAAGTAATTTTCCTGCCAGGGTTAGTTTCTTGTGTTCAATTAGGCTATCTATTTGATTCAATACTATCTGTTGTGTCCAACAGTTCATAGTAAACAAAAAACCAAACAGGAGAGCCACGGTATGTGCTATGTTAATTTTCACCTTAAATGCTTGGTAATATACTTTCCCCAGATTTTTGGGGACCATAAGGAATCACACAAGGTAAATCCGGGTGTTTATCGAAGCTGGATTCTGGGTCAAATCCTACCTTCTTCATATACGCTTTGGCACAGGGCACCAATTCATGGTCATTATCCGGATCGGCCATGTATTCATTGTTATGTATTACGATGAGTCGAATAAACCTTCCGTTGGGAAAATTTGGTATTTCTTCTTTTTTTACCGTAAAATCCAGTTCAAGAAAATCGGAGACAGCCTCTTCTTTTAAACTATCAGGCTTGCCTAAACATTCGATTATAAATAAAAAGCCGTAGTGTCCATATTCATCACTGATATTAATGGGTTTGGATTTGTTCACCACAAGTTTCTGGTAACGCCCGTTACTAAGGTCAAGTGGTAAGAGAAGGATTGCGTTTACATGGACATTTCCTTTACTGTCAACGATAAAGGATCCTACAGGGTCATATACTCTTTTGCACTCCATTGATATTTGATTTACGTTAGTTTTTCTGAGTGGGTGGTCGTGTCAAAAATAAAATTTGAAGACATCGATAGCTATACCCAATTGTGGGTATTTTAAAGGATCAAGTTTGTTTAAGAAAGTTAAGGATTATATCCTAACACTTTGATTTTGTAGCTGATAAATATGTATTCAAGCTCGCCTAAGGCCGTTTTGAATGCTCTAATCTCTGTTTTTTTTAGATTGTAAAAAGAGTACGATATTCTGGCTAAAGTTTTACTGCCTCTTAAAACCCCAAATGGAAAAGAACCAAGAATAGTAAGTGACAGACTACACTAAAAAAATCAAGTATTTGGAAGCTGATTTCACTGAGTAAACAGGTTACCTTACTTTTTAAGTCCTTTGTCAATCCTAAAATTTCAAATTGTACAGCAAAAAGATAAATGCTATCGGTTCTACAGGAATTGAAAATGCAAAGTAAATATTTACAGTAACAAATGATAAAAATATTATCATTCGGAAGAGCCGGCCGGAGGGACTTGAACCTATCTTTCAAAAGTCCAACAAATAAGGGCTTTTCAGTATGTTAAGATTTTATGCTCACCGGATAGGTAACTTCGTCCAAAAAAGCAGGGTTCGATTCCTTAAACAGCTTCAAATAGATACAAATGGTAGTATTTTGATGAGTGTTCGACTAAGATTTTAAGGGGCCTGAAAAACCTTCTTTTTGCGACACTAAAATGCATTTAAAGAACCTAAGTGGCATAATTTCTTAAGGGATTTTGGCCTTCGAACTGGCGGATAGACAACATAAATTTGGTACGGTGGGTGACACCTAAAACCTCTGAACCCTTATGAATGTTAAACACTGTTGTCGATTTCAATTTTATTCCAAATCGTTCAGTTTAATCCATTTGAGTCGGGACTTAGGATATCTATTCGTGATTGGGCTAAGAGTTAAGGTATCTCCAGAAAAATTGTAATTTCTTCTTGCAATACTTCCCCACATATTCTGGAAGTTTACTGATTCAATTTGATGTTCAATGACTTTTATTGAGTCAATTACCCTATACTTTCCAAAATACACAAAATTGTTTGCTAAATGTCTAAGGTCATTTGCAGTTAAGCTATCAAGCCCACCTTTTCCTTCAAACTCGTATTTATCATAGCCTTCGGTCACGTGATGTACTCCCATTCCACCCTTTCCATCATAAAGGATAAACCCGTATCGGTTCTTATAATGGTCTTGTCGCGGCTTCCAATTGGAAGATGAATCTGCTTTCGATTCTACGATTTCAAGAGCCCATCGTCCCGTAAACTTGTCAAAATCGATTCCTTCGTTTTCCTTTTTGCAGGAAAAAAATAACGTTATTACGAAGGCAAAGTATAAATATTTCAGTCTCATCTTATTTAATAGTAAGCAACGGCAATCTAAAGGTGTCCTCCTTGAAAAAGAGCGGGCAAAAGTAAAGTTGCCCTTACTTTTCCTAAATAGTATCCAATTCACTTTTGATTTCATCCAAAATTTTAATTATCTCGGTACTCAAGGTTTCATAATTTTCTACATTGTAATATGCGCTGTTGCGTATCGTCCTTACAATGTTTTTAAATTTTAGGCTCAAAAAGATTGGGGCAACATTGGAATATTCCGAATCCCAGTCCAGGTATTCCAATCTAATGGGGTTCATCTGAGTATCCCCAAAATTTATGAGCCGCTTTTCATCTTCTTTTACATCTTCCAGCATTCCTGTCCATCTGGCCAGGTGCGTGCGTAATGAATCGTTCTTGATGATGTTCAGGTTTCCTGAGCTTATCAGGTTGTTCAATGCTCCATTGGAGGGGTTGTAGGTGGAATACCCCCCTAATTTCCTAACATATCCAAAAAAATCATCTGGATTTACCTTATCATCGGGAAAATCGAAAAGGACCAACAAGCTATCGCAATTATGTGCTAAAAGAGTAGCTTTTCCAATGTTTCTCGTCAATTCCCTTTGATTATAGGTAAAATCCGATTTCAACTCTTTGAGCAGCTTTTGTTCAAATTGGACCTCCTTTCGGTTTTCATTCCAATTGTTGATTTGTAATGCAATCAAAATTCCGATGACCACCAATAGAATCTCGCCTATGGCATACTTTAAATACTTGCCCATGTCATTTTGCTCTATTAGTTTTCTACGTATATGTCTGAAGAATTTAATCATCTTTTTCCACTATTTCTTGTGATAGTGTATCTATAATCTCATTTATGACATCAAGAAGCTTTGAACCATATGACATACTTACATGAATGCGCTGGAGCCTTAATTGTAGCACACTCCCGTATCTTTTGTTGACTTTCAAATCTTGGAAGGTTCGTTCTAAATTGTCAACATTTACGGTTCCGTTTTGTACTTTGCTGAAGTCCACAAATTTGGTAATTAATGGAATTAATTGCTCATTGACAAAAGTAGCTTCCCGTTCTTCCACTAAGGTATATCGATTCTTTTCTTGAATGTAGGAAGCAAGTAACTGACGCAATACATCAGATTTAATCAATTCTATATTTCCAGAGGATGAAAGGTCCTCTAAAATAGGATGTCCTGTACTATAAAATCTGGTGGAAATTAGACTGATAAGATTAAAACTTAACGAATCTTGTGGGATGTTAAATGAGTCTTTTTCCAAATGAAAGTCTAGTAATCGAGTAGTTGCCGTGTGGTGTCTTTCTCTGGCCTTAAGATCATTCTTCAATTCAGTTGCTGCTGATGCAAATTCTTTTTGAAGCTCCTGTAATATCTTATCTTCTCTTTTGTTGTCAAGGTTTTCTTGATTTAAATTATTGAGCCAAAGTGCAATCAAAATACCAATAACGACGAGTACAATTTCACCTATGGCATAGATCAAATATTTGGAAAACCGACTTTCCTGTATGAGTTTGTGACGGATTTTTCTAAAGAATTTTATCATAGATATTGGTGGTCAATAATGAAGCACAACAAAGGAATATGGTTATTGACTAATATATAAATATAAGGCCATTGATTATATCCAGCTTATATGAATATGGACTGCAATTTTTAAGTCTCGAAAAACGGCCTTTATTAGGGACAAAAGAGCACAATATCATTTTTTGAAGAAGTGGCAGCTGTCCGGTTGTATAAACTCCCGAACCTATTTTGGAAATTAGTATTTCTGTTGGCTTATTAGGGATATTATTTTGGCGACTCACCCAATAGGTTCTTTTTAGTGGAGTCTGATTTTACTTTATCGTTTGGACAACAATTCAAAAAGTGGTCGGTTGATGTAGTAGTTTGCAGTGCCTATTCGTTCCTTTTGAAGCAGTCCATCGTCAGCTAACCTGTTAAGGTAATTGGCAGCGGTCAATCTGGAAACCCCTAAATCATTTACTACAAATTCAATTTTTGTATAAGGGTGTTTGAACAGGTTGTTCAATAAATCCTGACTATAGAATTTATAATTGGACCGGAGTTTGTTTTTGTACTCTTGCATCAAAGTCCTAATTTGTAAGATAAGGGCAATCGTGTTTCTTGAGGTTTGTTCCACTCCCGTGATCATAAATAAAAGCCATTCTTCCCAGTTGTTTTCGTCCCTTACCTCCTGTAACAATCTGTAATAATCTGCTTTACGCTCAATAACATAACTGCTCAAATATAGAATGGGAAGTGATTGTAATTTTTCCTGTATCAAGTATAGAATATTGATAATTCTTCCGGTACGTCCATTGCCATCATAAAAGGGATGTATGCTTTCAAACTGAAAATGGATAATGGCCATTTTAACTATAGGGTCATAGTCACTCTTTTCGGGATCATTGATGAATTGTTCAAGATTCTTCATCAGTCTTCTGATGTCCGCTATATTTTGGGGCGGCGTATATACCGTCTCCCCAGTTGTTGCATTTTTTAAGGTTGTTCCGGGCAGCTTTCGGAATCCGGCATTGTTTTTCTCCAAAACCTCTTGGATGGCCAGTATGGTTCGATTGGTCAGCACCTTTTCTTTTGAGATTAACGAAAAACCCTGTTTCAGAGCCTGTATATAATTTTGCACCTCCTTGGCATCAATGGGTTTGAATATGTTAAGGTTCAATTCTGACTTGTATAGATCGTCATGAGTGGTAATTATGTTCTCTATGGCCGAACTGTCTTTTGCCTCCTGAAGTGCGAGGGTGTTGATAAGAATGCTCTGATTGGGAATGGTGGATGCAATACCCTTTAGCTCCGCCAGAGCTGCGTGTGCGGAGGGAAGGCTTTTGAGAACAGCTTTGGTTTCTATATCAACTGCGACCGGCAGTTCGGGCAGAATGTATTTAACATTTTCAGACACTATGTATAGATTTCTGATTATATTATACAAAGATAATGTCTTTTGTAAAGAAAATGGAATTTTCTATACATAAAAATGAAGTAATGTATAGATTTTATTTGTTCTTATCTCAAGCAAAACCCCATCAAATAGTCATAAAACGTATGATTTAAACTTCCGACCGGAGGGACTTGAACCTACCTTTCAAAACCCCAATATCTAAAGCTCTTTTGGCTTTGTAAGAATTTCTGCTCACCTAATAGGTGACTTTACAAAAACTTAACTTGTTTTTGCGGAAAAACCCCAGTTTTTATAAGGTTTTTGTGCAACGAGTTTTCAAAATCAGTTTTTATCTTACGAATCCTCAAATTGTTTAATCCCTACATTTCATTCCTCCCCCAAATTGCTAATCAGTGAGAACTCTTGAGCATCAAGACCAAAGAATATATTATCAAAACTGTAAACAATTGAATCATGAAAAACTCGGCAAGAACTATGTTCATTTTTGGGGTCATAACTTTTATAGTTATTTCGGTAGTTTCCGCGAAAACAAGCATTCCGTTTAATACTGGTGAAGATACTGATACCTTCTTGGGTTGGGTTTTTAGGTTGATTTCCGCACTTGCTGCATCTGCTATAAGTATTTCGATTCCTGGTATGTTAGAAATTAGATACACTCAAAATAAAGGTGGGTCTGGTTTAGAAATGCTTAGAAATCCGGAAACCCAAGAACCTGAACCTGCAAATTTGGCTGAAAGGGAGCCGACAATTACTGCTTCTGGTGCAATCGCTGTATTTGTTTTGGTGTACCTATTTAACCCAATTGGATGAGTAATTTGAGGTATTTGAAGGAGGCCGTAATTAAAAAGCATCAGGAAGAAATTTTAAATTAAATTAATCAAGGTTGGAATTATGAAACAAAAATTGAGCAACGAAAAGTTAAAGAATTTTATAAGGAATAATGCAACGAGATTTTTAGAGGAAGACAATATTACTTCGGTTGGTCTTGCATATAAGGAAAAAAATGGTGAATTAACTGATGAATTGTGCATTCAATTTACAGTGGGTGAAAAGATTGAACTGCAAGCTCTGGAAAGTATGGGGGGGGTAGTGATTCCAAAATCCTTTGAAATTGATGGTGTTAAAGTTCCTACTGATGTGGTTGAACGTAAATATGAAACAAATGCAACATTAATTGAAAATTTAGAAAAGGTTGATCGAAAGAAAAGAATTGACCCAATACTACCAGGAGCAAGTATAGGTCATCCGACAATTTCTGCTGGCACACTAGGATGTGTGGTTTTCGATAGTAAATCAGGACAAGAGTTAATACTTTCCAATTGGCATGTGCTGCACGGTCCTGATGGAAAAATAGGAGATTTCATTGTACAACCAGGTTCCTTTGATGATAATAGGACAAATCAGAACATCGCAGGGAAACTTGTAAATAGTCATTTAGGGATTGCAGGAGACTGCGCCGTCGCAATTGTAGAGGGCAGAAAACTGAATGATGAGATAATTGGATTGAATACTAGCGTCAAAAAAATTGCCGAACCGGAATTGGGAGATAAGGTGATAAAATCTGGTCGAACAACCTCGGTAACCAATGGGGTAGTCAGTAGAATCCATGTTACCGTCAAAATCAATTATCCGGGTATTGGTCACACTAATATTGGTTGTTTTGAATATGTTCCGGACCCAGAGCTACCACCTCTTAATGGAGAGGTAAGCATGGGGGGCGACTCTGGTTCTTCAGTTATGCTAAAAGAAAAGGGTAAAGTCACCAATGCAATGCTAGGGCTACATTTTGCTGGCGAAACCGGGAATAATCGTGAACATGGTTTGGCTTGCTATGCCTCATCTGTGTTCAAAAAGCTAGGTATTGTTCCAACAGAACCTGATGTAACGAGTCTAGAGAATCTTAGATTAGGATTTGATCGCCACTTTCTATCCGTTAAAGTCGGGCCACCTTCTCCAATAAATGAAAAGGTAAGACGCGAACTGTTAATTACAAAAAATAGAAGGGTAATCGATTATACGCACTTTTCGTTGGTTATGAATAAAAAGAGAAAATTTGCTTCTTGGGTTGCTTGGAATATTGATGGTGGGAACATCAAAAAGGTAAATCGTGTAAGTTTTAAAAAAGACCCGGATTTTCCTGACGGGCAAATAGGAGATGAACTATATGCACATAACCCAATTGACCGAGGTCATATTGCCAGAAGAGCGGAATTATGTTGGGGATCAATAAAGGAAGCCAAACAAGCGAACAGAGACTCCTTTTTCTTTTCCAATATAGTACCGCAACATGAAAAATTCAATCAGTCAAAACTTGCAGGTATTTGGGGAGAATTAGAAAATGCAATTTTTGATGGCGCAAAAATTGAAGACTTGAAGGTCAATGTGATGGCTGGTCCAGTTTTTGACGATAAGAATGATCCAGTGTATAGAAATGTTAAGATTCCCAAAGAGTTTTGGAAAGTGATTTGCTACATAGATGAAGATTTAAATCAGTTAGTGCATCACGCTTTCATACTAACACAAACAGATTTAATTTCGGGTATTGAAGGATTAGATTTGGATGACTTTAAATTGTTTAAGGTCCCATTGGAAAGGATTACCGAGAAAACAGGATTCAAGTTTTCTGATTTAGGTGATTCTAGTCTAGAATCTTTGGATAATAAGGAAATTCAAAAAATTGAATCTTTGGAATCAGTTTTGTCCTAACTATATTTTTGAATTTTTTAGTTAGTAAAACATTAATTAATATTTATTAGAATAGTAAATTCTTTTGGCTGCCTTTATGATAGGTTCCGTACTTATTTTGAGAAAGGGTTGGCTAATATTGTACTTTAAGCGGAAAGAGCTTTTTGGACAGTTGACACCATGTTTTTCACGATCATAAAAGAGACCATATTGCAAAATTCACTTATCAATTTATAAAGCGAGAAAATCTGACATCTATGAATGCAGGGTTATCTAAGCCGAGTATAACTATTGTTTTCTTAAATAATATGCCTATTGAAATTCCCAACCAGATTTAAAGTAAAAGAATGATGGCATGGTTTCCAGCTTCTATGATAGAATGAAATCCTTACCTCCTTTTGCGATACACTGATACCAAAATTAGAAACCAATGAAAATCAAAATTACATTAGTAGTTGCCTTTTTGCTCGGGGGGTTGACCTGGGGGCAGGAAAACTCTTTACAGAAATTTAGAGATGCAATTGAAAAACATGATTGGAAGGAAGATAATAATAGCAAACAATTCTTTTTAAGACTCCTTGATAACGAATTGGATAAAAAACGGTCCATTTTGGAAAGAGATGAGCATCTTACTTCTCTTCTAAATGTGCTGGAAAGTATTGAAAAGCTAAATGATGCAGAAAAACTGGATAAGAAATTAATCGACTATTTAAAGAAAGAACTTAAAAAGAAAATGCGTATGCTAAATAGGTCTTATTCAACGGGTGAGACCTATGACATAGAAATTGATTTTGGTGCTGACGGCGTTGGACTGTCAAGAGATATAGCAGTGCCCAGGAAAATAAAAAAAGGAGATTTTTATAGAGTAATAGTTAATGATATTAATCTTAATCGTTACTCAGTACTTATAAAAAATGAAGATAGTCTAAAATCAACAAGTATAGCTCTGCCTACTTTTGAAAGTTTATCCCTAGATGCGCTTACTCAGTTAACTTCGGGATTTTTGACCAACCCGACTATTGCGCTACAAAAAATAATAACCGATGATTCAACAGTTGTCGAGCTATCTAACATTAAAGCTTACAAAGCTTTGGAAACAGATTTTGAAAATGCAAACACCATATCATCAGTCATAATAGAACAGATGAAAAATATGGCACCTACCAACCCAGAAGAGGCAATAAAAAAAATTATTGAGGAAGAAAAAACGACATTGGCCAATGCTGGACTAGGTCTCTCTTTATACAATCAAAAATTTGACGAAATAAAATTTGAAGTTTATAAACGAAGACTAAATCTCTTTAAAAAACTTCCCGATAACTCAGATGATAAAATAGACTTTGCCGAAAGTTTAATTGAAATAGATGGTCTTAGAAAAATAGTGAAGGAATTCCAAACAGAACTAAAAAAGGCCCAATCCAATTTTCTTGACGCGCTCAAGGAAGGTGAAATCCCCCCATTTTTGGAAAACCCCAGGAACGTAACTTTAAAAAAAGAGGTCGATAAACTAAAAACTATTTATACTAGTACCTTAACGAAAACAGATGAATTTATCGGCCTCATTTCTGCAGATAACATGGAAAAACTTCTAAAATCAATTCTTTTTCTGGAGTTATCAAATGTTTATAGGTCATTACCCATCCAATTCAAAGGTGATATTGAAGAATTAAGCATAAGTTTTGTACCTAAAGATTCCACCTCGGGGTTACAGACTGAAACTTTGACTCCACTTGTTTTTCCTATAGAGAATCAATGGTACTGGTCTGTAGGCACAAGTTTTTATTATTCAAACTTAAGTAACGAGCGTTTTTTTACTACTGCTTCAACAAATGGTGAAAATACTGTCTATTCTTATAAGCAAATCGAATCTACTTCAAGAGAAGCGGGTATCGCTACTATGTTAAGAGCAGGTTTGAAGTTGGGAGACTCACCTATCGGTTTACACCTTGGTATTGGCCCCGGTATTTCTATCGAAAACAATGTTCGCCCAAGACTTTTATTCGGTGGAGGTTTTTCAATAGGCAGAAAACACAATTTAACTATTGATTACGGAGGGATTTTGGGTTATGTAGATCGTTTTGTTGATGGTATTGATACTTCCGGCTCTGGACTAAATGAGCAACCAAATCCATTGAATACAGAGATATTAGTGGTTAATTACATTTCACTTGGGTACATGTATAAACTATAAGAAAATCCATTTTAAGCCTTCTCTATTTTAAATGAAGGCTACAGAGGTATAAAGACCAGAACCTTAAATTAAAATGAACTTGTTTAGAACTTTATTGGTTAGATTGGTTCTAGTCATTAAAAAGGCAACTAATAAGCCTGGTAAATAAGATTAAATTAAATAACGGATAACTAATTATTATAGCATCTTAATCATATTCTAAATAAGGGAAACGGATAAACAAAGAAGTAAAGCTGGGTTTTAATTGTATATAGGTTTTGTGGAATTTTAATGTTGTTTTTGGATACACCTGTGGTTAGGGCCCTAGATTTTCAAGTTTGAACAAAGTTTATTTTGACATAAATCGAAACAAACTTGTGCCAGACAGTTAACTTAGAGTTTTATTTTGAAAATTTCTATAAATCAATCTTAATTCCAAACAATTGTTAATACATGATAAGCTTTTCAATTGAAGATTTGAGCAGTGAAAGAAAAATTAACATTAGGAAATGTGCTGAATGGTCCGAAGACTGCCCAATATCTTTAGATTTTTTGAAAGAGGTACATTTTCTTCATAAAGATTTTTCAGGGAATAACAAAAGCGGAAGCATTATCGTGTTGGATGAAATTGCCAATTCCGTTCTTTCAATTTTTAAGGACTTATTTACGATAGAATTCCCAATTCATAAAGCAGTTCCCATTGATTTTTATAATGGTTCTGATGTAGATTCAATGAACGATAACAATACTTCTGGATTTAATTGTAGGAAAGTAATGAACGAAGATAGATGGTCAAGCCATTCTTATGGTTCGGCAATTGATATTAACCCTGTTCAAAATCCATATATTATAATTAATCATGAAAGCTCTGACGCAAAAATTTTTCCAAAGGAAGGAGCAAAATTTCTAAATCGTGGATTAGCTGAAAAGGGAATGACGGAGCCTATAGTTGATATTTTTTTGAGATATGGTTTTAGTGAATGGGGTGGAAATTGGAGAAGTCCATTGGATTACCATCATTTCCAGATTCCTTGGAAGAAAGTCTTCGAAATGAAAGCATTAAAAAAAGGAAAACAATGACATCAGACTTGCCCTTTAATGAATTAAGTATTAAGAATTTGAAAGACCAAGATATCGATGGGGTGATGTCTTTTTTCAGGAAATTTACGGGGAGAGATCTTTTAGAGAAAAGGTTAGGGGATTCGGTTAGAAAATACCCTTGCTGTATAATTTTTGCAAACGCTGAAATAATTGGGTTTAGTTATACGAATCGTTTTGCTCCGGACATTTTAGAGCTTAGTAACATTTTTGTACATCCTGAATTTCGTAGTCATGGAATAGGAGGAATGATGTTGAAAAGAATCGAGAAAGAATCCCTAAAAGGTGGATATACAGGATTGATACTAGTTAACAGTTTGCTTTACGATAATCGGTCCGATAAACGGTTTGCCACAAATTTTTATGTTAAAAATGGGTATTTAGAAATAGTTCGAACTGAATCTTCAAAGGTGTTTTTTAAATCACTTGCATGAACACGGTTAAGATTTTATTGATTTCCAATACCTACAACCCAGTTTATGCAAGAATGGAGGAAGGTTTTTTGGAATCTGCCAAATATGCGTTCCACGAAATTAAAAAAGAGATTACGTTCGGTCAGTTAGATGTAAGATTGGAAGTACTTGACCTAAAATCGACTGCCCATTTTTTGGAAGATGTTAAAGAGAAACTAGATGACGAAGTATTATTTATTTTAGGATCCGCACAATCAGAATTAACATATTTGCTTTTAAAAGAACAAGGGTTGAAGGATTATCCAATCATTTCTCCTTTGGCTACTTCTAGTTTTTTGCTAGATACCTCAAAGGAGAATAATCAAAACAACTTTTTCCAAACTACTTCTTCTGACAGAGAAAGAGTGAAATTGTTATTAGGGCAAGTAATTGAATATTATCCCGGAAAGAAAATCTATTATTATTACCCGGATGCGCACAAGCTATCATATCCAATGGGTTTGAAAAAAGATCTTGAAAACGCATTAAAAGACAATAAAAAAGTATATTCAAAAGGATTCGAAGTTATTTTCAAAGACAATTCAATTCAAAACCCTTTAAAACTACCAGAGCCTGGTTGTCCGGTAATCATTTGTGCTGGATCACAACAAAGCAGTAAAATTGCAAAATACTTAAGGAAAAAGTTAAAGCGTAACCAAATCTTCACATTCGGGTCCAACAGCAATTTGTTGAATTATTATATGATTGGTTCCGTCGTTGTTTGTGATTTAGATAGAAAGTCCAAAAATTTTTTTTCAAGAGAGCATTTAAAAAAACTTCTAAACCGGAATAAAGACCCATCTTTTACTACTCTAATAGCCATGAACGTAATTTTTAATACTTTAAAAATAAAAGAGGAGCAGATTTTACAAACGGATAACAATTCAAATCTGAGGCAATCCCTAATAGATTATATAAATAATGGAGAATTTAATGTAGAGAATAGACCTTTTTCTTTCTGGGAAATGGGCAAGTCTACAGTTAATGACCATCAATTGTTGAGAATTTCACAAGGTTATTTAAAACCAACTTTTGGTCCGACCAAAATGAAAGGTGAATTGGCTCCTAAGCTTTCAAAAAGATTGAGGACTTTAATATTAAAGGCAGTTTCCTATGGTGCTACTATTTTATTAGTCTTAAGAATATTATGGTTCTTGTTAAAGGAATATGACAGCTGGTTCAATTTATTCAAAAATAAAACTCCTTAGAAAGGCAACACGGTTTAACTATTCGGTATAAATTACTTCTATGGATAGTAATAAATGGATTTCTTTACAAGAATTAAAAGATGCAATTTTTGATAACCAAGTTATCCCAATGAAATACTTGTACTATACCGATGAAGCATCTAGATATTGGCAGGAAATCTGTAAGAAACCGGACTATACTTTTTTTATGAACTCTAAAATTTTGCTAAAAGAAGTTTCAGAAGAAATCATAGCATTTTTGGATGAAACTAGTGGTGAATTTGACATAATCAGTTTAGGAATCGGAAATGGAATTAAAATAACCTACTTGTTAGAGTCTTTTTGTGCAAGAATGTACCGAAACAACATGATTGACTTTTACCCAATCGAGATTAGTCCATTGATGATGAAGAATGCCCTAGATTATATTCATTCAAAAATTTCTATTGGTAAATTTAATGTAGTTCCAGTTATTGGAGATTTCAATTTCTTAAAACGATTCGCATTTGTTTATCCGCACAAAAAAACCTCAAACTTATTTGTTTGCTTAGGCAATTCTATTGGTAATAGTAGTGAAAACTTATTAATGAACGCGGTAAAGAATGTAATATGCCCTGGAGACTTTTTCTTAGTTGAAATCAATACGGATTTAGAGTCGATGGGTTTGTTTTCTGAAAGTGAGATTAATAATTTACATAATTTTTCACCGTTAAAACTATTGGGTGTAGAATATGAAAATGAAAGGATAAAATACAGTTTAGTAGAGAATGAAAGTGTGGTTAGAAAGACTAAATCGGTTCTAGCCGAATATGGATCTGCAATAATAGATGGGATTGAGGTAAAAGATATTAAGCTTTCTATTGTTCATCGTTATGCCAAAAACGAGTTTTGTAATTACATAAAAGAGTTTATGGGTATGGAAATAGTTGAAGAATGGTCATGTAGTAATGTTATGCTGTATTTATTTAAAAAGTCTTGAATAATTTTATTTACCAGGGTCTATCCAACTACTTCTAATTTTTCTGTAAAAATATTTAGTTAATGACTTTAAAGTGTTGTTAAAGACAGAGAGGGTTATAATCCATAGATAACTTTATATAGAAGAAAGTGCGGATAGAAAGGTAAAGTTATGCGAATTTATTTCAACAATCTTATTACGCCATATAGACTGAATTAAAGAAAAATTCCGTTTTTCGGTTTGAACTTATTAAATGATTTCGTCCTATGATTCGAGCAAAAAAACTCGATTAAATTGATTGGTTACAATTGAGTGGGAGCAAATACACTAGTTTGAATTATAAAGACCAGAACCTAAATGCTTAAAGGATTGGTATAATGGTGTTTCAAAGTCTTAGCTGTTTAATACTTACCGAATAGGTGATTATTGCAACTATTTGAATTGTCGTTTTGTCAAAACTAAGCTTAATCCACAAGCATCCAAATACCGTTTACCTTCAAAAACCTACTGCTATTAATATTTGCTGTTCCGGTGTTGTTGAGTAGACTACCGTAATACGAACCAAGGCTTCCACCGATATTGATTTCGATAGAGTAGTCACAGTTAAATCCCGGTTTTCCAACACTTTCAGCACTTACGCAGCCATATTTTTTGAACGACTTTATGGTATAGTCTACAGTTTGTGAAGACATACCTATAAGTTTGGACATTGCGGCGACGGGGTTTTGCGATTCGCTAATGTCAAGATTCGCCATCCTGTCCAAAGACCCTTTTTTTACTTTGTATTGATATTCGATGGCAAACTTCATTTGTGCTTCGGTGGGCTCTCCCGTTGGGGTTGTTTCTTGTAACATATTGGCAATCCTTTCCCGTTCCTTCTGTGCGGCAATCTGTTCTTTTTGCTCTTTGATTTTTCTAATACGTTCTTGCTCTATCCTCTTTTTTTGAGCGGCTATTCGTCGATTATTGTCCGCTACTTTTGCTTTTGAGACACAGGCCTTGGCAACTGAAGTTCTTACTACTTCAAAATCCAGTCGGTCACTGTTTTTTTTGATGATAACATCGAAAAAGTGTACTTGCTTCGAACTTGAATATCGAGAGGTGTTTATATGGACAGCAAGTTTGTTGGCATTGGGTAAATACTTTAAATGCTGATGGGCACCGTTGCTTTGATTTTTTAAAGCGTTTTTTAATTGATACTCCATGTCCTCTATCCAGCTAATGGCGGGATTTTCGTAGCTGAATTCCGTTGAATTTCGATAGGAGAAAACAGCTTTGAGTAGAGTTTCGTTTACGGATGGATTTTCGGTGTAAATACTACCTTGATTCCCATATCCTGAAGAACCAAGACTTACCCTTCCGTTACCTCGTCTATCGCTAGCTTTGAGCAAGCTCTCGAAATAAGGATAAAACAGATTGGGCACACGCTGATATGAACGTACTTTTCTATACTTGCCTTGATAGGAGTATCCGACCTTCATTTCAAATTCCCCAGCGCTATGTTGTGGAATTGTGAATTTTGAGATCTTACCGCTATTCAATTTGATTTGTCCGTTTTGTTCCGCCGCATATTTTTCTATGTAGTCTATATTCAACTCGGTACTTGATAGGTATCCTCGTGCCGTAAAATAGGAACGTGCGGGAGTGCCTTTCCCCCTTTTGTTATCATAGACTTCAAGCAGTCCCATTACGGTTTTGGGCTTGACTATTTTTCTTGTTTCCCTATTATACATATCCCTGTATTTAGGGTTAGGATAATTGTAAACAAATACGTGAAGCCTGACCAATGATTTGTTGCCTCCCAATCCGTAAGCTCCCCTGCTTTTTCTGGATTGGACCACACCTTCATAAATGCCGTTAAAATCGGAATATGACATCTCACTTTTAGGTTCATTGGCGAGGGTAGTTAACCATGAAAAAGATACCAATAACAACACGGTTTTTTTTTTGAAACGCTCCATAATTTCAATGTTTAGTTATTTTTTGAATTTGAAAGGGGACTCTTGTAGTCGACTTGTCGGAAAGGTAAACTGCCTGGAATATCTCTACAGGGGAAACATCATCACTTTTTCTAAAATAGCTGCCGGAAATACAATAATGAAGCGGTAACGCACTACATTTTTCGGATTTACAGATATATTCTAGATAGTAATTGTTTTTGGTAATCCATAGCAGCGCATTTTGCTTTTGGGCCATTCCTAAATGAGGTCTCTTTAGATATATTTTGCCTTCTCCATTAAAGTGTACAGTGTAACCAAGCAGATATAGTTTCTTTTTGTATTCAATAGTATAGTTCCAACCAATACCATCACCAATGGCTACCGTTTGAAAAGACTTTAAGAGGGTTGTATGTCCGTTATGCTCAAAGAAAGCCCTTATATATCTTGGTGCTAACCAGCATTGATTTATTCGATGTTCTTTCCAGAGACCGAACCACTTCCCCCTAAAATCCGCAAATATTCCGTAGTGATTTCCGTTTACCTTGGTTTTTCCGGATTTTCTTAGCTTAATTCTTCCGTGAAAAACAGGATGACAAAACCGGGATGTTGTCAATAACCTTTTGGAAGTACGAATTCTTTTCCGATGAAGTTTAAAGCGGTCGTACTCAAGGTTGTAAAGCAACATTTGAAAACCTTGTCTGAGGCCTTCATCAAACAATTGGAGAAATTTCGTTTCGCTAATATTTGAAGCCATTGCAACATCAATACTTTGGATAATCGTGTTAAAATCATTGCTAAGCAACGAATTCAAAGCAGGGGGATTACCTTCCATATGTCCTAGCATCGGATTGGTGAACAATATAACGGCTACCAATCCGATTTTCTTGGATAAGGTGGTGCACATACCGTTTTGCCTAAAAAAGAACGTTGAGCGGGCCATTGGATGTTTAGTTCAAGAACATCTGTATATCAGCGACTTTTTTTGTAAGCGCCTCGTCTTCATATACCGTTACAAAAGGTTCGCTAAAGGAGTAGGTGTATTTTGTTTCCTTATAAACCGGTTCTTCATTTTTTGAAGCCAGTGTCCTGCGTTCCCTAGCTTTTTTCCACTTTATTTTACGTATTATATAAACAACTTTTTGGTTTCCAAAGGTTCCATATTTGGACAAGCGATCTTCAAATTTTTTGGCCTCCGTAACCGACATGGGTATATCAAGAGGTGAATATTTGCCTTTAGCGTCAGGATTGGGATTGTATTCAAAATCATTTTCCGGGACATATTCTCCAAAAGGTTGTTGCTTGTCTCCCGTAAACTTGGTTTGAAAGTAAATGTTGTCTAAGCCATTTTTTGTGTTGGAGGTTTCAAAAGCCTTTTTTTCGAAATTGTATTCCTTGATGCTCAAAGGGGTTACAAAGTAAAACTCAAGTTCATCCCCTTTCATAAAGTCACTGGACCAGTTCATAAGGCTTTTTAGGTCTGTCTCACAGAAAGCTTGGTACTTTTCCATTTTCCTGAATTCGTCCGAACTGTGTCCTCCCCAAAATTTTTGTGGTTTTGGGTTAGGGGAATCGGGATTGGAAAAATATTTTTCCAGTGCTCTTTGCCCAAGAATTCTGAAGGCAACAGTTTTAACATGACGTTGCAAAAAGACCTGAAGATCACGATTTTGCCAAGCAGTTGGGTCGTTGTACCTACTCCTACTGGTCAAAGACTCGTAAAGCACATCTGTCTCAAGGTTTTCCAGGTACTTTTTGAGGTTTTTGGTTTCGACCATCAAAAAATAGAGCTGTTGAGCGTTCACATATGACTCGATTTTTGCCGTCATTGCCTTGTCATAGGCATATTTGTTACTAGTGTATTTACCGTAAGAATTCACCGCTCCGAATCTCAACAATCCATTATGTTTTTGGATTTCAATGGGCTTGAATTCCTTATTACTGGATTTGAAGCTTTGACCAGGCTCAAAATCGATGTTCAAAGAGGATATATCCGGTTCATTTGATTCATTTTGTTTTTTGGAAGTTTCGGAAGATTTTGAACTGTTTTTTTCGTCCTTTCCCTTGGTAAGCTCATCAATACCATCGTTTACACCTTTTTTTACTTTCTTCCACGCTTTTTTTAGTATCTGTGCTTCAATTTCCGTAGGGGCTGCAATAAAAGCCGAAAAAACCAATATAATCAGAATGTACTTTCTCATTGGTAGAGTATTAAATCGTTATAATCCATTTGCCCTATTTTTTTTGTCAAGCCCCTATCGGTATAGAGTTCTATTAGCGGGCTATCCACATGGAATGTAAAATTGTCTTTGAGCTTTATTTTCCTAACGATGTATATTTTTCCTGATTTTAAAACCTCGTTGGCTTTCTCAATCGCGATTGGAAAGAATACTAGTTGGTGGTCAGCATCCACATTTCTTTCGTAAGAATTTCTAGAGCTGTATTCAAACCTATTATTGGCGCCCACGCTAAGTCTATTCTGCGTTGCAAATGCCTTCATTTGAACTTTCTTTCTTCGGTTGCCTATAGGCTTCAAGAAGGTGGACAACCTCCTATTGTCATCTTTAATATTATCAAACCCCATGAGCAACACAAACCCCTGGTTTTCAAAATCGTATTCGCTTACATTGTCTATGGTTACGTAGTATGCCTGCTCACTTCCATCTTTCATTATCTGTTTTGGCCAATTTTTTAAAGCATTGAAGTTCTCCTTAACAAAAGCACGGTAGTTTTTGACCTGTTCAACGGTGTTGCCTTTCCATATGCTGCCGGCATACCGCTCTTTGTAATAGGTTCTGCCCCCTTTTTCTGAGACAACTTCGGTTGCGATACTGGTTAATATGGCGTTGAATTTGATAACATCCATGGGTATATTGGCTGTAGCAGTAGTAGATCCATAATAGGGGAGATTGGTGTCGATGGTTTTGTAGGGGGCGTCCCAACCTGACCGTTGTTGTTCCCTTTTGAACTGGACCAATGCTAGATAGCTGCTGTAGTTCGCAGTGTATTCCTTTAAACCGTTTGGATCTGCATCAATGTTTCCAAACCTTAGTGATCCCTTATGGGTCTGTAATACAATATCCTTAAAATTTGAGTTGGGCGCCTCATAGGTTTTTTGGTTGGATTGAGCCCAAGTGCTGATGATACAGCTTACATAAAAGAAGGGAACAAGGAAACTATTTTTGGGTATTCTCATAATGTACTCTTTAATTCTTATAGATTACCTGGTCTAGGTCGATGGTGGCTATTTTGTCGGTAAGACCGTTGTCCCAGTAGAGATCAAGATTGGGATTGCTGTAGCTGAATAAAATCTCTCTTTTGGGGCCGAAACTTTTATCGACAAAATCATTTCGTCCCCTCTTTAATTGTATCTGTTGTACCACAAATACCTCACGCTTTGGTCTTCTGTAATTGACAGTTTTGTTAAGTCTTTCTTCAAACTTTTCAGCTTCGCTTTGGGATACTTCCAACAAGATTTCATTCCTTCCTGTCCCCATAACGGTAGCAAAATCCCTTTCATAATCATGGGTGGGTTTATGGGTCAATGAAAGATTGAGTAGTTGACCGTGAAGATTTATAGATCCCCCATTTGCTCCACTACTTTCCATCTTTAGCCAATATCCTTTAGCTAACATATCATATTGCCCTATCTTGAACTTGTTTACCGAATAACCTGTTACTTGGTCCTCTGGCCAAATGGATTTAGCCCAATTTTGAAGCTTTTTGAAATCGTTGCTTTTTAGATATTTCTGAAAAGCCTGAACCTGTTCTATTTCGGTATCCCCCGCCCATGGGCGACCATTTGGAGAACCATAATTTTTTTTATATCGAAATTCAGCGCTGGGAACCCAAAATCGGTCTACGGTCTTTCGCAAATGTTGTTCCCCAAAGTACTGGGCTACCGTCTTATCCCAATTGGCATAGGAATAAACTCTTCTTGTTTTTAAGGGTTTTGGGATGTATGATTCCAGTCCTTGATAGTATTCGCCTAGGTATTTCATTTCTAGGAGGCTAAAGTATTTAAAGGTGCCGGTGATTTTTTGTGTCCTTCGTCCGTTACTGTCCTTTTCATATAGTCCTTCATAACCATTTAAAAGGGGCAAACCTTTATAGGTCATTAGCTTGAATGAAGCGAAGGATTGACTTGGTGAAGTAAAGACCTGATTAGTTTTCTGGGCGTGTAAAGCAACGCAACAGTGGAATAAGGCGAAGTATTTAAAAATTCGTTGAAATTGTTTCATCTATGTTTGTTATGAACTTAAGCGTAGCTCGGTTTTAAATGCCGCCCTCCCCCAAGAACGGCATTGGATGTTCTTTGACTTTTAGGTCAAAGAGCTTTGAAAACAAACATAATGGCTATGAACCTGACGGTTTTACGGCTTTCCGTAAAGCATAGATTGTTCATATCGGGTTTGGATGAACGGTAGTAATTCATCGACGAAGAGCTAATTAAATCAACCCCAAATCCTTTGCGTTGGCAACCAACTGTACATTGTTGTTTGCCTTTAGTACATCCTTTAATCGGTTCAATCTTTTTTCTATGGAACTCAAACTACTTGGGGAGATTCCATTGGAGGAAAAAATATGTGCAATTTGGTTTTGTGAAAATCCTTTTGAAAGATGGAGTAGGAGAGCGGTATCGAACTCCTCAATTTCAAAATGGTTATTTTGCTTGTTGATGTCGGAAATGGCAGGCGACAAAAACTGCGCTCCATCGAATGCGTTTATAACCGCTTTCTTAAGATCTTTTAGCCCGTTTCTTCCCTTAAGAACATATGCTGAAACGTTGTATTCATTAACAAATTTCCGAATTACATTGGGTTTTTCCTCTACGGAACATACAATGATGGGGAAGTTATCGGCTCTTTCTTTTATTTTTTCAATAAGTTCTTTCCCAGATTGGATTTTTGAGGTCCGGTAGTCTTCGGAAAAAGATAAGTCGGTAATTAAGAGATCGAAAGGAACATTATTGTTACGGGCATTCCTAAACTTTAGATAAGCTTCATCACAATATTTGGTTAAAACCACCTCTGGGATTTGAAGCTCTTGCTTCAACATGGTTGTGATTCCCAACCCAACGGTATCCAAGTCCTCTACTATTAAGATTTTTTTGAACATGTATCTTGCTTTTCTTTAAGTTGAAGCAGGGCAATTTTTTTCAAAAATCCATAATTTTTAAAAATAGCTATTACGGAAAACCATAACCACAAAAGAAGCCTCAGATGGGTATGCTAATCTTTATTTCAACTCCTTTTTTGGTTAACGAGTTGATGGCTAGTGTACCTCCAAGATCATTTAGGCGGGAATTTATATGTTGGAGCCCAATACCTTTTTTCTTGTCGATTATTCCAATACCGTTATCCCTATAAGTGAGGATAAATTTTGTTTTTTCCATGGCGAAATAGAACGATGCCAAACTTGCGTTGGAATGTTTTCTCATGTTTACCAATAATTCCTTAATGCACCGGTGCAAAACAATGCAGCTTAACTGGTCAAGCTTTTCCCAGCTAACGGCATTTTGGCCTTTTGTCAGAATTGTAACCGTATTGCTTTGATATAGGTTTATCAAGGACAAAAGTTCGTCCACAAAACCTTCACCTGCATTTATAGCGCTGTTATCATGAGCAATTTTTCGGGTTTCTTGATAGATATGCTCAAGTTTGTTCAACACTTCCGGGTTTTTGCCTTGTTGATTTTGTATAGAGGTCATCAAACCGAAGACGTCATTAGCCAAACTGTCATGTAAATCTTGACTTATTCTCTTCTCCGTATTATAGATTTCTTGTAGCTTTTCTTTTTTGAACTTTTGACGGTTGTAATAGAAAAGAGACGTACCGACTACAATGAAGAGTCCCAAAAGAGATAGTACAATGACTTTTTGGGTACGTTGTTCCGCTATTTCCAAGCGTCTTTCGGCTGTTTCTCTTTCTAGGGTAAGGATTTTGAGCTTTTCTTGCTCATCCAAATACTTCATGTGGGCGAACTGTGTTTTTACTTTGAGTTCTTGTAGATACAGACTATCCTTTAAGAAAATGTACCGGTCTTTGATATCCATCCGGTTGGGTTGTAATTGCATTAATAAAGTCAAAGCGTCCGTTTCGGCTCTTGGAACCCGTATTTGTTTTGCGAGGGCAATCAAGGAGTCCAGATATCGTTTTGACTTTTCCGGATTTCCGTGTAAATAGAATTCGGCTAAATTGGTGTAGCTAGAAAGTAATCCGCTCTTATCGTTTTTCTCCTTTCTAATTTTTGCGGCGATTATGAAAGAATCAACGCTCAGGCTGTTTCCACTTTTCCATTGGTTATAGGTGTAGTTGTGTAGCACTCGCGCATATCGTCTTGAATTTTTTTTCAATAAGGAGTCGGACAAAAGCTTTTCAAAAAGAGCCCTTGCTGCTTCGTAGTCCTCGTTTTCGATATAGACGACTCCAAGATTGTTTTTGTAGGATACTACATCATTCGGGGAGTTGGTTGTTGCTATCGCTTTTTTATGGTAGTGGATAGCTTCGGACAGGTTTAATAATTTCCTATGGTTGGCACCAAGTTGATCATATACGGATGCTACAAACCTTTTATCCTTTTCCTCATCCAGATATTTCAAGGATTCCACTAAGAGTTCTTTCGCCTTAAAAAAATCGTTGGTAGCTCGCAAAAGTATTGCCATGTTCACTGTATTGCTGCCAATCTCTGAACTATCGGGGATTTTGAGGTAAGCGTCGTTGGATAATTTATAATAGTAATAGGCGCTATCAGGTTTACGGTCTAGTTCGTCGTAATAGTATCCTTGGTTAAAGTAAGCCTTGGCCAAAAAGTAATCGCTGGAAGCTTTTTTGGATTTTCTCGCCAATATTCGGTTTACATGTAAAAAATTTCGAAAATCGTTTCTTTTAAAATGTAACAGACCTAGTGTTAGGGTGATTCGTAAATCCAGGGAATCGATCGTGGTAGCCACCTGTCTTTCAAAGTAGTCCTCTATAAGTTCTATGCGCTGTTCCAAGGTAACTGTATCCGCTTCTATTTCTTCTAAGAATCGTTTTTTAGCCGGGTCAAGGAAACCGGAATCTTCCGGAGTAAGCTGACATGCATAACATGTGAGAAGAAGTAATGTCCAATAAATCCATCGGTACGGCATTGGTGGGTTGGTTTATTCTTCAATATTAATAAAAAAGCCATGCGTTTCCACATGGCCTATGAGAATTGGTTTTAGAATTGTTCTAAGGTTTCTTTTTTATATCCTCGGTATCCCCTTCACTACCTTGGCCATCCGGAGTTTTCTTTATGTCCTCGGTATCGCCTTCAGTGCTTTTTTCATAAATCCCCTGATTTTCGGAAAAATCCTCGCTATCACAAGAAGTCATAAATAAACCTGTGATAAATGCTAAGGTCAACACATGCTTTAGATGTCTCATCTTAAATAAATTTTTTGTTACTAATTCGTTTAAAATGAGAGGCCTCTCTTATTGTAATTATCTTGTAATTAAAGTTTAAAGAGTAATTACATTGCTAAACTACGAGGTGTGGTCAAGGGTGAAAACTCTAATCCAATGACGGTGATGAATCTCGAAACTTTAACTTTTTACGTACTTTTCACCTATGGGCAAAATGAAAGAGCAGAATGAGATTTATGTAAAGGAAGTAATGGAGCATTACTTTTCTACCTACGGTGGAAGTTTAATAGATACCTATTTGAGGGAACCTAGCCGGGATAATATAAAAACAGCTGCGCTACGAGTTATTACTTTGAAAGGAAGACATATTGGACTGGATTCAAGAACCTTAAGGAATTTTTTGAACTATGAAAGAAATGGAAAAAAATATAAGCCTATAGAAGCCAAGGATTTTGAACAGCTGCTTTATGAATACGCTAAGTATGAAAGGGTTAGTAAATTCGTAAGGGCGTATGACAAAAGTCCAGATGCGCGTACAAGTTTGGTAAACGTTGAGTTTCTGGCATGGCTTATCGGATTTGAACCAAGACCCTGCAGTTACCATGAACAAATAAGGGAAGAAGCTAAAATAGCATCTTTTGAACCTGAAGAGGGCGAACATCCAAAACAAGCAGGTCTAGCAGAAGCAATCTTCAAAAATGTAGGTTTGTTGGAAACCTTTTTGCACCATACTTTAGATGAACTTGTTGACGCCTATGGTTTGGACAAAAATGAAGCATTTATACGTTTGCGTACGGAAGTGGGGGACGATTTTTTACTCTTAAATTTATGCATCGCTTTTATACAGCAAAAACTAAAGTCACAAAGGGGAAAGAAACGACAAATGGATTGGGCAGAAAGGAATTTTGGCGCCTTTGGATTGGTTTTTTTTGCCGTTGGGCCACGCGAAAAAGGCATGGAGTCCTTTTTTAGTGAGGTACATAAGGACCTTATCGATTTTGGTATTGATGATTTACTTGACGACGATTTGGACGACGGTACCGAAGATATTTAGCATTACCGGATATTCAGTCTTTTCTGAATTCTCCTGAGATGAAATCGTCGATTTATAACAAGATTTTCCAAATAAAAAAACATTCCCATATAAATCAGATTGAGATTATTGTGGAAAACCACATAGAAAACCAAGGAGATCATGATAAAACTTAGAATGTATCCTGCCCCGCCTATAAAAACCCCCATCAAAGGTAATTTGAAAATAGATTTTTGGAATCGGTTCTGAGGTTGTGCTACCAAGTAGGAAAAAAAGGCAAATACGATACATAACGTTACCAAAAAGGGGATGCTAAATCCATTTCTTCCATTGTGAATAGACAAATAAGTATTGGCCAGAAAAATCGCCGTGGGGGTTTGGCTATTGTAAAGTGTTCTTTTAGTATTGTTATCAAGATTGTCGATGATAATTATTTTATCCTGCACCATCTTCATGAAACGTTCATTGGACAAGTCTTTGTCCGTTAAAAAACCTAAAGTAAAATGGGCAACCTCATCGGCATGCACGAATTCTTCCAACGAAAAATCATTAAAGATACTTTGGTTACCAAGATGGCTAACGAAGTTACCGGGAACTGTGGTGTCCCCGAGCATGTGTTCAGCCATCAATAGGGGTAACGATTTTAGTATCGTATTTTCATTTTTTTCAAAGAGTCGAAATTTGCTAACCGTTCCCGCGCTTGTATAGATTTCCGTTAAGCCTGAGGGTAATCCTTTAAAAATAGGCCGAACTACCATAGAATCCCTTCCCTGGGCTACCAACAAATCCTTCGAACGTTGCATCTCGCTTGTTAGGGCTTCATCTACAGGGGAGTCCTGGTCAAAAAGAAGATTGCAGACAACCAGATTATGGTTCTGGGCTTTGTTAAGACGTTTAAAGAATTCGGCCAGCTTACCTCGGTCTGTGATAGCGATATTGCCAGATACATGACGTTGGTTTTTACCTGGAATTCGTTTTTCTACCAACATTAGGTCTTCACTAGTATCCACAATCAAAAAGTCATTAGCAAGATTTTTGGAAAAATCCGGATTGAACAATTTGTTGAAATGTGGACCCAAATAGAACAGGGTATTGGTATCACCTGGAAGGAGATGGCTGCGCTGCAGGACAAAAAAAAGCAAAGTAGCAATGAGTGTATTCGCACAACAGAACCAAAGTATTCGTTTTTTCATCTACTTCAGGATAAAATCTTCGAGGGTAATCGCTTCGCCGTAATACTCCTTGATAAAACGAGATAGGCGTATTTGGGTTTGATTGTCATCAAATCCAAACTCGTGGTATTTTTTTTTGAGGAAATTCAATTCTTCTCGGATTTCGATGAAGTGGGAAAATTGCAAATATATCTCAGTAAAATAGGTTACTGCCTTTTGGGGCTTGTCCCGGTATCCAATCTGCCCATAGGAATTATGTTGGGTATGGGCCAGCGCATCACCAAACAACGTATTGTCAAGGACGATGTACGTTTCTTCACCCGGTTTTGTTTCCCGTACTTGTCTTACTCCCTTAGAATTCTCCCAGGAAAAGAAATATGGGGTTTTAGAAGTATAAGCCTTTTGCGAAACTTGAAGTTTTTCGGTATTCATCAAGGAACCTTCCTTAATGAAAAGTTGTACTACTTCGAAGTCGTCCCCGCGGGATGAAAATGGTTCTCGCACGGCCGAAAAAAAAAGGTCGAGGAGCACACTTAGGGCACCCTTTTTCACCGTTGCCTTTTTATAAGGGTAAATAAGGGTGTCGTTCCCTAAAGGATCCATTACCCTTACTTCATCAAGACTGCTGGAAAAATGCAGCACCTCATTTGTCTTGATCATGTCGAATTTCTTCAAAGGAATACTATCTACTCCATAAGTAATTTTGCCATGCCATGAAATCACGGTGTACGGTCCTTCCGATTTTTGCGAGGACCCATAAAGGCATGATAGGAAGAAAAATGTTGTAGAACAGATGTTTAAGATGAAACGCATAGGGAATTTGGTTGGATTTGTTTACCTTCAATTTGCAATTTACATTGCATTATCCTTCCCTCCAATTAGATAGAAGAATTATACACGTATGAGATCAGTGAATTACATGGATTGTTTTTGCCCTTTGTCAAAAACGAAGGGAAGCATAGTACCTTTTTGGGTTATTTGTTTGGTTTTTTGCCATTTAAGTTTCGGGCAAGAGCCATTGGAACAAGCTATTTATCAACAACCTGTGTACAAGTTGCCCTTGATGTTACAGGATGCGGACAAGACCATTCGTGTCGGTAAAACTGCAGATGGAATCGCGATTTTGCAAAAAATTAGAGAAGATATCACTTCACTTGCCCCAAAAGAGCAAGAAGCCATGTACGCCTATTACACCTATTCTATAAGTTCTGAGGTTAGGGCTTATCTAAAATTGAATCAGCTTCAAAAGGGTCTGGAAACCGCTTTCAAAGGAACAAAGGGTTTTCTAAAGCTTTATCCCAAAAAAAGGTCACGCACTTTTTTTCTCTCACAGCTAAAGTTGGTCATTTCACCAAGAAAAAAAGGAGATACCGAATTGAAGCTGTATCTGGATTACCTAGAAAGGATCAATGCGCTTATCCCTGGGGATTGGAGTAGTTATTATCGTTTGGATACGGAAATTGAAACGGTGAAGAGATGGCTGGACCCGAATGCTCAGGTTTATCAAAGTTCAATAACAAATACAAGGTACATTGGTAGCCAATCCACAGGTTACACCAAAAAAGCAGATAGCACCACAGTTAAAAAAAAGAAGGAACTTAAAGATGCCATTCGCACATACTACGCCCTTGAAGAACCCAAAACTACCGAAGAAAAGAAGAAACTACGGCAACTGACTGTACAAATGCAGTATGATATGAGCGGTCTCCACAGGCTAGTAAAGGAAAATAGGACGAGGGAGGCTAAAGAACTGATCAAAAAAATAAAGAACAACTATAAAACCATTGACGCTAGCTTTCAACGGCGACTTGCTGGAAGTTACAGTTACGCATTGACCAAAAAGCTGATGATACACCAAAAAGAGGAGGGTGTCGCTGCCGCACTGGATATGGCTCTTAAAGAAGCGGCCCTGTTGTCCTCTATTACCCAAGATGCACCTGCAGTGGATGTTATCTTAAAGGGAATCTTGGATTTTGTGCGAAAACGGCGCAATACCGTAAACAATGAGATGCTTTGGAAGACGCTTGAATCCCTTAGAACTGTGAGTGTGTATGAGCATCCTTTTAGTGTTTCATCTCAGATTGATAAGGAAATCGAAACATTAAGGGAATCCCAAAATCCAGATGCTAAACGGAGACGTTCCTTTGGTTATCCTGCTTCCGAACCTTTGGATATAACGGCTATGGTGGATGAAGGATTAAAGTATACTTCGCTCTTTAACAAAGCCTATGGTATTTCGGAGAACATGGATATGTCCGAATTTTCTGGAAAGGACATCAAAATGAACGAAAGTTTAATAGATAGCCTACATCAAAACGGCATTTTTTCATCGATGACCGAGGAACAGGTACAATACTTCAAAGATATTGATGACTATCTGGAAATCTTTGTTCGCTCGGATTCCATGTTGGTAAACAAAGTTATAGACAAAACCCAAGCAAAACTTAAACAACTGGACTCTATGGGAAGGAAGAACTCCAATCTCTATAGATGGGAGCAACTCCATTTAGCTACATTCAACCTCTTGAGTGGCAGTTTGGACGAGGACCCAATCAATTTCGAAGATTGGGTGCAAAACATTTCACCAAAAACCTTCTCCGAAGACGAGGTTAATAACTTATCGAACATCCGCGAAAAACTGGGACAAGTGTTTCAGGCAAACTATTACTATTGGATGTTTCACTTTCAAAAAGGGGAGTATGAAAAAGCGCTGGAATATGGTTTGAAGTTAGCCCAAGACGAACAAAATATTTTGGGTTCCTTGATACTTCCCATCAACTATATGTGCCTAGGAGATTATGACAAAGCGGAGTACTGGTACACCAAGGCTATCCGTCATTATCAAAGTAAGGAAGGAACGGAATACAGCGTTTTGTTGTCTAGGCTGGGTTTGGTAACCGCGTTGTACGGCAACGGTAAGTACGAGGAGGCTATTGCACTTTGTGACAACGTTTCTTCGCAGGCCCAACATCTGGTTTCGCGAGAAACCGATTCGGTCCAAAAACGACTTTATAACAACCTAAATAACTATTTTAGACCCACTTTGGCCTTTTCGCAGGCTAAACTGGGATACACCCAAAAGGCGGATTCGACCCTGTTGATGAATCTAAAACAAATTAATCAACTGCAGTTAAGTTCTACAATTTATGGAATGGATGCTTCGTTACAAAATCAATTCAACAACCCTTCCTTTCTTTATGATTATGTTTCCAATGCATGGGAAGTACCGTTTATTTATCTCTCGGAAACGGAGAGTACCTCCCGTGAAATAATGGCAGAAGCCTATAACACTGCACTTGTTTTGAAGGAATTGTTCCTGAATTCCGATCTTACCTTAATAGAAAATGCCATAGAGAATAGTGATTCGGATATTCAACGCATTCACAAGAGTTGGATTGATGCAAGAGAACAAGCTTCGGACATCAATTTTAAAAACCGTGCGGAAAAATTGGACTACGCCAGTTTCTTCAGAAGAGAACTGGAACAAAAATTGGGGGATAAGGATTTGATCAATGGTGCGAACTGGAAAAAGGTACAAAATGCATTGGGTCCCAATGAGGCGGCCATTGAATTTGTTAATTACGGAGACTTCGCCTTCGGCAACTTGAAGAAAAAAGATTATTATGCGGCCTTACTTGTTACCAAGAGCTCCAAATATCCGCAGTTTATACCACTGTTCAAGGAAGACAAACTGAAAGCAATCCTTAAAATATTGGAAACCAAGAGGGATACAAAATCCAGAATAGAGGGACTGTATGAACAAAAAGGGGCTCAATTGTACTCGATGATATGGAAGCCGTTGGAAGGCTATTTAAATCAATCTAGAACAGTTTATTATTCGCCTTCCGGCCTTCTACACGGCATTTCCTTTTCGGCACTGGTGAGTGCCGACGACGGAACCTATCTAGGAAATGTGTTGGACTTGGTGCAGCTTTCCTCTACCAAGAACCTGTTAAATAAAAAATTAATGTTGAAGGATATTGCCAGTACAGTACTCTTTGGAGGTTTGGAATATGATTTTGACAAGAGTGTAAAGCAACATATTGAAGAAACTTGGAATCAGGAACGTAAAAAAGGAAAGCTGAGATGGAAACCGTTACCGGGTGCGCTAGAGGAAATTTCCGCAATCCGGCAAATCATGCAAAGTAATGGAATCGCATCGTTTACTTATTCGGGTGAGAAAGGGCTCGAAGATGATTTTTATAAGTCCCTTACCGAAAGGAAACCGGATATTTTACATATAGCTACACATGGGTTTTATGAAAAACCAGTTGAAACCGCTAGTTTCCTGCCAACAAGTAGCGGTGCAATGCGTAAAATAAGGGATGAAGATGATGCAATGAACCATTCTGGGATTGTCTTTACGGGGGCCAATCACTTTTGGAAAAAGGGGGAGAAAATACGCGCTGATCTAGAAGATGGTATCGTTACAGGTAACGAACTAGCAAGCCTTGATTTAAGGGACACGGAGCTAGTAGTGCTCTCGGCCTGTGATACCGGTATAGGTAAAGTGAACGGAAACGAAGGGGTCTTTGGGCTACAGCGGGGGTTAAAGTTAGCAGGGGCAAAAAGACTGTTGGTCTCGCTCTGGAAAGTGGACGATAAGGTTACCAAGGAATATATGGAAGCTTTTTATGATTGTTTAATAAATAAAAAATATTCGATAGCAAAAGCGCAGATTACCACTCAGGAATATATAAGGGAAAAATATCCGGACCCCTACTATTGGGCGGCTTTTGTCTTGATTTTATAAACGGAATTAGATTGTTTAAACAGAAAAACATTTTTTAGTATAAAGACCAGAACCTAAATTCTAAATAGCTTATTTTATCGATATTTCAATGTCTTCACATTTTTGTGCTTACCGAATAGGTAGACTTTTCCCAAGAAACGGTTTGATTATTAATATATTCCTTTTTCAAATATGAAATAGTAACATTTTTATATTGCGGGATTAGTATTCGGCGAATGTGTTTAATGGCAGTGTATGGTTCCCAAAAAATGGAAGCGTTGAAAAATAAAGATCATGGTTTAGATTTGAGAGAACGGTCTCGTATATGGTGCGTTTTAATGCGCTATACACATGTTGGCGCCAGTATTTTTTCTAATTTATTTTTCAATTCATCTTTTGTTGATGCGAATAACTTGGATAGTTCACTTTTGGGCTCTAAATCTAATTCGAGTAACTCATGATTAATTATTGGAAGTTGAAATGCTTTAATCGATATTTCTTTTCCAGCTGCTAGAGCATCCTTTATCGTTAATTCTGTTTGTTGTTCCTGACCTTGCTTAATTGTGTTTGGATAAAACAATATGATTTCAGCAACTTCAAATCTAACAGCATAAGCGAGCATTTGATATAGATCGCTTTGAGAAATTCCTTTTTTAGGGTCTTTTTCATCTGAATAAACAATCTTGTATTTAGTGTCTGCAATCAGAGTTTTTTGATCAGTTTTAAGCCATAAATCAGGTTTTAAACTAAAGATTTTGTCCTCATCCAAATACGTATTACTTCTTTGAGACTTTGCCCCTACGTCTTCAAGTTCCTTATCTATGAAACCAAAAATGAAGTCTTCAAAAACATATTCCATTGGAAGCAGGAATGCGAAGAGTTTTAAGTCATTTTTATAGTCAAAAGAAACACAATTGGCAAGAAACAACTGGCAATAATCACGGATGGTTTCAAACTCACCAAACATTGGGTTGAATGAGATTTTTGAACATTGTTCAGCAGTTGCTTTTTCTTCTGATACTTCATCCAATATGAAAAGGATTTCTCGCAGATTCTTCTTGTTGTCCTGATTTGAGGAAACATTAAATAGGAGTGTAGTTACATACTTTATTATACGATTGAACTCATTGTCAAAAACGAAGGCATCATAGGTACAATTAAGTTTGTGCCATATACCTGTACTTAAGTTTTGGCTGATATATTCGTTTGTGTTTAAACGTCCTTTTATGTATGACAGCTCACGATTTACCTCTTCATACTGCTGATAGATTGAAGAATTTAAAAGTTCTCGAGTATATTTCGAAAAGAGGTAGATTAAAATTTCAAAAAAATCACTTTTTACACTTCCTAGTGAAGTTTGATAGTTTGGGAATTTAATTTTATGACAATAGCTTAACCACCAAAGAACATGGTTTTGAATTTGATTTACTTCATTGGTTGAATATTCCTTTTCAGAGTCAAAAAATATTTTTGGTAATAGGTTTATTTTATTCCCTTCATAATGAATTACTCCAACATATTTGTTGGATTTTAACTGGTTTGATTTATGAATGAATTGAAGGAACCTTTGAGATTCTATTCTGTCATTACCATTTTCTGTATAGAAAGAGTTCTTCTCTCGGTTATTCCAAATTTCATCAAGAAATCCTTCCAAGCCATCAAATGAAGCTTGAATATTGACTTTGTTTTGATATTCGAATAGGTTATTCATTTGTTTTGGAAATTCTCAAAGGCCAAGATTTGTCATCAATACTAAATTGGGTATTCGATAATGCTCTGGAAATTATTTGAGTAACTGCTTTGGAATCATTCATAAAGTACTCCAATAAAAGAGGAATAACTTTTACATTCATTCTTCTTTTAAAATCATATGGGTCTTCTTGAGAATCCATGAAAAAGGAGTGACCAATTTGGAAATCATGTCCCTTATCCGAAATAATGGATTCGTTAATGGATTTCAAAACGTTTTCATCATTAACATTGAGTCCGTCTTCAGAATATTTCGGATACATTGCTTCAAATTCAAACCTTCTTCGTAAAGCAATGTCAAGAAGCGCAATTGATTTATCAGCGGTATTCATTGTCCCAATAATGTACAAGTTTGATGGAACAATAAATGTATCTCCAGAAGGTAGCTTTGCTTCCATTGGAATTCTGCCATGTGATCGTTTATCTGACTCAATAAGGGTAATTAGCTCTCCAAAAACCCTAGAAATATTTGCACGGTTTATTTCGTCAATAATGATAACATAGTTTTTTCTTTGAATAATTTCCTTTTTTCCTGATGAGTCTTTACCGATCTTAAGAAGTTCACCCAACAAAGGAGTGTAGTAAGATGAAAGTCCTTGGATATCTAAAACTGATTCAGCATCATACATTTTTCTTAGAGTAGAAATACTTAATGTATGCTCAGTTCCACCACTTGTTTTTCTGAATTGGATTGATTTGTTAGTGATAGCTGTTATGAAGTAAGATACTTTCTTCATTTTTACTTCAATCTCTTCAACTTCACCCTCTACCAGTGGGTTAAAAAATTCGTTGAATGTTTCTTCGAATGTCTTTTTTACGATAGGCGGTTGTTCTGAAGCCATAATGTTTTTTAACGCTTTATCTGCTATGACTTTAAAAACTCCGTCTTTTCTTTCAAACGTTAATTCCTTATCGTTTTCTGTGTCTGGTCTTAAGCCTTGTATGAAATCTTCATAGCTGTAATTCTGATGAAAGGTGATAAATTCAATCTGATTATGCAGGTTGGCCTTGAAAATCTCAAGAGCTTCATCATAAGAGTCTATTTTGCGATTTAAGATAATTTCTGCCGCCCTTAAAACTGTATTATATGTTTTTCCAGTTCCTGGAGGCCCATAAAGAATGATGTTTAATGGAAATGTCATGTCATTATCTTTTTCAGTTTCTTCATCAAATTCAGGGTAATTCTCCTTCAGTAATTCAAGAGCTTCTAAATATTTACCAGTTGCACTTTTATATTCTATGTCAAATGGGGTATTCTTGAGTATCCCTTTTTTGTCCCCTTGAATTTCATAGCTGTGAAGAATTTCCATTGCTAAAAATCCTCCTCCTCTGGCAGGAGCCTTTTCTCCTAATATTTCAGATTGTATTTTACGGTGACTTAAAGAATTTTTTAAATACGAATAGATGACTTTAGCATGTAGTTGGGAGTCGCTTATTTCATTTTGGAACCAAATTTTTCTTATATGCTCTTCATTTGTAACCTCTTTTATTGTTGCCCAGTATCCACCAGAAAAATCTACTTCAAAAGGGGTAAAGTCATTTTCCCAATTAACTTTTAGCTTTTTCCCATCATCATAATTTTTTGATACTATACCTCTGGCTTTTATTGCCATAACAGATTTAGTCTTTTCTCGGGTAAATGCGGCTTTTATTGCTATTCTAGAGCCCTCAGGAACTTTTTTTACTTCTTCGATGAATTTATCATCATAACCATTTTCCCAGATTCCATTGTTTAAAAACCGATCTGTTTGATTTGATGGATTGGAACCATCCCAGTAAGCCCCAACCAAAAAAAACTGGTGTATTAAATTTAAATTCTCATCTAAAATTGAACTGTAGCGTTCAATGTTGATTACATCTTGTGTCAAGTACTTGTATTCTTTTGAACCGACTGTAACGTTGGTACCGACGGAATTAATGTTTTTAGCTATTTGAATTCCTATTATACCCAAGTATGTGGCGAAATTTAAATGACGATTAGTTTCTGGAAAGCTCCTATAAAATTCACATATTGAATCGTAATCATTATCTCTAGTTAAAACCTCTCGTATGATATTTTTCCAGTACTTGTAATAAATTGGAAAATCAACTGGATTCTGACAGTGCTTGATAACCGAAAAGATGTGAGGTAAGAAGTTATTTAGATTTGAGTTTAATTGAATTGTGAAACTCTTGAGGTTAGGTGATTTTTTAGCCTCATTGAAGAATTTATAAAGTTCTAATTTTGAATCATCATCCAGTTTGGTTCCTTCTTTGAAATTATTGATACGATTAGCTACTCTAACAATTGTATTTACTTTGCTTACAAACGTTGAAAGTATCTTAGTATCGTTTTCAGTGAATAAATCATCAGACTTCAATTTATGGATTACAGTATTTATCTCTGCTTGGTTCTTTTCGTTTTTGAGCAGATTTACTTTATCTTCTAAATTACATAGCCACTTTTTTTCTTGCCCATAAAGAAAGTCATAGTCTTCCTCAAATTCGGACTTCATTTTGTCAAAAGGCAAGGCAAATTTCTTTATGTAATCTTTTATATCCATTAATCTTTATTATTGGTGCCAACGCCGCGATGATGTCGACTTGCTATTTGCCGCACCGTCCCGGGAATGGCGCAGCAGAAATCTTTTCCTTGAAGTTCGTTCAGATTTTCAAGTTAGTGTTTTCATTCGTTTGTTGTTCAAAGTAGTCAATGGATTATAGCAGTTGTTGTACGCAATATTATTTGTATTCAATTTTTTGATTCAAATTACTTGGATTATATCCAACAATTTTTATCGAACTTTTTTTATCTAATAGTAGCTTAACTCTCTCAGCAACTACTTCATGATTAGGATTAATAATTATTATTTCTTCATTTAGTTTTGATCCCCAACCTCCAGCAAGAGCTACGTTTAATTCTGCATCTAAAGGATCAAGTGAGATGCCATAGAGTATAGTTTTGTTATTATTTCTGAGTAAGGAAATAAAGTTCAAGTGATTATTTGCAATTACTTTCTCCTCATTTTCATTTCTGTAATTCTCTAAAGTAATTTCAGATGGTAAATACAACGTGCTTGGATTATTGATGCTTCCATGAATATGATAACAATTGATACTTCTGGTCATACCTCGTTTTCCCCATTGATACAATTTGTTAATTGCAATATCAATAACTTCATCCCAATTCGTACTTACTATGGCGATTCTATCTAAGCCTTCATCTGTGAATTTATCTACCAATTCTTTGAGTAATTGTCTTGCCTTTATTTCTCCTGTTTTTTGAGCCTCGCCTAACTCATAAGCAATGTTTTGCTTTAGCAAATCGACATTTGATTTCATAATTCTAAAGACTTCGGGATAGTGATTTCTTTGAGCGAATTTAGAATAGGATCTTAGCTGATAAATCTCCCTTGCCATGAGAAAATTGGCTCCGTCACGATTTGTGTTAATACCATGAGTTTTTTTTATCGCCCTCATGACTGGAACCCATGAATTTTCTACTGCTCCTGAACCAACAATAATTGTAATATCTTTTCTACTCAAACTCTAATTTCATTAACAAAAGCAATATTGGGTACAACGGTCTTGTATAACAGTCAGTTACAGGTTTTAAGTTTTTGTTTTTCTATCAAGTACCGACGCTTGTAATTTTGAGTGGATTCGGACGTAGTCGAATCCACCGTAATTGCGGTTATACATTGTTAGCTGTAGTTTTTTATTTACCACCAAGAGTAATATTTACTAGATGTTGACGGTTCCGAATTACTTTTTGTTTTATTACATCTTTCACAAGTTAACTGAATGTTACAAGGGTCATTCGCTCCATATAAATCTAAAGGAACTATATGGTCAAAATTATTTTTTGTAAACGTGTTAATCAAATTTGTCAGGTCCGTATTGCAAAAAACACATCTTCCTTTATCCCTATGGAAAACCGCTTTTTTAACCCAAACGGGTATATTCGTTCGCTTTATAGTTCCCTTTTTTGAAATATATTTTTCAGGATATTCTGAACTTAAGTCATAAACTGTTTCGGATACTATCTTGTTGAATTTTAAAAGAAAGTCTCTATTGTTAAAGAGTATGTAGAATGCTTCATTTGATAGATTTTCAAAGAGTATTTCAAATTTATCAATGTGCCTAGAAAACCATTTATAAGCATCGTAATTTTTTCGAGGTCTATATTTGGGAATTGAAATGTTATATTGATTAAATTTTTCGTACCAATCTTCTAATATTCCTTCTTCTTCATACCAATCTGTGCTCTTTCTAAAATCTCGCCAATAGCTATTTAAACATGTCACGGTAAAGTATTGATGAAGTAATGTTTCCTTATTGAATTTAGCTGAATGTTCAATGAAATATGTCCGGTCATAATTCCAGAATGAAGTTTCCATATTTACATTTTCCTCAATTAAATCAATCAATCCATAAATTCCATCAAAACTATATTTCTGTAATTCACTCATTCAATTCGGTAGATGATCATTTTAATTTTCAAGAACTTCATTTGGTGAAATCATATTATGCCTTTCCGCCACACTCGCAACATCATCTATTATTGTAGCTCCAGCGTATTCAGCTACTCGACAAATAACTCGAAATTGATTTCCTTCATATTCATGAATTTCAAGACTAGTTATTGGATAATTTTTAGGTGGTTCAATAGATAGTCCAATTAGTATTGGGCTATAATACTCTTGCAAGGTTTGAGCATTTTCTATGTTGTATAATTCCATATTGTTTTATTCAAATTACAGCTAACAAGCACATATAATCATTGATTATGTGCCATTTACATGTACAATAAAGGTATGTATTTTAACCTATGGATTGTGGTTTTCTTCCTACTATCGTGTATTCCAATTTGATTGATTTCATGTCATTAATTTAGCCCCACTTCCTACTATTTTTTAGCCTCCCATACCCTGTTTGGATTTCCCTAAACTGATAGCCCTCCTTTTTTTGGTGGCAAAACACCAACATTCAGAAGTTGACCGGACTGCATAAAGCCGGGCGCACACTCCCTTTTTATAAGTCCTCGGTCAATCCTGAATATTGAAATCGTGTGGGCATCAAAAAAAGATAACGGCTATACGGCTCTATGGGAAGTAAATCAAAACATCAAATTATGGAATCATCTCAAAATATCCATCCGGAAGTGAAGCTAAAGAATCAAAAAAGAAAAACGCTGCCGGATATAATAAGTAAATCAATTTTTAATCCTGTCTGCCGACAAGGCAGGCCTTTAAACATTTCAATTATAAGTACTATCAAAAATCATGTACAGTTGATCGGTCATATCGGGGAGGACCCCAAAGTGACGAATTTGGAAAACGGTAGAAAAGTCGCACGGTTTCGGTTGGCCACCAATGAGCATTATAAAGATGCCAAGGGTGAGAAACGTACCGATACCAATTGGCATAGTATCGTGGCTTGGGGCAAGACGGCAGAAATCATCGAGAAGTATACCGCCAAAGGCAAAGAAATCGGGGTGACGGGAAAGCTCAAGACCCGTACCTATACCACTGATGATGGCAATCAACGCTATGTAACGGAAGTGGAGGCCAACGAAATCCTATTGCTAGGTGGCAAGAATGGAAGTTCAACTGATTAATTACCAAAAAGAAAGAGGGTGATTCCGTCGAAAGCTTCACCCTCTTTTTCATCATTAACATTCAATAACGTAACAATGAAAGATGAAGTTAAAGAAATAAAAAACCCTGTAAATCAAATGAATACAGGGTTAATGATACTGAATGGAATAATTTTAGTGGAGCCGGAGGGATTCGAACCCTCGTCCAAACAAGCAATTGCAAAGCTTTCTTCATGCTTAGTCCTGGTTCAATTGTCGACGCACGACCGACCCAAAACCGCCTATCGTACGCTTAGCTTCTTTAGTTTAGGATTTCCATCAAAGCCCTGAAAACCCGGTGTTGACTTTTATGGTGCCGCTA